>CAYPOV010000020.1:0-7287 GCA_964412385.1 uncultured Geminicoccaceae bacterium
GGCTGTCTTTCCGGGATCTTTCTCATTGGCTACGCCATCGTCCGTATCATTTCGGAGTTCTATAGAGAACCCGACCCCCAACTCGGGTTTCTGTTTGCAGACGCCACGATGGGACAGCTCCTATCCTTGCCAATGGTGGCATTCGGCGTCTTGTTGATTGCCTGGTCCAGAGGGCGCTCGGTGCGAAATCAACCTTGACACCGCTTGCTGCTCTAATTGCCGATATCATTCGCGCTCATGGTCCAATCGATATCGGCCGTTTCATGACGCTCGTCTCATCCCATAGGACAGAGGGGTATTATCGAACCAGAGATCCATTCGGAAAAGGTGGCGATTTCGTGACAGCGCCGGAAATCTCTCAGGTTTTCGGGGAGCTCTTGGGCCTTTTTCTTGCCGACTATTGGATCAAGCTCGGACGGCCGAACTCCATCAATCTGGTTGAACTCGGACCCGGCCGCGGCACGCTTTTGGCCGACATGTTGAGATCAACGAGATCCGTTGAGGGCTTTCACCAATCGCTCTGTCTCCATCTGATTGAAATCAATCCCGCACTGCAGAAACAGCAGGAGAGCTCCATCGAGTTTGAAGCTCGCCATGCGCAACAAACAGCAAAGTGGCACGGCTCGATCGACGATCTCGAGCCCGACATGCCGCTCTTTCTCCTGGCTAATGAATTCGTCGATGTCTTGCCCATCCGCCAGTTTACCCGTGTTGAAAAGGGATGGCGAGAACGCAGGATAGGGCTGAGCGAAACAGATCAGTTTGCGTTTGTCGTCGATGGCCGGTCCCTGCCGTCAACCTACTGGGACAGGTTGGAAGCGCCGCTCGGCGCCATTCTCGAGATCTCGCCTGCTCGCGAAAGTCTGGTGCAATCGGTTGCTCTTCACCTCATTGATGCTGGCGGTATTGCCCTCTTTATCGATTATGCCCATGAGGCCGGGCCAAACATGCGGGCTGGGGTCGGCGCATTGGGTGATACCTTCCAGGCAATTAGTCGAAACGAGCGCGTCTCGCCTCTCACACATGTGGGAGAAGCTGATCTCACGGCCCGCGTAGATTTCGAGCGACTGGTTGAAGTCGCGAGCGAAATAGGTGTCGACTGTTCAGGGCCGGTCACGCAAAGCCAATTCTTGGATCATCTTGGAATTGAGGTGAGACGTTCGCAACTGCTCGAAGCCAATCCAGACCGCGCGTCCGAGATCAACACCTCGATCAATCGGCTCATTAATCCCCAAGAGATGGGAACGCTCTTCAAAGTCATGGCTCTTAGTCAACCGGATTCGCCAGAGCCGTCAGGCTTTTCTGGTACAAGCTTGCAATGACGGAACGTCTTGGAGTGGACATTCCCTGTATCCAATCGCTTAGCCTCTCCTCAATAGAGCCTTGCCGGCACGGATTTTTCACGAGAAAGGGCGGCGTCAGTGAAGGTGCATTCGCGAGCCTGAACTGCGGGTTCCGTTCAGGGGATGAAATTGCCCGAGTTCAGGAAAATCGGGCCCGCGTCGCTGCTCGACTGAGCGCTCCGGCGAACGCGTTGATCAGTCTCAAGCAGGTTCACAGTGCGACATCGGTTAGGGTCGATAGCACATCATGGAATCTGCAGGCGATCGAAGCTGACGGGATGGTAACCAAGCGTCCCGACGCATGTTTGAGCGTTTTGGGTGCGGACTGTGCGCCGGTTCTGTTGATCGAACCCCAGGCTGGAGTGATCGGTGCCCTGCATGCAGGTTGGCGAGGCGCCCTTTCTGGAGTCGTACAATCAGTTGTCGGAATGATGGTGCGAGAGGGTGCGGACGAGGATCACATCCGCGCATCGATTGGGCCGACAATCGCTGTGGGCTCCTATGAAATTGGTGATGATTTCCGCCAAAGCATTCTCTCGCGGAATGAGCGCTATGAAACGTTTTTTTGTTTCAACGAAGAGACCCAAAAACATCACTTCGATTTGCCGGCCTTTGTGGCACACCAACTCGAAGACGCAGGCGTGTCTCAGATCGATGACATTGGCATCGATACATGTGCCAACAAGGAGAGTTTCTTCAGCTACAGGCGATCCGCTCTACGGGGCGAGCGCAACTATGGCCTGCACATATCTGTGATCGGCCTCGCAGGCTCTTAGTCCGTGGGTAGAGCTTCTAAGACTTTCTCATAGTATTTGAGTGCACCGGGGTGAAGCGGCACGACAAGATGGCGCGTCGCATCTTCCGGCGTCGTATAGACTTCGTTGGGAAGGGCATCGAGCATCGCGATCGTTTCGGGATGAAAGAGTGCGGTCGCGATATCGAGCACCAACTCGTCCGAAACGTTGGCGTCGACAAGCCAAAGAGCCTGAACGCCTATTGTCGACACCTCACCGAAGTCGCCATAAGCATGAAGCATCGTCTTTGAATAGGAGGGGTTATCCTCTAGAAGTGCGTCAATCTCGGCGCCGTTGATGCCGATGAGGTCCGCCTCGCCACTCAAGAGCGCCTCTTGCACCGACGGTGTCGGCGTTCCAGCCATGATAAAGAAGGCGTCGAGTTCGCCACGCAAGAGTTCCCCCGACGCAATTCCTGATTTGACGTAGCGGGCATGTAAATGGTCTTCCGAAATATCGAAGGCAGCCAGCACGTCACGCACGACACCGATGGTTCCACTATCTTCGGTATCAAGCGACACCCGTTTGCCGCGAAGGTCGGCGATCCCGGCGATGCCGCTTTCTTTGTGAACCACCAGTTGGAGTTGCTCCGGGAAGAGTGCGGCAATGCTCCTCACATTGTCTGCCTGGAAGTCACCCGAGAATGCGCCCTGTTGATGCGTCGCGTCAAAGCTCGTGTCACTCTGGGCGAACCCGCTCTCCATATGACCGCGACTGATCGCAACGAGATTGGCGACCGACCCGCCCGATGTCTGGGCAATCGCCACAAGGCCTGGGACACCGCAATCGCCGCCACGCTCGCAGGGTTGATCGCCAGGCGGATTACTAATGGCGTCGGCAATCACTCCGCCAATTTGATAATAGGTGCCGGTCACCCCTCCGGTGCCGATTCGAAACACGGTAACGTCCTGAGCGCGCGTTGCCGACACAAAGAGGAGCATCGCCATGATTGCGATAACAAAAGAGCGCGCACCCTGAGCCATCATAATTTCCTTCAATCGCATCCAACGAACACAAGGTCTCGAATCAATGAGACCTTTGAGTGTACGATGACCTCAGTGATCGATCATCTCACTTACTCGGTCTCGGCTCGAACCGCTTCGCCTTTAATGCTTCGCGTAACCAACCCGTCGTCGAGACGTTCAAACTCCAAATGCATCCGGCCGTCTTCAAGCGTTCGACTGTATCTTTGAAGTTCGAACTTACCGTTGTCATCAATCACAAAAGAATAAACGTGAAGACCGACCTCGTCCAGCAATGCCCACTGAACCGGACTACCAAGATACGGCTGAAACTTGTCTTTCGTGCGAAACGGGTCGTATGCGCCGTCACGAACATAGAAACTGCCATAATCCGAAGGCTCAAAACCAACCTCTGTGGACCGGCGTGTCACGCCTTGCCAATCTCGCCGGCCATCCTTGAGTGTGACGTTGATCCAACGGATATGAAAACCGGTAACCTCGTAGGGAGAAATGATGATGTCCATTTCCCGCCGCTCGGTAACTTCCTGATTGGCGTCCATGAGTCCGGCATAGCCAACAAATGATCCAAACAGGGAAGTTAGAGGAATATTTTCATTTGCTCTGCTGCTTGACGAGAAAGCAACAAGGATCGCAATTACCGATATAGAGAAAATTCGTTTAATCACCGGATCGTTCCAGATTACCAGACACAGTCAAACCTTTGTCTCCGTGAACCCAGATACTAGCGTCTAAGCGAAAGCCATTGTCGATCTTCGAATAATTATTTCTCAATAACTGATATTCTCCTGAGGCGGTAATTTCGAGCGTGTAGATAATCAACATATCGTCGGTCAACCGCGCCCACATCAGGGGATCACCATCAAGAGGGTCGGGCTCGTCACCCTTTCCAAACATCGACATGATGCCGCCGTCTTCAGACCCAGCGTAGTAGTCTCGCCCTTCCACCTTACGAAATGCATGCGTTCGAATTTTCCCATCGGCACCCGTCCAAGATGCCTCGAAGCCGGACCCGCTCTTCTCGATCGAGATTGACGCATCGGGCAGATCGGAGACCTTCTGCCCGGCCTCATCACTAAGGATGCCATGCCATTTGCCTTCAAGATCGTCGAGAACTGTCGCTTCGGCAGTGGCACATGCCAGTACCAGGAGCGCAGAAATCATCGAAAACAGACGACATCTGATCATGCGACGTCCAAGTTGGATTGTCTCATGCACCACCTTAACCGTATTGATGCCTTACAACCACCGGCAAGCGTCGACGGCCTGATCATTGTTGCGTGACTTAACGCCACGGTGGCCCGCCCGTCGGGGCGCATGGGCACTCTTACCTCGAAAACTACCGAGTACTGCTTATGCTCCACATCACTAAGCTCACAAAGGACGAAGGTGGACCATGCTGATCGGTGTACCCAAAGAGACGAAAACGCTCGAATTTCGCGTTGGCCTAACACCCGCAAGCGTGCGCGAATTGTTCCATCATGGTCACGACGTCCTCGTCGAAACCAATGCCGGCATTGGATCAGGCTTTAGCGACAAAGACTACGAAAATGCCGGAGCCGCTATCGTCGACAGTGCAGCACGAGTGTTTGCCGAGTCGCAGATGGTCGTCAAAGTGAAAGAGCCGCAACCCGATGAATGTGCCATGCTGCGGGAAGATCAGATCCTCTTCACCTATCTGCACCTGGCCGCCGACAAGGCTCTGACCGAAGCCATCATGGCAAGCGGGTGTGTGGCGATCGCCTATGAAACGGTCACGGACAAACAAGGACGGCTTCCCCTTTTGGCACCCATGAGTGAAGTTGCGGGACGAATGAGCGTCCAAGTGGGTGCGCATTGTCTAGAGAAACACCAGGGAGGCTCAGGAATCTTGCTTGGCGGCGTGCCAGGCGTGCAGGCTGGCAAGGTTGTCGTCATCGGCGGAGGCGTTTCCGGCACCAACGCCGTTCGCATGGCCATGGGCATGGAAGCCCAAGTCTACGTTCTCGACAGGTCCCTGGCGCGTCTCGATGAGCTGGATATGCGCTTCGGTCCAACCCTCAACACCATCTATTCGACTGTTCAAGCCGTCGAAGAACACGTTACGACAGCCGATCTCGTCATCGGCGCGGTGTTGGTTCCCGGTTCCGCGGCACCCAAGATCGTCACGCAAGACATGGTCAAGGCCATGCGACCGGGTTCGGTGGTCGTCGACATTGCCATCGACCAAGGTGGTTGCTTTGAGACCTCGAGACCGACAACGCATGCCCAGCCGACCTACGTGGTCGACGAGGTGATCCACTATTGTGTCACCAACATGCCGGGTGCGGTTTCACGCACCTCGACCCAAGCCTTGAACAATGCGACAATGCCGTTCTCGTTGGCGTTGGCTAATCATGGCTACACTCAAGCGTTGCAACGAGATCCCCATCTCCTGAGGGGGCTCAACGTCATACACGGGAAGGTCGTGCTCGAAGCGGTCGCAAATGATTTGGATCTTCCCCATTCCACCTGGCCATAAGACCGACAAATATATCACCTCTCCGACAAAAAAATATCCCTAGATTGAAAGACTTTGGCGCCTTGTGTTAATGTGCATTGGCATGACTTTTACACCGTAAGACACTGGGCTATCCGGCATCCACGATGGATCGCTTATGATCAATTCGAGTCTCGAACGGCTGAGCGAATTCCCTTTTCGCCGGCTGGCGGCACTTCTTGCCGACCAAGAACCGGGCGGGACGGTATTCGATCTGGCACTGGGGGAGCCGCAACACGATCCGCCTGCGATGCTTGCCCAGACAGTCTCAGCCCATGCGCATCTCTGGCACCGCTATCCACCAACCAACGGCACGAGCGACTACAGGCGAGCCGTCACGGAATGGCTGATCAAACGCTATCATCTGCCCGCTGAGGCTCTTGACCCCGACAAGAACGTGCTTCCGCTTGCCGGAACCAAAGAGGGCCTGTTTTCAGTGATGAGCGTCATTGTCGGCGCACAAGAGCTGAATAATCGTCCGACCGTCATTATGCCGAGCCCGCTCTATGCGACAATCTTCGGCGGTGCAGTCATGGCTGGGGCCGAACCGGTGTTCGCTCCCGCCAGAAGGGAAACCGAGTTCTTGCCGGATCTTAGCGCCCTCAGCGAACACCTACTCGAACGCTGCGCCATCTTCTATCTTTGTTCGCCGGCAAATCCGCAAGGCGCAGTGGCCGATGAAGCCTATCTCATTAAGCTCATCGAGCTGAGCCACCGCCATGATTTCATCTTAATGGTCGATGAATGCTATTCCGAAATCTATCGCGATCGTCCGCCTAAGGGTGCGTTGGAAGTCGCCCATTCAATGAAGGCTGGCTTCGAACGACTCCTCGTTTTCAACTCTCTTTCAAAACGCTCGAATGCACCTGGATTGCGCTCGGGGTTTGTTGCTGGCGCCCCAGACATCCTCAAGGCGTTTTTGCGTCTCCGCGGATATAGCGCTCCGGTCCAGCCATTGCCTCTCATGGCGGCCGGTGCCGCACTATGGCGGGATGAGGAACATGTCGAGGCAAACCGCGAGCGCTATCGCCGTAAATTTGCCAATGCAGCCGAAAAATTTGGCGACCGGCTCGGGTTCTACAATCCTCCCGGGGGTTTCTTTCTTTGGCTGGATGTCGGCAATGGCATTGAAGCAGCACAATCTCTTTGGCGTCGCGCAGGCGTTAAGGCACTGCCCGGTGCTTTTCTTGCCGAGCCAGACACGGAACACCGCAATCCCGGCGATCGCTACCTTCGAATCGCAATGGTTCAGGACGAAACCATTCTCGATCAAGCACTCGATGATGTGATTGAGACCCTCACATGAAGACTATCACGCTGGGCTTCGTCACCCACGCCCATTTGAATCAGGAACTCTAATGGCCACAACGTCGGCTGACTTCATGAATGCATCGGGCGTCAAAGACTTTGCCCATCAATTGATGCAACGCATCATCGGGCTCTTGCTGGTCCTCGCTGGCGGCTATCTAGCACTTGCGATCATCGGCTTCGATCCCCGTGACCCTTCCCTCAACCAGGCAACCAACGCCGCTGTTTCCAACCCTACCGGTGCGCCAGGCGCAGTTATAGCCGACCTCCTTTTACAGTCGCTCGGCTATGCGGCCTTGCTCATCTCGGTCACCACGGGGCACATCAGGTGGGGGACATCCTTG
>CAYPOV010000020.1:7297-24965 GCA_964412385.1 uncultured Geminicoccaceae bacterium
ATGCGGCCGTGCTCTTCTCTGTCGCCTTCATCGCATGGGGCACTCTCCTCCTCGTCAATAGACCCCTAATGTGGGCTTGGGTTCCGATCTTAATCTTGCCCATCGCACTCATGGCTTTGGCGGCGTTCTTGGCGGATTGGCCTATGCCCCCTGAAGCCGCATGGCCTTACCGCGTCGGATTGGGCGGATTTGTTGGCGATTTTCTCTTCATCCGAACCTATAGCCTGATCCAGCCTGCCTACTATCTCTGGGTCACAGGCGTACTTGCGATCGCCCTCGCAATCTCGACGCTTGGCTTTCGGATCGCGGATCTCGGCGGCATCACCAGAAACGTTCGACAGTTCGCCGGAAGAACCAGCCGGCGCGGCAAGACCAAGGTTCGGGAACATCGCGAGCCGAAAAACCTTCGGCCAATCGCAGCGCCGCGCGAGCAACCCATGGCCTTCGATTTTGATACCGAGAAAGACGATCCCGTCACGCTCGATCCCGAGAAGACCACCATTAGCTGGCGTATCGGCCGGCTTCGCGAAATGATTGGAACAGGCGGGACCGGCGGTCAAAGCGACCACAATGGAAACTCCAGAAGGCGCCGGATACGTCCCAATCTGAGTGGCTTTGCCAAAGCTGACGATCCGTCGGCGGAGCAGGATGGAGTTTCGGTTCACAAATCCAAACCCAAGACACAGAGACGCAAAGCCGAGGAGGAGCAAGAGTCCTTCCCGATCGACGCCGAGGGCGGTGTCTTCGAGCTTCCAGCGATCGACTATCTGGCCAAGAACAAGGCCGGTAGCAGCAAGACAATTTCCAAAGCGCAACTCGACGAAGTCGCCCGACAATTGGAGACAGTGCTCGATGACTTCGGCGTCCGTGGCGAGATCGTCGACGTCAAGCCTGGTCCTGTCGTCACTCTCTTCGAGCTGCAACCGGCACCCGGCACACGTGCCTCCCGGGTGATCAGCCTTGCCGACGATATCGCGCGCAATCTCTGTGCGCTATCGGTGCGCGTCGCGGTTGTGCCTGGCCGCAACGTGATCGGTATCGAACTTCCCAATGAGACGCGCGATACCGTCTTCTTGCGCGATATCTTCCAGCATGAGGTCTATCGCGACAGCAATGCGAGGCTCGCCCTGGCACTCGGCAAGGACATTGCGGGCCGGCCGATCGTTGTCGATTTGGCGCGCATGCCGCACCTCTTGATCGCCGGTACCACCGGCTCCGGCAAGTCCGTAGCGATCAATGCGATGATCCTGTCGCTGCTCTATCGCCTCACGCCGGAAGAGTGCCGCGTGATCTTGATCGATCCCAAAGTGATCGAGCTTTCCATCTATGAAGACATTCCCCATCTGCTTTCGCCGGTCGTCACCGAGCCGCACAAAGCCGTTGTCGCGCTTAAATGGGTCGTTCGGCAAATGGATGACCGCTACCGGCTGATGTCGCATGTCGGCGTACGCGATATTTTCGCGTTCAATCGAAGGATCATGCAGGCCAAGGCGCAGGGCGAAGAACTGAAACGCCGTGTGCGCGTCGGCTTCGAGCCCGGGACCGGTGCGCCGATCGTCGAAGAACATCCGATCGAAATGAAGCCGATGCCATTGATGGTGGTAGTCGTCGACGAGGTTGCTGATCTGATGATGACCGCGGGCAAAGAGATCGAGGCTGCGATCCAGCGCTTGTCGCAAAAAGCGCGTGCCGCCGGGATTCATCTGATCGTCGCGACGCAACGGCCTTCGGTCGATGTACTCACCGGTGTCATCAAGGCCAATCTGCCGAGCCGCATTAGCTTTCGCGTGAGCTCCAAGATCGATAGCCGCACCATCATCGGCGAACCGGGTGCCGAGCAACTCCTCGGCCAAGGCGACATGCTCTACGTCATGCCGGGCGACCGCATCACGCGTATCCATGGTCCGCTTGTTACGGAAGGCGAGGTCGAACGGGTGGTGCGTCATCTCAAAACCCAGGGTGTCCCGGATTATGTCGATGACGTAACATCGGAAGGCGATGCGGAGGGCGGCGCAACCGGCGATGACGAGCCTGGCCTTCCCGGCATCGCAGGCGATGGGCAATACGAACAAGCAGTCCAAATTGTTGCCCGTGACGGCAAGGCTTCGACGAGCTATCTCCAGCGCAAGATGTCGATCGGCTACAATAGTGCGGCAAAGCTGATCGAACGAATGGAACAAGATGGCCTGATCAGTTCGGCCGATCACGTCGGTCGGCGCCAAGTCCTGATGGGCCGAGGCGGTGTCGATGGTGAAGAACCAACAGACTACTAAGACGACGTCCTTGTTGAGAGGCGCCCTTCGACAACTCTGTCTTGTCGTCGCCTTCCAGATTGGGACGATCTCCGGCCTCTCGGCTGCACTTTCTGACGAGGACCGTGAACTGATCTCGGACGTCGAGGCCTATTTGCAAGGAATCGACACATTGCGTGCCGATTTCCAGCAATATGGGCCCAGCGGCGAACGCACGACCGGTGTCTTCATGCTCGATCGCCCTGGTCTGATGCGCATCGACTACGATCCTCCCTCCAAAATCTTGATGATCGCGGAGGTCGGAAGTCTGATTTACTATGATGGCAGCATCCAGCAGGTCACCCGCATCCCGTTATCGCGTACCCCCCTCGCTTTCATTCTCGATGACGAAGTTGATCTGCATGACGAAGTCGAAGTTACCAAAGTTGAGCGCGTCGGTGACGAATTCGGGATTACCGTGATCCAACGAGACAAAGCCGATCAGGGCGAGGTAACCCTCGTGTTCGAGCGAGATCCGCTCGAGCTTCGACGCTGGGCTGTCAAGGACGCGCAAGGCTTGGTGACACTTGTCGATCTTGACGAAATCTTCTTAGGCGAGGATCTCGAACGCAGCCTGTTTCATTGGCGCGAGCCGAGCATTTTCGGTTACCCTGACGACTAGCCTTCGTTTGTGAGCGTCAAAAGAGGGGACACGCGTCGGTCGCTCTTGGCCGACATCCGGGGTGTCGCGGGTCTTGCCGCACCGCTTGCCCTAACCCAGCTTGGCCAAGTCGGCATGATAACGACCGATGTGCTGATGGTGGGCCGGCTCGGGCCGATCGAGCTTGCCGCTATAGCACTCGGACAATCCTCCGAACATTTGTGTCTTCTCTTCTTGGTTGGAGTCGCAACAGCTTCCGCGTCAATGATCGGCCAATCCTTTGGTGCGCGGCAGCCACGGCAGATGCGACGTGCGATCCGGCAAGCCATTTGGGTTGTGGCTGCAATCTCGGTACCGCTGATGCTCCTTCTTTGGAACATCGCACCTATTCTGAGGCTTCTCGATCAGGACCCTGTGCTCATTCCGCTGACCGAAGACTATGTCCGGACAGTGCTTTGGGCGATGCCGACTATGGCGGGCATGATTGTGCTTCGCTCTTTTGTCAGCGTCTTCAATCGGGCGAGGATCGTCTTGCTTGTCACGCTTGCGGCGCTGCCCCTTAACGCCTTGCTCGACAATCTCTTGATCTTCGGCCATTGGGGTTTTCCAGCCTGGGAGCTGGCAGGTGCCGGTATCGCAACGAGCTTAGTGTCGCTCGCAATGTTTCTCGTTGTCGCGGTTATCTGTGCACGAGAACGACCGTTTCGTCGCTATGCTATTTGGCATCGATTTTGGCGACCGGATTGGCCGACCTTCTGGGCAACCATGCGCATCGGTCTTCCGATCGGCTTAACCCTGGTCATGGAAGTCGGCCTTTTTGTTTCCGGCATTTACATCACGGGAACCATCGATCCCCTGCAGGTCGCAGGAACCCAGATTGCGCTTCAGCTCACAACCATCACATTCATGGTGCCTCTAGGCATTGGCCAAGCAGCGACGACCCGCATTGCTATGGCCTCGGGTCGAGGTATGCAAAGCCGGGTCCGACGTGAAGGGTTGATTGCAGCAGGTCTGGGCCTTGCATTTATGGGATCGATGGCGTGGGTGTTTTGGTTTGCCAACGAATTCCTCGCCGAGTTTTTTCTCGATCCCGACGACACAATGGCACTTGCAGCACTTGGATTTGGTGCTCTCTATCTGCGTATTGCCTCGGTGTTTCAGCTCTTCGACGGCCTCCAGGTGATCGCGATCTCCGCACTCAGGGGCCTCAACGACACGCGAGTTCCGCTCTTGCTGGCGCTTGTCGCCTACTGGCTCATCGGTTTTTCGACCTGCTGGCTTCTGGCATTTTGGCTCGGGTTCGAAGGTCTTGGCGTCTGGATCGGCTGGGCGATCGCACTGGCGAGTGCCTCGGTCCTCCTTACCTGGAGGTTCCTGCTGCTCTCTCGACCGTAAGCACTGAGTTTTAAGCCTCGAGCTCGGTATCCCAGTAGAGATAATCGCGCCAGCTCTCGTGGAGGAAGTTCGGCGGGAAACTACGTCCGTTCTGCCTAAGCTGGTGTGGGCTTGGAATTTTCGGGTCACTCATCGGAAGCATGCCGCATTCTCTTGGCAACTGATTGCCTTTTTGAAGATTGCAGCGATTGCAGGCCGTCACGATATTGGTCCAACTGGTGCGCCCTCCCCTCGAGCGGGGCACCACGTGATCAAAGGTGAGTTCATGCGCCGGGAATTGATCGGTGCAGTACTGGCAGGTGAACTTGTCCCTCAAGAACACATTGAATCGCGTGAAAGGCGGGCGGCGGTTTTGGGGGATATATTGTTTAAGTGCGACAACACTCGGCAGCTTGAACTCGCGGCCAGGTGAACGGATCACTCGGTCATAATGTGAGACAACCGCGACACGATCCAGGAAGATTGCTTTGATTGTCTCCTGCCAATTCCAAACCGAAAGGGGGAAGTAACTAAGAGGTTGGTAGTCCGCGTTCAACACGAGGGCCGGGAAGGAGGACAGCGAACGCATGGCTGGCTCCACCCCGCTCATTATAAGATCGTACTTTGCTGGTTAAGGCGCCGATCACGCAGCATATGGCCCTCCGGTGCGTCTGTGCATACCATATCCGCTAACTGAGGAGGAGGTACCGCATTGCGGCACCGCTTTCAAGCCCGGTTCGCGTTTGCATAACGCGCATGAACTTTTGGTCGCAACCAGTCATGGCACGTAGATTTTCTCTGGGTCTCATTTGATGTTGAGGCGGCTTCGGACGCGCGCATGGGCATCGCCGCGTTCCCGATCACCCACATAGATCAAGCCTGCGATGCGCCTAAGCAAGCTGGCTTCGTAATCATGAAGTTCGCCATCGGCATAGGCAACTTCCCACAACATCTCAATGAGCTGGATGCGCTCTTCATCGCTAAAAGTATCGACGATTACGCGCGTGAAGCCGTGCCATTCCACGCTTTCGCGTGCCCGCTCTTCGGCTTCGTTGAGCAGCTCTTGGGCATCACTCGGATCGAGCTGGAAGCGATGCTGCAAGAGCCCAAGCATCGTCTGACGCTCTTCGGCATCCAGCGTCCCGTCCATGGTTGCGGCCTCGACGAGCAGACAAGCGGCTGCGAGCTGGCGCTCCTCGAAACCATCGCCGGCTTCGACTGGCGGACGCTCGCCGTCGAAAAGGTGTTTGAAGAATGACAACATAGTAGGAACCTGGTCAGGATCTGCGAAGTTTCTAGGCCCGCCAATAGATGGGCGTGAACAAAACTAGTACCGTAAATAGCTCAAGCCTGCCCATGAGCATGCCAAAAGCCATAACCCACTTTGCTCCTTCGGGCAGCCCGGCAAAACTTCCGGACGGTCCAACCACGTCGCCAAGACCAGGGCCGACATTGGCCAGTGCCGTGATCGCCGACGACATTGCTGTCAGATAGGGCACGCCCAGAAGTGATAGAATAAGCACGAGGACCGCAAAGGAGAGTGCGAACATAAAGAAGAATGCCATCACCGCAATCGCGGCGGCATCGGATATCGGGCGATCATTGTAAAACGCACGAAACACACCGTTGGGCTGGATGAGGCGTCTGATCTGTACGCGCGCGATCGCATAGAGAACCGTGAAGCGAAAGACTTTGATGCCACCAGTGGTCGATCCGGTACAACCGCCGACGCACATCAAGAAGAACACGAGAGCGACCGGAAACGCTCCCCAGATACCGTAATTGGTCGAGGCGTAGCCTGTACCAGTGACAACGGCGATCGTCGTGAACAGCGAATGCCGCATCGCACCATGACCGTCATGGTGGTCATTGAGCGTGATCCAAACTGCAAGTGCTGCGGATGAAGAGAGAATGATGGCGATGAACCAGCGAACCTGCACGTCTCGCAGAAGCGGGCCAAGGTCTCCCTGAGTGGCACGAATATAGAGAACGAAGGGAATGCCTCCGATGGTCATGAACATGATCGCCACCCATTCGATCGACGCACTGTCGAACGCACCAATCGAGTCATCGGATGTAGAAAAGCCCCCTGTCGCGATGGTCGTCATGGCGTGGACAGTGGCTTCGAACACGCTCATTCCCGCCGACCAATAAAGAAAGCCGCAGACGACGGTCAGTGCGAGATAAATGATGCCGATGGCAGAAGCGATCTGAGCGGCACGGGGAAGAATTTTCTCGCTTAGATCCGAACTTTCGGTCCGGACCAACTGCATGCCGCCGACGCTCAAAATCGGAAGAATGGCGACACCCATCACGATGATACCAATGCCGCCTAGCCATTGGAGAATCGCGCGCCACAAGAGAATGCCGGGTGGTGCGTTGTCGAGGCCTACAATGACCGTTGAGCCAGTCGTCGTCAGACCGGACATGGCCTCGAAGAAAGCCTCGCCAAGCGTGAGGTCGAGTTCGGACAGGGCCAGCGGAAGCGAAGCAAAAATCGCTGTCACTAGCCAGGCGAGGGTGGTCAGAAGAAAACCTTGGCGCACATTGATCTCAATGCCACCGCCGCCGCTATTCATCAGAACCAACGCGATACCGACAAAGGACGTGGTTCCGGCAGACAGCAGGAAGACTTCCCAATCCTGATTCCCGCTGACGAGGTCCGCGACCAATGGCGGCGTCATGAAGAGTGACAAAATGACGAGAAGAATACCGATCGCGAGTGCAATCGGACGGCCATCCAAGATGACGGCAAGACCACGCCTTGGATTGCGGACCGTTCGCTGATGCGTGGACGTGGCTGAGTTTCCTATCGCTGCTTGGAGGGCCCGGTATTGCTAGTTCAGCGTGTTTGGGAGCCCTGGCATATCTAGAGAAAATGCAGGAATGCGGACATCGAAATAGCGACCGTCATCTCCTTGCATCACATAGTTCCCTGTCATAATCCCTGACGGTGTGGGGAGTGGTGCGCCGCTGGTATACTCAAAACTTTCACCTGGCTCGATCAAGGGCTGCTCGCCCACAACGCCGTCACCCCGCACTTCAACCATTCTTCCAAGCCCGTCGGTGATTTGCCAGTGCCGGCTGATGAGCTGTACAGCCATCTCGCCAACATTTTCGATCAACACCGTGTAGCCGAAAACGAACCGGTTCTTATTGGGTGAAGATTGTTCGTCAACATAGAAGGGCTCAACCGACACACGAATTGAACGAGTCGTTTCGCTGTACATTGATGCCAACCAAGACAGGATTTGAAGGCCAGATCGCTTTCCCGCGAGCACTATTATTACAACTATCTCCGATGTCCATGCCAGCCATCACCCCCGGCCTCTTCACGAATTATTAACCATAGAGTGGCACCTGCAATCAGCATATCCGGCCAATTGTGAGCGAACCACTCATGAAAAAAGCGCTGATTACCGGCATCACGGGACAAGATGGCGCCTATCTCGCAACTCTACTGCTGCGACAAGGCTATGAGGTCCACGGCATCAAAAGACGTGCATCCTCACTCAATACCCAGAGGATCGATCATCTCTACAGCGATCCCCATAAAGCGGGGCTACCGTTTCACGTCCACTACGGCGATCTCGCTGACACCTCCAACCTCCTGCGCATACTCCAGGAGGTAAAACCCCAAGAAATCTACAATCTCGCTGCTCAAAGCCATGTCAAAGTGAGTTTCGATCTGCCTGAATACACCGCCATGACCAACGGCATCGGCACTTTGCGCCTGCTCGAAGCAATCCGCATCCTCAAGCTTGAGGAAAAAACACGATTCTATCAGGCGAGTACGTCCGAGCTTTTTGGTTCCGCGCCAGCACCGCAGTCAGAAATCACGGCATTTCAGCCCCAAAGCCCCTACGCGACCGCCAAGCTCTATGGCTATTGGATTACCCGAAATTACCGCGAAGCCTATGGCCTTCATGCCTCGAACGGTATCCTGTTCAATCATGAAAGCCCCGAGCGGGGGGAGACCTTCGTTACGCGAAAGATCACCCGCGCGGTCGCGGCGATAGCCCACGGAAAAAAAGACAGGCTTTTCATCGGCAATCTCGATGCCAAGCGCGACTGGGGCCATGCCCGCGACTATGTCGATGGCATGTGGCGCATGCTGCAAGCGGACACACCCGATGACTATGTTCTGGCGACCGGGGAAACACACACAGTTCGCGAGTTTATCGAACTCGCCTTCGGTGAGATCGGACGCGCCATCTTTTGGCAGGGAAACGCTATCGAGGAGAAAGGGCTGGATGCACGAACGGGCGAGATCCTGGTCGAGATCGATCCCGAATATTTCCGCCCTCTGGAAGTCCCAGAACTCCGTGGCGATGCGAGCAAGGCGCGACGTCGTCTCGGCTGGCGGCACGAAACAGATTTCGCTAGCTTGGTGAGAGAAATGGTAGAGGCGGATCTGAAGCGTTTCGCCATTGGAGAATCAAACGAGGAGACGCGCAATGGCAGCGAGCCGGAATCTGGCGCACAAGCGGATTTTCATTTCGGGCCATCGGGGCATGGTCGGTTCAGCGATCGTGCGCAGACTAGCGGCTGAAGACTGCAGCGTCCTGACGGCGTCGCGCAGCGAGCTTGATCTCTTGAGCCAAGCCGATGTCGAGGCATGGATGGCGCAGGCCCGGCCAGATGTGGTGGTTATCGCGGCGGCCAAGGTTGGCGGCATTCTCGCCAACGATCGAAGCCCGGTCGATTTTCTCGAACAGAACCTGCTCATCCAAACCAACCTTATCCGGGCAAGCTTCAAGGTCTCCGTCGAAAAACTCCTGTTTCTCGGATCGTCGTGCATCTATCCAAAAATGGCGCCGCAACCCCTATCGACGGAATCGCTTCTCACCGGACCACTCGAGCCTACCAATCAGTGGTATGCGATTGCCAAGATCGCAGGCATCAAGCTCTGCGAAGCCTACCGACGGCAGCATGGTGCCGACTACATCAGTGCCATGCCGACCAATCTCTACGGCCCAGGCGACAACTTTCACCTCACCAGCAGCCACGTGATTCCGGCTCTAATGCGCAAGATGCATGATGCCAAAGAGTACGGTGCCGCCGAGGTCGAGATCTGGGGTACCGGATCGCCACGCCGCGAATTTCTTCATGTCGATGATCTCGCCGATGCTTGTGTCTTCCTGCTCGGCAATTACAGCGAGGACGAGTTCGTCAATATCGGCTGCGGCGAGGACCTGCCGATCGCTGACTTGGCGCGAACCATTCAGCGGGTTGTCGGCTTTGAGGGGGCTTTGCAGTTCAATACCGATTATCCGGACGGAACCCCCAGAAAGCTAATGGATGTGACCAAACTGAAATCGCTTGGCTGGTCCCCCCGCATTCCATTGGAAGAGGGTTTGCGCAGTACCTATGACTGGTTCCGAAGTCACGAATATCGGGCCGCCGCTTAAGCGATCACAAAGCGCTTCAGTCTCTCGGGCGAAATGTCGTTAACAACATAACCCGTTTAGGCCCTATTATCCTATGCCCAGGGCCGGGTTGAGGATGCGCTAGTGCTCTTGCTCCTCTATGTGCCGCCATCAACAATAGGCAACACAATGTGGGGCATCCATGCTCAAAACTCTAATGGCCGCTTGCGTCCTTGCGACCAGTTTCCTCGCTCTAACAGGGCCGACGGACGCGCAGGAGAGCAGCGGCAAGATCATTCTCTTTGAAACTAGCACCACTCAAAGCGATGCATCGAATCATCAGCCAATGATTCTCAGAGGGACCAGTGTGCCGCGCCACAGCCTAAATGATGAGGACGAGGTCTCATCCAAAGTCGTTCAGGGTGGACGCAATGTCTGGATCGTTGATGACAAACGAAACACCATTAGAGCCTGCCGCCTCAGAGCAACCGGCTATGTCAATGGGGCGCGCATTCAGTGTCGGGAACGCCGCGTCCACTAGGGCCAACGTGTCTTTCTTCAGCTTTGCACCCGCTGCGCACCGGCATTTTGAGCACGCGTGAAGGGTCGACCGGACATGGAAAGCAACGGTATGGCGAGTATCACCAAGGCGAGGGACGCCGGCGGGAGCCAGGACGCAAGATAGGGGTTGATCAAGCCTGATTCGCCGAGCGCAATCACAAGGCCACTGATGACGACATACATGAACCCTAGGACCGCAGCGGGGAAGTGAAGGGTCATCCAGGGTTGTTGGCGGGGCGCCTGTCGCGCAAGTGAGAATGGCAATAAGGCCATCAAAGCCGGCACGAGAGCCAGGGACGGTTTCGCATTAATCCACAACAGATAACTGTGGATTGGTTTCAGACCAAATGCACCATTGGTGATGACGGTCCAGAGCTGGGAAAGAGAGAGTTCTCGAGGTGGGGTGGCGATCAGCTTGATTTTCTCGGGCTCGATCGTTCCGTTCCATAAGCGTGTCTCTTCAAAGGTGCTATCGCCGCGAGTGGGAATGATCGTCACATTGTCGAGGCGCCAACCCTCTCCTTGCTGCGTTGCGGATTCCGCACGCCATTGGCTCTCCAGCATGCCATTCTCGTCACGCCGGAAGATGGTCACGGCCTCGAGCCTGTTCTGCTTGTCGATAAAGGACGACATTCGTACGACGTCGCCCTCGCTGCGCAGCCACAGATATCCTCCGTCCACACCCGTGAAACGATGTTTGAAGGCACCAACCTGCCAGACTCTGAGCTCGGAAAGCGTCGGAGGAACAAGCATGGTATCGATCAAGAGCTGCATCGAAAACAAAATCACGGCCAGGGGGGCCATCGCCCGCATGAGTGCGTAGGGTGATTGGCCTATTCCCCATATGATGACCAACTCCCGGTGCCTGAGAAGCGTGGTGACGGAGATGAGGCTACCGGTCAAAGCCGCGAACGGCAGCATTTGCGAGGCCAAAGACGGCAGCCGCAAGAAAATGTAGCCAATCAAATCGGCGACGCTCGCAATACCGTCATCCAAAAGATCGTCACCGGCATCGAGTAAGTCGAAAAGAAGCGCTAGGGCCACGAGCCCGATCAGGGAGCCAAGGAAACGCATGAAGATATGCCCGCAAATATAGCGGGACAGCGTGGTCACGACGCTTCTTTCTGATTCTTCAAGAGCAGAGCAAGGCGGTCGACCAATCCGAGGCGCTCGCGTCCTGGCATCCGCAATGCGGTATTGAGAAAAAGGAACGTCGTGCTGGTCGCATAAACGGAAAACGGCAGCCAAATCCCGACCAACGGGGTGGCCTCGTCGTCATCAGCCAAAGCTTCGCCGGTTTGCATCACCTCATAATAGATGACGAGCAGGATAATGCCGACGACCATACCGTAGGACTGGTGCGAGCGTTTTCGACCAAGAGCGAGCGGTATCGCCAAGAACGGTAGAAAGGCGATTGACAGCCCCCTCGCGACACGGCCGGAGAATTCGGCGCTAAGCTCGGCCGCATCGATATGCGAGGGAGGATCTTGCATCATCCGGTAGATCTCCGGGAGCGTAAGTTCCCGTTCGTTCTGGCCCCGAGGCTTGATCACGGCCGCTTGGCCGCTGTCGATATCGGTCTGAAAAGTTCGAAACCGTACCGTCAGGAATTGCACCTGATCGGCCGTCTTGACCGTCACGGGCGCCAATTGTTGGATACCTGTTTCAAGCTCGAGCTGCCACGGCATGGTCGGCTCGGTGCGGTTGATCCTGCCATGTTCTGCGGTAATCGTGAGGCTTCCGGTTTCATCCTCCGAGAATGAGAACAAATCGTCGAAGGTCATTTTGTCTTCGCTGAGATCGCTGACCAAATAGGTCGTATTGCCGACCGTCGTGAAAACATTGGGGCTTAAGAGAGACTGAAACGAGACATTGGTGACGGCATAGAGTGCAGCACGATAGGCGAACCGACTGAACGGTTGGACATAGCCGGACAGAACCAAATGAATGACGACAATCACCAGCCCTGCAAGGATCGCAGGCTTTGCGATCTGATGCAGACCCAGACCGGTCGACATCATGGCGTCGATCTCGCTGTTTCGGCTCAACGACGAGAACGCCATGAAGACACCAAGGAAAAATGCGGCCGGCACCGCAAGCCCCATATAGTGGGGAACGAGATAGCTGAGCATCTCGAAGACAATGAGCAGGCTTCCCTGCCATCCGAGCACAAGATCGACGACGCTCAGCGCTCGTTCCGCGAGCAAGGCTAGCAATGAAATGCCCAGCATGATCATCATGGGACGAACCATGAGACCAACAATATAATTGCTAAGCAGCGACATCACGTGCCTCGATTTTGACGTCGTCAGTCATGCTTGTGAGCAAGAACCAAGGTTCTGCGATCCGCTGCTGGCTCGACCTGTGCGATAAACTCCGTAGTCAAAACATCCTGCCGTGGGTCAAAGCGCCGATACTCGACCTCCAAATGCCATCCGCCCTGCAGCTTTCCATGGGGACCACGGCCGATTGTGTAGATTGCATAGCCACCCCGTGGGCGCTGGTCATTCGACAACAGCGAGGCTGACGGAGCGCAGAATGCGGGTACAGGGCCGGTGGGGCCCACGAGGCTGTGAAACATGAGCTGATGCTCATGACCGGAAAGCACGAGTTCAGCACCCATAATCTCGATGACTCGTCGCACTCTCGCACTGTCTCTCAGCCGCTTATAGATACTGCTAACACGCGGTGCCGGCGAATGATGGATCAAGATGACGCGAAAACAGTCTCGGCTCAAGGCTCTCTGCAAGACTTCGCGGAGCACTTCGGCTTGACCGGCGCCAACGCGGCCCGAGGCCATCAGTGGCGCTGTCGGCACGGCACTTGACACGCCGATCAGTGTCAACGGCCCTCGCTCGCGCTGAAATGGAAATGTAACCTCGTCACC
This sequence comes from uncultured Geminicoccaceae bacterium, assembly GCA_964412385.1. Classification (GTDB taxonomy): domain Bacteria; phylum Pseudomonadota; class Alphaproteobacteria; order Geminicoccales; family Geminicoccaceae; genus JBGSYN01. Next base: position 20,381 of record CAYPOV010000020.1, read on the forward strand.
CTCCTTCGCACCATCGTCCGACATGAAGGGCTGCCAATGCCGCCAGCCTTGGCGCCAGGCTCGCGGCACATAAGCATCGTGGTTTCCCGGGATGACCGTCAAACGCTCGGGTAAGGCCAATTTGTGTAACCACGCCCCTGCCGCCTCGAATTCGTCGGGTAGAGCGATGTTGACGAGATCACCCGTTATCGCAACGTGGTCGACTTTTTGACGATGGAGATCCTCAACTAACGCCTCCAGCGTTTCCGGGAGATGAAGCTGCTGGCGGCGTCGCTGCCAGGAGGCGTAACCGAATGCACGCTTGTTTAGCAGTGAGCTGACCGGAACGCCGACGCGCGTTCGCAAGTGCAAGTCGCTCAGATGCGCGAGCCTGAAGGTCTCCATGCGATTGTGGACTAGCCCGCTCGCTGCGTGCTGAACATCATGCGTTCGACCGCCTCACGCGCACGCTCCAGATCCACCAGGGGCTTGGGGCGCGACACCGGCTCACCACTCATACCAATACGACAAAGCCCGCGCGCTTCGAGGTCGCGCCACAATGCCTTGGGATTGGCTTCGGGCTTGATCCACCCCTTGACGATCGCACTATCGACCAAGCGCGCAGGCCAGTGCTGTTGATGGGGCGTTCCGCGATAGGTCGTGCCGCCACCAAACACGATATGCCGCAGATTGGTGATCGTCCGAAACAAGGAAGGCTTGGCGTCTTCCTCCTCAGGCACCAATACACGCGGCAATCGCCCCGATGACACGGCGCACAGCAGGATGTCTCCGTCTGCGCCGATGGCGACGACATCGTCTGCCAATTCGACGAAGGCCAAGCCAGCACTCGTGTCACGTTCGATCAGATGAACCGTATCGCCGAACGCAAGGCCGAAACGCTGCGCGTGCGCTTGCGAGACGTCGTCGTCGATGTGGACCAGGAACGAACCTGGAGGATCCGGTTCCGATCTCAGCGACGCTAACAACGAAGTCAGAAGCGACAAAGAAGTCTCGCCGCCGTCAAGGGCGTTTCCAAGACAGATTGCCGTGATCGGTCTTGGTAGATTGGCGAGCCGCTTCTGCCATGCCGACAGCTCGGCCTCCTCCAATCGCTGGGCCGAGGTGTCGATCGGTGGTGCCGCAAGGTGCACGACATTGGGGCGCGCGGGGATACCGTCTCCCGTGGTCGTCAAGAGGAGATCGATCGGCTCGACCGCCATTCTTGGTTGGCCGACATGGACATGGCGGACAATGTCTGGGGCCCTTTTCTTGATCAGCTGACCATCGAGCGCCGTGAGGGGTGCGGATGAGATGACGAGACCCGGCTCGCCCGGGTGGCCAGACGGGGCATTGGGCTTGACTTCAAAAGGCCAGTCCAATGCTCGAGCAAGATCGATGGTGTTTTCTGCATGCGGGTTCTGACCATTGGCCAAGACCCAAACCCTGGGTCGACGATGGAGACGACGTCGAATGTAAGAAAATGCGGCGCCGTGCGCACGAATAGGGTCGTTGTCCCGGGCGTTCAGACGCCAATCGATGGCGGGATGAAGGCGAGCTGCGAGGGCAATCCTGTCCTGCCACCATCTCGCACTGCCGAGATTACGATGCGCGCGTGACAATACTTCGAATTCAATGGATTTTTTCGCCGCCCGGAAGCACACATCGATGATCCACCCCAGATCCCCAGGCGGAACCCGGTCGAGGACATCGCTGACGATGACCTTGTCGAAAGTGTTTGTCGGCCATTCCTTTCGGTCTGCGGAAAGATCGAGGCAATTGCCTGCGAGCTCATTTGCGTCACTCAAATCGCTGGCATGGAGCGTTACACGAAGTGCGTCCTTGGGAGCATCGTCAGTAGTCTTGGACAGTTGATCTTTCGAGGCCGCCACGTCGATCGCCGATTTGAACTGAGGGCTAGGACGATGACGATCGAAGATCTCAAAACCCGTCTCGTCGGCCTCTTTTTCGAGATCGTGCCACAAATATCCAAGCGGATTGGGATGGTATGAATAATGCTCCGGGAACGGCTGCCAGGGTTGCTGGTGGAGTGCCGTGAAGTGGAGGCATTTGGTACGACCCTCGACATATTCGAGATCGCGCGCATTCCAGTGGCCATCAAGAGCCCCCCACAAGCCGGAAATCTTCGAGGGCCCATTCAGAAGCGAGTATTTGTTACCGGTCGAAGCGCGCGTGCGATTCCACATGGGCTGCATCCGCGCGCAATCCATCAGCATGACCGAGGTATCGCGTGAGGAAATCGCGAGGTAGCCATGGCCACCCATCTCGAGATCGAAGAGTTCGGCGGGATCGGTCAGATAAATCTGGTCGACATCATTATAAATGGCTTTCCCCGAACCGCCCGCGAAATCTGGGATGGCATAGCGGTAGTTGGTGAAACCGGTTCGCCAATAACGGCGATCGAAGCCCTTGAGGTTCTTCATCAAATAGACTTCGTAGACACGAGCCGGATCGCGGACCTTTTCGATCGAATAGAAAAAAACTCGCTCGGCGCGGTATTGGGCTTCCTCGGTGCCAAGAAAAATGCGCACAGGAGGCGCGCTCTTTGCCTCAACGCCCTCGCGCACGCCAAGCATAACGCGGTCCGGAAGATCTCGCTCAAATGGCCAAAGGCCGAGATCGGTCAGGGGTCCGCGCTCTAACGGCGCGCCATCAGCGCTCATTGCTCAGGGGCTCCAAGGTATGACAGAGGTGTCTCGCACGCACTAGGGCTCGACGCAGGCGCGTAGATACTCACAGCAAGGTTGGACGTCAAACCTGCGCATTAGACTGTCGCGGCCGTTGATCCTTCGACGGGCCGAACGAAGACGTGCCCTTGAGCCATTGTTCGATCAATGCGTGACCGACAGCCAACAAAGTCGGGCCAATGAAAATCCCGACAAATCCGAACGTTAACGCCCCCCCGACCACGCCCATGAAAACCAGGATGAAGGGTTGTCGTGTGCCACGGCTAATCAAGTAGGGTTTGAGAAAATTGTCGACGCTGCTGACCACGAAAGCGCCCCAAAGTCCCATAAAAATCGCCCATCCGAGTTGGCCCTCCTGAAAAAGCCATATGGTGGCCGGGATCCAGATCAAAGGGGCGCCGACGGGAAACATCGAAAGAATGAAGCAGAGAAACCCGAGAACGAGGGGGCTTGGCACACCTGCAACGAAAAATCCTATGCCTGCAAGGATACCCTGAACGAGTGCCGTGCCGATGAGCCCATGGACAACGCCTTGGACGGTCCCCAAGGCTATTCGGAGAAGATCCTGTGCCCGTCGCCCGACGATCTTTTCCATCACGGCCGTGGCGCGCGCCGCGGCATCCATGCCGTCACGAAACAGGAAAAAGACGACTAGCAAGCTCAATGAGATCTCGACGACCCCGCTGCCTATTGCAAAACCGCTTGCAATGGCGATATCGCGAAGCAATCCGAGATAAGGCTGGATCAGGTCGAGAAGTGCGCTGCTGCTGCCCGCGATGCCCGACCAAAAATCCATGATGATCGCGCCGACCATGGGAATCTTGCCGACCCAAAGCGGCAAGTTGGGCAGGCCGTTCTGGAGAATACGCCTGACATCATCGACGTAGTCTTGCCCGACTTCCGCAACACGCGCACCGATTGCAACCAGCGGCAGGACAATCGCAATCGCAATCAGAAGCGTCATCACCGCCGCCGACAAGGTCGCGCGTTTGGCGCACAGTTTTTGGATCTTCCGGTAAATCGGCCAAGTCGAGAAGGCTAGGACGATAGCCCACAAGATCGCGGTAATGAACGGGCGCAAGACGAAAAAGCAGCCGATCGCCACAAGGGACAATGCCAGGAACCCGAAGACCTGTTCGAGAGAGAGGTGGCGATCGTTGACCGACGCTGGCGATTGTCCGTGCGCCGGATTTGTTACCGACGAACGCCCCGCCGCATCGCCAACAGAATCTGTGGACATCGCTTACGATGAGGCTCCCTGCAGGCGTACCGATTCAACGAACAAGAGACGACGCGATAGAACATGCGTCTTGATGACGGTCGAAGCTCATAAGCCCACTAGACTAGGATAGCCGTGTTGGCTTTCTCAGTGGCCTCGACCATGGCCGTCTCGGCATCCTTACGTCCCGCCACGACCTCGTGAATCCCTTCGGCAAACGGTGTGAGGATCTGCGCAGCTTTCGGGTGAAACCACGCGGCTTTCATCCGCTCACCGTCCGCGGAGAGCAAGTTGCTAAGCGCAGCCTCAGCCGCCTGCTGGCCGAACACCTTCTGAAAATCGGGGGACTCCCAAGCGGAAATCCTGGGTGTGGTCATGCCGACCGACGCCATCTCCAATGCCACGGGGCGCGAAGTTGCCCACTGCAAGAACAACCAAGACGCTTCCTTGTGGTCTGACTTGGAATTGATGCCCGCAAGCCAATGCCACACATTGGCAATGGGATCACGGCCTTTGGACTTCGGCATCTTGCCATAGTATACCTCGCCGGCAACGAAGCTCTTGTCCGGATCCCTGATATCAGCCGCAAAATTACTGCTATCGCAGCCGATGGCCGTGCGCGCGGTCATGAAGTCGTCGAGGCATTCGAACCAGTCGTAATCCGCAACACCTTCCGGTCCCG
>CAYPOV010000021.1:0-24906 GCA_964412385.1 uncultured Geminicoccaceae bacterium
ATTCGGCTAATCCTCCCGATCCCAACCATTGCTATTGGCGGCCGGAAAAAGTCCCCGCCCACCACAAACGCGGCCCGCCCGGCTACCGCTAGCGACTCTTTTCAACCCTCAAACCACCAGATCTCCAACCATCACCAACCCCAAGTCCCGGGGGGCTTGGTGGATTGGCCGCCAGACTTGAAAACAAGTCTGTCGGCGCAGGATCCACCAACATCATGGAATCGGTGGTGCGCAAGACGTTTGACGGAGCGTAAAGCTCCATCAAACTCGTACCACCGTCGGCAAAAAGCCCTCAGAAAAAATAAACGCTAAGCGGCCTGAAGCCCGAATCGATTATAGAGATCGGAAGGTGCTTCGCTTGCTTTGAGGATGGAGACGAGTTCTTGGCGCAGGCGGCCGATTTGGCCGGGATCGTCGAGCGCTTGGAGTTGCAGGGGGTCGGCTTCGGTGTCGAAGATCATGCTGGCATGTTGTTCGGCGGTGGCGGGTCCCATGGGATGTGCGAAGTAAGGTGACTTGGGTGTCGTCGGCACTTTGAGGGTCTTGACCCCCTTGGTGAAGCTGTAGGGGGCGGCAAGCTCGAGGTCTTGCAGCTCTTCGACCGAGAAGCGGCGCACAATGTGGGTCGGCATGAGTGTATATTGATAAAGATCGCCGCCTTTGAGATCGGGCGGATAGTGGAAGTAGGTATAGCGTCCGTCGGTGATGTTGATGGCGGAGCCATAGACCCCGTAGATGCCGACATCGCGGATTTTGTGATCGCTCGCCATCACGGGGAGAAGCGAGTGCCCCTGGACGTGCTCGGGGATGGGAGCACCCATGATCTCAAGCATGGTGGGCATGAGATCGATGGTTTGGGTGAGGGCTCTGCGGCGCTCACCGGCGGCGTTTTTGTGGTCCGGGTGGTGAATGAAGAGGGGGATGTGGGCGACTTCGTCATAGCAGGGCATGTAGTTTTTCGCCCAATAGTCATGCTCGCCCAAGAGAAAGCCATGGTCTGTCGTAACGATGAGGGCGGTGTCGTCCCAGAGATTGTGGCTGTCCATGTAGTCGAGGAGTTTGCCCAATAGCTCGTCGCAGAGGGCGAGAACGGCGTGGTAGTTGGCGCGCAGCTCGGCGATTTCGGCTGCGTCTTCCGTGACACGGGCGTAGGGTGGCCAGTCGAGGATGGGGCCCACATAGTCGGTCTTGAACGGCTCGCGGAAGCGTTCCGGGGCGTGGAAGGGTTCGTGCGGGTCGAAGGTTTCGAGGTGCAGCAGCCAATCATCGGCTTTGTGGTTGGTGTCGAGGAACTCGAAGGCCGATTGGAAGCATTGCACCGAGGGGAAGTCCGCCTCGTCCTTCATGAACTCGCGGTTGATCATGTGTTGGAGCTTGGCATTGTGGCGCGCTTCGGCGAATTGTAGTTTGTGGTACTTTTCCTTGAAGCGGTCGAGCGTGGCTTCGACCATAGCTTTCCAGCGGTCCTTTTCCTGGCCGCGGATATAGTCGAAGCTGTCGAAGCGAGTGTGGTAGGTGGCGCCGCCATCCATGAAATAGTGGCAGTGGTCGGTGACGAGATGGGAGTAGGTGCCGTTCTCGTAGAGGATTTCGGGGTAGCTGTTGTCGAAAGGCTCGAGAGGGCCCCAGCTCCGGTGGAGGAAATTGTAGCGGCCAGTGTGGAGCTCGCGCCGCGCCGGCATGCAGGGGAGGCTGCCGACATAGTGGGTGTCGAAGGTGACCGATTTCTGGGCGAGGCGGTCGAAGTTGGGGGTTGGCGGCGCGTCCTTGGCATAGGGTGTGAGCGAACGCCGATTGAGCGAGTCGAATAAGACGAAAATGCACCGCATAGAGCCTCTCCCTTGATCGTGCATGATTGCGCTAACACGCCCTCAATAGAGGCAGGAGCCCCGTTCGGGCAAAGGTCTTTTTGGCAGCGGCCGCGCGAACCTCAGAGCCTACGTGGCGGTCACCGCCGCTCGGCCGTGTTCCTGCCATTTCGGAATGGGGATCGCCCCGAGCAGGGTCCGGGTGTAGGGCTGGCGCGGGGATCGGAAGAGAGTTTGCGTGTCGCCTTCTTCGACGAACCTGCCTTGGCTCATGACCAGCACGCGATCGGCGAAGGATCGGACGACTTCGAGATCGTGCGAGATGAATATGTAGGAAAGGCCGAGGCGGTCGCGCAGATCCGAGAGGAGGTCGATGATCTGAGCTTGGATGGAGACGTCGAGAGCGGAGACGGCCTCGTCGCAGATGATCAGCTCGGGATCGCAGGCGAGCGCTCGGGCGATGGCGATGCGTTGGCGCTGGCCGCCCGAGAATTGGTGTGGGTAGCCGCGTGCGTGATCGGGTGACAAACCGACGAGGCGCAAGAGTTCAGCGAGCCGTTGGGTGCGCTGGGATTTGGGCAGGATGTCATGAACAGTCCAGGGCTCGCCGATAATATTGCCGATACGCAGATGCGGATTGAGCGAGGAATAAGGATCTTGAAAAACCATTTGGACCCGGCGCCGCTGGGCAAGCAAGGCGTCACCGGACATGGCGAAGAGATCTTTTCCTCTATAGGTGGCGGTTCCTGCTGTCGGCGTTTCAAGACGCATCAAGAGTCTTGCAATCGTCGATTTGCCGGAGCCCGATTCGCCGACGATTGCGAGAGTTTCGCCTTGGCGAACCCGGAAGCTGACATCGTCGACGGCGCGGATGGTTTTGCCACGGCCAAGCTCGCCCGCGACGTGATAATCCTTGGTGAGGCCTTGCACGTCGAATAGCGCCTCGGTGCTGTGCTCGGCACTGGTTGTGCCGCTGAGCTTGGGTGCCGCATCAAGAAGCTGGCGGGTGTAGGTATGAGATGGTTGCTCGAAGACGGTGCGGGTCGGTCCCGTCTCGACGACACGTCCTTGCTGCATGACGACGACGCGGTCACCCATGTGTGCTGCGACCGCGAGATCGTGGGTGATGAGGATCAGGCCCATGCGGAAATCTATCGTGAGTTCGCGGAGAAGATCGAGAATTTGCGCCTGGATTGTGACATCGAGCGCAGTAGTGGGTTCGTCGGCGATGAGGAGTTTGGGTTTCATCGCCAAGGCCATGGCGATCATGACACGTTGGCGCTGGCCACCCGAGAACTGGTGCGGATACTGTCTGGCACGATGTCTGGGATCGGGAATGCCGACTCTCTCGAGCAGGCCTGTGGCTTCACGCCAAGCCTCGCGCTGGCCTTTGGATTGATGGGCACGGATACCCTCCGCGATCTGCTCGCCGATCGTATAGAGAGGATGAAGATAAGCTAGAGGATCTTGGAAGATCATGCTCATCTGACTGCCGTTGATTGCCCGAATCTCCTCGTGCGACATGGCCAGACGATCGGCACCCTGGAAAACAATCTTGCCGGAAGTGATGCGAGCCGGCGGACAATCAAGCAGGTCCATGATGGCAGAGGCGGTGACGCTCTTGCCTGAGCCGCTCTCGCCCAGAATCACCAACACTTCGCCAGCGTCGACATGAAAGCTGACATGTTGAACCGCGTCGACGCTTCCATGAACGGTCTCGAATGCGACGCTGAGATTGTGAACGTCGAGAAGATGCTGGCTCATCGGCGTGTGCGCTTGGCAAGCTGGAGACGCCACCGTTGTTGGGGATCAGTTGCCATGCGCATCCAATTGGCGAGCATGTTCAATGACAAGGTCGTCAACATGATCATCAGCCCGGGCCAAAAAGACAGCCACCAGGCGGTCTGAAGATAGGGACGCCCGGTCGCAACCATGGCACCCCAAGTGAAGTCGGGAGGTTGGATCCCGAGTCCGAGAAAGCTTAAACCCGATTCGGCGAGAAGCACGGCCGAAAAGTCGATTGCGCCGATGGTTATGATGGTCGGCAGAACCAAAGGGACAATGTGTCTAACAAGTATGTACGGCGTTGGGACGCCAAGTGCTCGTGCCGCATTGACGAAAACACGCTCCCTGATCTCGAGGACCTCGGCTCGAGTTGTCCGGATGTAGATGGGAAGTCGAGCAACGGCCAAAATCATAATGACGTTGGTCACACTTGGACCGAGAATGTAGAGCACTAGCAAGGCCATCAGGAGTGCCGGAAAACTGAATATGACATCCGTCAAGCGAAGAATTATTGTGCTGACCCAACCGCCGACATAGCCGCTGACAATGCCCAAGACCCCGCCGACGAGCATCGACGAGACGACCACGCATGCGGAGATGATCAGACTGGTCTGTGCCCCTCCGATCACGCGGGCGAGAAGGCTTCGCCCGAGACTGTCGGCCCCCATGATGTAAGCCCATCCGCCCTCAAGGTTGAAGGGTGGCAGGTTGCGTTTTCTAAGATCGATTTGTGTTGCCAGATCTTCGAGAAAGAAGGGGCCGACGGCTGCAACGACGACCAACGCTACCAAGAAAATCGCGGCGCCTAGCGCAAAGGGATCGCGTGCGAGCATTCGCACCAGCGTCCAGCGATCGGTGCGCGGACCGCCCTCCGAGGTGGTTTTCGTCACGATGCCGCTCATCGGCTAGCTATGGCGAATTCTGGGATCGACGAAGGCATAGAGGATGTCGATCAGGATGTTGAGAACGAAGATTGCCATCGCCACGACCATAACAGCCGACTGAACGACCGCGAAATCTCGCTGAAAAATTGCGTCGATCAAGACTTTGCCGAGCCCGCGCAGGCCGAAAACCGTCTCAACGATGATCGATCCATTGATCATGCCAACCGCGAGATCGCCGGCGACCGTGATGGTTGGAAGGAGTGAGCTACGCAACGCGTGCTTGAATATGATCCGATTCTCATGAAGTCCTTTGGCACGGGCCGTCTTGACGTAGGGCGTTGACAACGCGCTGATCATGGCACCCCGGACCACTTGCGTAAGAAGAGCTACAGGCCTCAGTGCCACGATGAATACCGGCATGATCCAATATTCGAGCCCGCCACTACCTGATGTTGGAAGGATGCGAAGCCAAACTGCAAAGACTAAAATGCAGACGATGGCTAACCAAAAGTCTGGCGCGCTGGCGCCACCCAAAGAAATGTTCGTGGCAATTCGGTCGAAGACGCCATTGGGCCGACTGGCGGCAAGGGAACCTATGACCAATGAAACCACGATTGTCACGAGCATGCCGCTGCTTGCCAGCTTCACCGTGGTTGGTGCGGCCTCGATCACTGCGAGCATGGCCGATCGTTGCTGCGTGATCGATGTGCCGAACTCGAAATGTAGGAGGTCCCAGACGTAGCGACCGAATTGAACAATTAAGGGATCGGCGTAGCCGTGTTGAACAGCGAATTCGAGACGTTCTGCCTCTGTTGAGGTCTCTGGGAGATAGAGAGCCGCCGGATCGCCAATCATTCGCGTCAAAAAGAAAACGGCCACGAGAAGGCCGAGCAAAGCGACAGATGAATTGAGAGCACGCCTAGTAATATAGTGGAGAATTTGTACCGGCTCCTTTGCGCCACATACCGCCAGGTATCGTCATTTTACTGATGGCGAAATAATAGGTCGGCACGAAAGCCCGGCGACTTTCGTGCCCTTGGTATGATTATGGGTTACTGCGCAAACGTTATGTCTTTGACATCGATCTGACTGTTGGTCGCAATACTCGGCTTCCAGTCCAGTCGATCAGATACGCGGGTCACGCCGACCATATGGAAGAGCGGTACATTGGTCGCGTGGTCTTTGAGGGCGAACCGGAAGATCTCCTGGAACTTCGCCCGACGCTCCTCACCAACCGAGGCGATCGCATCGTCAATCATCTTGTCGAGCTCTGGAATGCTGGTCGTCGATTGACCACCGTCAGAGTGGTAGTTGAAGATGCTAAATGCGGAATCACCCAGATTGTTGTCGGACATGATAAGCATAATATTCGGCCCGATGTCGGTTGGCAGGGGCTTTCCCTGGAATGTAGATTGCCTGCCACGCTCCATCATTTCGAGGTGAACATCAAGTCCGACATCCTGAAACATCTGTGTAAGTACCTGAGCAAACTCGTCGATCTGCGCGAATTGCCCGGTCCTTCCAATGAACAAGATGCGACTGTCGACCGGAACACCGTCCGCACGCGCCTCCTCAAGCAGAGCGCGAGCTTTATCGGGATCGTAGGGGTAAGGCTCCAGGTCTGGATTGTGACCGTCAATGCTTGGCACCGGGAGCTGAGACGCTTTCAGTGAATCTCCATTGACGACGGTACCGAGCATGATGTCGCGATCAACAGCATAGTTGAAAGCCTGGCGCACGCGCAAATCATCCATTGGCGGAAAGCGCTTGTCCAGCCTCAGCCAAGTTGTCTCGGAATTGAGATAGGCGTTATCGAGTTCCGGATTGTTCGCATCCGGTTCCGCGATCTTGATGCCGATGTCAGCTTCTCCCGTCTCAACCATCGCAGCGCGCACAGACGAGTCGGGGCGGAAAACATAGGTCGCTGTGCTCACTTCAGGCGTTTCGCCCCAATAATCGTCTTTGCGTTGAATGACGATCTTGTCACCGGGGATCCACTCCACGAACTCGTAAGCCCCCGTCCCCGGAGCAATTCGGACCGGTTCATCCTTTGGAATGCTCGGTGATGCCATCGTCAACACGCTAAAGCGCGTGGGCATGATAGGGTCCGCCTTGTCCGCCGAAATCTCAACCGTGTACTCGTCGATCGCTTTGGCCGTAAGTTCGTAGCCGGAGAACGCTTTGTTGACCTGAACGCACCGAAAAGCGTCGCTGAAGGCTCTTTCGATGTTGAAAACGACGGCGTCCGCGTTAAACGGCTTGCCATCTGAGAAAGTTACATCATCCCTTAAGGTGAACCGCCAGGTTTGGGGACCCACCTGCTCCCATGCAGTCGCAAGTCTCGGCAATGGTGTCCCCGTGGCCGGATCAACATCTGTCAAGGTCTCGTTGATGTTTTGTTTGACAATCCGGCCAATATCTTCATTGCCAGATTCGCAAGGCTCAAGTGTGTTGGGCTCCGTCGGTGCAACAATCACGATTGACGTGTCCTCTTGGGCCGCAAGCTCGGCAAACGACGCAGTCGCAAGTGCCGCACAAAATGCCGAAGACGCGACGAGAAAGCTTTTCAAAGGTCTAGTCATTCAGATCTCCCCCTGAATAATTGCACAGAACCGCTCACGAATGGACCATTCCAAACTGAGGGCAATACTTGTGAAGGCTTATCCGAGCGGTGCTCGCGTCCACCGATCGACTTTGCAATGAGGAAAGAAAACTACGTTGCGGAACGCAATCGCGGTCAATCGATCAGACATCGTAGTTCAAAGCCAACCCTGATATGTTCACGTGCTTTGAAATCCCGTCCTTGGAGATTTCAAAGCGCTACGAACTCTTTTAATAGCCCGTTTGTCAGCAGTATGGCTTAATGATGTTTCCGTCAACATCGATCACACGTATTTTTCATGTGTTGAAGCGTCGACGGGATACAGGCCCGCTGGCGCACTTGACGACCCATTTCTCTGGGTTATCGCCATCATGCGACGCATTCATTGGGGGAGACATGTCATGGACTATATCACACTTGGCAGGACCGGCGTTCGAAGCAGTGTTGTTGGTCTTGGTGCGGGTGGACGAAGCAAAATCGGACAGAGCGCTGGAGCCACATTCGATGATTCCGTTGAGATTGTGAAATCGGCCATCGATCAAGGTGTGACCTTTTTCGATACCGCCGCTCGCTACGGCACCGAACCCATAATAGGCGCCGCGTTGAAGGGAGTGCGCGGCGACATGATCATTTCGACCAAACAGTGGCCCGTCAGAGGAAGCGCTGGGCAGCGGGGAACGGACTACGTCACTGCAGAGGAGTTTCGAGCCGGCGTGGAACGAAGCCTGAAAGATCTCAATACAGATTGGATCGATGTGCTCCACCTGCACGGAGTAGATGCCCACCAATACCGATATTGCATTGATGAACTCGTTCCAGAGATGCAGCGGCTACGTGAAGCGGGCAAGATACGCTTCCTCGGGATCACTGAGCCGTTTAGTGTCGATACCGATCACTCAATGTTCAAGCTCGCCTTCAACGATGATGTGTGGGATGTCGTTATGGTCGGGCTCAATATCCTCAATCAGAGTGCTCTGCATGACGTTCTTTCGACAACCAAAAGGCTCAACATCGGAACACTATGTCAATATGCCGTGCGTTGGGGGCTCGTGAACCAAGAACAGGCGAAAATTCTTATTGAAAAAGCATGTGAGATCGGGGAAGTTGATCCTTCGGCGATCGATCAAAATGCCCCCTTTGGATTTCTCGAAGAGAACAGCCGACCCATTCCTCTCACAGAGGCGGCCTACAGGTTTTGCCGCCACGCGCCTGGAATGGATGTCATTTTGACGGGTACCGGCAATTTAGAACACTTACGTGAAAACATCCGCTCAATTCTCATGCCCCCTCTGCCGCAGCCGATACTCGAACGCCTTGCTGCGATGTTCGGAAACGTCAGATCTATTTCCGGAAATCCACTCGAACGCTAAAACGTTGCGACCGCTAGGGCCGTGACATCAGGTGACTGCTGATCATGCTGTGGAAAGCATTCACGAGAGCAAGCGAGAGGCCGAGAACGACGATCCCGGGGACCAAGAATGCGCCGCTGATGATGATCATGGCGAGGCCTATGATGGCACGCGCTAACATGCCGATCATCACGCCTAGGCGATTGTGGACGGGATTACGCCAGCCAGGGAGTTGAAAGGCGATAGCTGCGGCGAGTAGCAGACCAAAGACACGTCCACCGCCCAGGATATCCGCTGATCCATCTGACAGTATCCACTGCGGTACGATGAGGAACACCAAGGCCAAAAAGGCTTCGATGGCAAGGACAATGGCCAACAGGGTCTGAAACGACGAGATCGAGGATTGAGCGGCACGTTGGGTGTGGGCAATGGAAAGATTGTCACTCATTTCTCAAGCTCCTGTGCGTGCCCAGGGAAAGAATGGATTGCGTGTATCAGCGAATAGATGGGCGAGTGGTGGGGCGTGGCGCTGCACCACTTGTTTGAGGCCGTTGTCTTGGACCCAGGCAAAGCCGGCGGGCGTGTACACTTCCGGTGTGAAATCATCGGTAAAGAAGCGGTCGCTTTTGAGCCGTCTCGAGGCCATGAGGATGAAAATCCGAAACGCCGTGTCCGAAAACCCAAAACGAGGCGGCCAACTGGCGGATGATTGGGCTTCGGCAAGGCAGCCCACGAGTAGGTCGATCTTATCGACGGTGCCGTAGATGTCTTTGAGAAGCTCTTGATCCTCCGTATTATCGGTGACCTCGGCGAAGCTTCGAGGGCGACGACAGCCGATCAGTTCCCGGAATTGGGCATAGCGTGGAACGCCTCGTTCCCGATCACGCAGGATGTCGACCACGGCGAGATCCAAAAAGATGCCGTCTTCCGGCTTTTTGTTGATACGCCGGAGGCTGTTGGGAAAATTATGAAGGGTCATGGCCGCAGGATTGGAAGTGGCGAGCGTGTAGAGCACATCGTCGAAACGCATCAGGTCATAGAGACCGCGGGCCTTGCCGAAGCTCACGCCGTCAAGGTCGCTGTCGTGTAGAGCAGCGTCGGTCTCGTAAGACCGGAAGGTGAAGTGATCGGGCATTAGGGGATGCAGGCGGTAGACGGCGGTGAATTCCTCGGTCATCGCGTAGGGAACGCCGTGGTGGTCTTGCGGTGAGCCTGGAATGCCCGAGATGATCTCGCTCTCGGAAACGCGGCCGAAGCCACGTGAGACATGTTCACCCATGAGGCCCCAGTAATTGCCGCGCATGGCAGCACGACCGGTAGGACTGTCCATGAGGGCAGGGGTCCATTCAACGGTGTGGATCTTGGCCATGAGTGCGGCATTGACGAGGCGCGCCTTTTGGAAGAGCCATTCGCCCGAGGCGTTGGAGTAGTCGGCGCGCAACCGATCGACGATGGCGTTGTGCTCGCGGGTAAAAAGTGTGTGCAGGACCGAGAGACCGCACCACCAATTGCCGTTGACGCCCGACAGTTCTTGGCCAGGGCGCTTGTCCTGCAGGGCTTCATCCAGCGGCAGAAGTCCACGGTTGTCGAGCCAAAACTTGCCATTCTCGAGACGTGTGCCGCTTGGGTCCCTGCGCATCGATTCCATGCGAGCCCAAGACGATCCATAGACCTGACTGCCGTCCCACCAGCTTGTCTCGGTATTGCGATAAGCGGCAGGCCGTCCCTCGTCCGCCGGACTTTTCTTGCCGTCGGGGCGAGACGCGAGAACGGTCATGCGGTCAGACGGCCAGTCGTCACCCTCCGGCAGCGGGATGTCGTGGATCCGCGATTTGTCATTGCCGCCGTGGCTCAGCCAGTCATGAACCATGAATTGGATCCAGGCTGCCGCAAGCAGATTGAGGTGGGGTACCGGCACCATCTCTTTGCGTGCCATCAAACGATTGGAAATAACCCGCGGATTGGGATCAAGCAGACGCGCCTCGGCTTCGCCAAATGTGTACTGAAGGGGAAGATTGCGGCCGAAACGGACCCCGGCTGAGCCCATCCAAGGATCGTTGAGGTCGTTGAACGTACCGTCGGGGGTGCGCCACCCCTCGATGTCGAAATCCGCTGGCAAATCCGGGTCGGCAGGATGGTCGAGGTCGGGAGGAGCGGTCTCGGTGTCGGTGAGGTTGTTGTGGCGAAGGTTTATGCGATGGCCGACAGCAACCGCAAGGCCCAGTACCATCGGCAGTTTGTGCCAGATGACTGTACGCTCCGAAAGCCGGGCGAGGGTCCCGAGGAGCCAATCGAGGAATTGAGCCGCCACCGCGTTTTCTCCCCAAGTTTAAGCCTGCCTGAATAGCTCACCTTATGGTATGTCGAAAATGTCCGGAAGGCTACAGTCTAAGTCTTTGCGCTGAGTTTGAATGAGCGTGCAAATCTCACCGCCAACACGAAACAAGGAAGGCTCGCATGCCAAGCGTCGAGGTCGTCAATTGGAAAAAATCGATCACCTACCACGCCAACTCCGTCGAAAAGATCAAATCGGTCGAGGACATCCAGCGAATCGTCCAAGACCGCGCCAATTTTCCCTCGCCCGTTCGCGTGAGAGGCTCGCACCATTCGACCACGCGTTGTGTTGTGGCGGAAGGCGGCACAGTGATCGATATGCGCTGCATGAACCGCATCATCGAGATCAATAAGGGCGCCAAGACGATTACCATGCAAGCTGGTGTCTTTCACATCGATGCCGCCAAGGCGCTCGAGCAGGAGGGCCTACAATTCTATGTCAACTGCGAGATCGGCAATCTGACCGTCGGCTCGGGCGCGTGCGGCGGCACCAAGGACGCATCATATTTCGACAATGGCCAATGGGAGTTCGGTCAAGTCGCATCCTATTGCATCGGGGTCAAGACGGTGCAGCCGGACGGCTCGATCCTCGAAGTCACCGAGGACAAAGATCCCGACCTGATGCGCGCGATGCGGTCATCCTACGGGATGCTCGGCGTCATTTACGAGGTCACCTTCAAGGTCAAGGAAATCAGTGCCATGGCGGTGGAGCATGAGGTCTATCACGTTGACGAATTTGCCTCGAAGCTCGATGAGCTGATTGCACGCCAACGCTCGATCATGCTCTATCTTTACCCGTTTCTTGACAAGGTGGTCGTGGAATACCGCTACGACGTGCCAGCGGTGAAAATCGATTCAGGCAGTTGGCAGTGGAAACTGCGGAACTACACTTGGAAAACCCTGTGGCCTTTCACCGCAAAAACGCTGGGCTACATCATACCGTTCCGAGGTGTTCGATATGCTAGTATCGACACACTCAACCGGTTGACGGCTCTTGTCATGCGATATCTCATCCGGGATCGCAACTCGAGTCCGGCCGATCAAATCATCCGCTACTCGGAACTCGCAGGCTACGCGTCTTATACTTTCTCGATCTGGGCGTTTTCCAAGACTAGTTACCCCAACGCGATCAAAGATTATTATGAATTTGTTAAACAATACTACAAGTACCATGGTTTTCGATGTGATATGCTCAATGTCGGCTATCATATCGCCCAAGACAGGCAATCTCTCTTCTCATACACGCGCAACTGGTCTGCCTTGACGCTCGATCCGGTCGCGACAGGCATGCCGGGATGGGAAGAATTTCTAGTCGCCTACAATCGATTTTGCTCAGATCATGACGGCACGCCGCTTTTCAATCAGACGGGTTCGCTCGAGCCCTACCAGGTCCAAAAGGCTTTCCCCGAAGAGATCAAAGACTTCTTGACGACGCGGCGGTCCATGGATCCCGAAGACCGCTTCTACACGCCCTTTTTCAAGAACCTTTTCGAGTCGGCCTAGAATTGATTTTTTGGGGCTCGACGTGTCTCGTTGGGTCCATCGACATCTCGTACGTGAGGGAGGGCATGGACAATGGCTCAACTGCCGGGCACACAACTGTTCGATCATGGGGCACTCGAAGCATGGTGTACGTCGATCTTCGAAGCGACGTCGATGCCTGCTGATGATGCGCGGATGGCAGCGCAAGTCTTGGTTCGGACCAGTCTTCGAGGCTTCGATACACATGGCGTTTCGAGAGTGCCGCAATACGCCGAAACGCTTCTCAACGGTACCGTCAATCCCAAGCCAGACCATGGCGGCGAGTTCCGCGACGGTGTGCTCTACTACCGAGGCGATCGGGGCTTAGGTCAGGTCGTCGGCACGGCCGCTGTCAACCAAGCGGTGGAGATCGCGCGAGAGACACCGGTCGTGACGGCATTGCTTCGCCAATGTGGCCATCTCGCCGCCCTCGGCGCTTTCGTCTTGATGGCCGCCGAAAAAGGCATGTTGGCGTTTATCTGTCAATCGACAACGCCGTGGATGGGGCTGCCGGGTTGGAAGGGACGCGCCATCGGCAATAACCCCCTGGCTTTTGCAACACCGGTCCCCGGCAATCCACCCCTGGTCTTCGATATGGCCTCCAGCGTCGTCGCCAGCGGCTATCTTCGTCAAGCCGTTCGCGAAGGTACGGCCCTACCGGAAGGCAGGGCAAACGATCCCGCCGGTGAGCCAACGACGGATGCTGAGAAGGGATGGGCCGGCGCTGTCCTTCCTGTTGGGGGATACAAGGGGATGGGCATTGCCATGCTTGTCCTATGTCTCGCAGGAAGTCTCTTGGGGGCCTCGTTGCGGCCCAACAATCCAGGTGGCTCATCCGAGATGTCGGGTTTTCTCGTCGTCATTAACGCTGACCTCACGACCGGTGAAGCCTACCATGCGGACGTCAGGACCTGGTTTCAGCACTATACGGATGTTGCCGGTGCAGACGGACGCTATCCGGGACAGCGGGCGGCAGAAAGTGAAGGCCGCCGCATCAAGGACGGAATTCCTGTTACTCCTGGATCTCTCAAGCAATTTCAAGAGATCGGCGATCGTCTGAATGTCCCCTTTGACGTTTCACCCCGTTCTTAGGTGTCTCAACAGAAAAGGCTAGGTAGGAAGTCTACTCAGCTAGGAAACTATGAATGAGCTTGCTGCAGCGCGGCCATGCCGGATCGGTGACAGGAAGAATATGGTTCGTCGTATCAAGCGTGGCGAACTGAGCCCCGGGAATGCCGGCTGCAAGCTCTTGGCCGAGTGCATAGGGTACGCCGATCTCATTTCGTGCATGGAGAACCAGTGTCGGGGCTGCAACCTTCGGCAGGAGTTCCCGAATGTCGACATCGCCATGCGCCATAAGAATATCCGCGGCATTGTTTGGCGTGGTCGTTCGCTTTTGAATGTCAGTAAACCAATTGCGGCTCTCTTCAGGCGCATCTGGCATGTAGATGGTGGTAAACATCAGTCGAATGGCGGCGTTGTCCGAACCCCAGCCCGCCCTGATGAGGGCGCAGCGCGCCTCACCAACAGTAACGGAATCCGGTTCGTCTCGATGCCGCCAGCCGCGAGCATAGCCTCCGACGAGCACCAGTTTGCTGACACGCTGCGGATGGCGCGCTGCATAAGCGACGGCTTTCGCGCATCCTTGTGATATTCCGAGGAGTGGAAATCTCTCTAATCCCACTTTGTCAACAACAGCCTCAAGATCCTCGACCTGGCGCTCGAAGCCGAAATCTGCGACGTCCCATGATGAAAGCCCGTTGCCGCGTGCGTCGTAGCGCACGAGGCGATAGTTGCTCGCCAAATCGGCAAAAAAATGTCTCCAAACAGGGCTCTGCCAGTCGAATTCCAGATGATTGAGCCAGTTTGCGGCTTTCACCAAAGGT
This sequence comes from uncultured Geminicoccaceae bacterium, assembly GCA_964412385.1. Lineage (GTDB taxonomy): Bacteria > Pseudomonadota > Alphaproteobacteria > Geminicoccales > Geminicoccaceae > JBGSYN01. The sequence goes on from CAYPOV010000021.1 coordinate 14,170, forward strand.
GGACCATTTCCAGCCAGCCCGTAGGCTAGCCTAGTACCGTCGGCGCTTCGACAGAAATGGATGTCTTGATCGGGCTGGGGCGTTTCTTTGATTGCACCTGCCTTTTCGGGTTTTCCCTCTACGATCTCGACCTCACCCGCAAATCGAAAACCGCGGCTGCGGACCGTACGAATCCAGCGCTGTCGGTTGCCGTCATCGTCAATGGCACGTCTCGCATCGCGAACGCGACTGCTCAGTGCAGCATCCGAAACGATGCGCCCATGCCAAACCACCTCGATCAGTTCGTCGGCACCGACGACGCGAGGTTGACGCTCAATCAGGCAGGATAGAAGATCAAACACTTGGGGCTCGATCGGTCGAGCTTCACCATTCTTCCTGAGTTCCATGCGTTCGCGATCGAGTTCAAACGCACCGAAGCGGTATCGCACCTCGAGATCTCCGAAAGCAGTTGTCGATGCTGACAACGCACATGTCGCGTCGAGAAACACCACGACGCACTATCGCGAGTGCCTTACATGATCCAGAGCCATCGTTCGGAGACATAGCCGTCGGCCGTGAAATGGTCGGAGCGGCAGGATTTGAACCTACGACCCTCAGTCCCCCAGACTGATGCGCTACCAGGCTGCGCTACGCTCCGATCAAGACAAGGCCTGCTCCTATAAACGGAATGCCTCGGCAGTTCAATGCAATCCCGCGCGTGCCTCTTCGAGAATACCTTTGATCGATTCGAGATCTTCCCGGATCTCACTCAAACGCACACGCCAATGATCGTCGGCTCCGGGTTCGGCGGTTACTGATGGCGTTGGTTGGGGGCGTGGCGCTCGACGCTCCCTTGCCGGTCTGGATTGAGCGTCGCCAGTCTCATCGGCCGTGCGCGAACGCCGGCCACGCAGATGCCGTTGGGCACCTTTGATCGTGTAGCCTTCATCATAGAGAAGCGCACGGATCTGCCTGAGAACGTCAATATCTTCCGGGCGATAGTAGCGCCTGCCGCCACCACGCTTGAGCGGTCTCACTTGAGGGAACTTGCTTTCCCAAAATCGCAAGACATGCTGGGCAACATTGAGTTCCTCAGCCACTTCGCTGATCGTACGAAATGCGTGCGAAGACTTCGCTGGACGGTCCGTTTTGGCGTCGCCATGAGAAACAGCGTCACCCATTGTTTCAACCATCAATAGGCACTTTCTGGCTCGTTGATCCTGTCCTTAAGCACTTGCGACGCTCGAAAAACCAGGACGCGCCGCGGCTCGATTGGAACTTCTTCGCCTGTCTTGGGATTTCTGCCAACACGCGAACCCTTCTCCCGGACGGTGAATGTCCCGAACGATGAAATCTTGACCATGCCATCCTGTATCAGTGATTCGGATATTTCCGAAAGAATGGCATCCACGAGCTCTGATGATTCGCTGCGTGATAATCCAACTTCCTGATAAACTGATTCGGCGAGCTGTGCGCGCGTGATCGTCTTGCCAGTCATCAAGAAGCTCCCCTGGACCTCCATTACGGGCGAAAAATCTATATGAACCAAGGGCTTCCGTCAACTCTGCGTCGTTACGCGAAGGGTATAGTCGTAACGGAAATGTGCTATATTTGTCGAAAAGTGGGATTTCGCCTACCAGCGTAATGCAGAAGCACCCCATGCAAATCCACCACCCATGGCGCTCATTACGATCAAATCGCGCTGCCGCAACCGGCCGTCACTATAGGCCTGATCAAGCGCCAAAGGTATCGAAGCCGCCGAAGTATTGGCGTGGCGTTCCACCGTACACACAATGCGTTCTTTAGGTAATTGCAGCCTTTTGGCGACTGCATCGATAATTCGTCGATTGGCTTGATGAGGGATGAACCAGTCCAACGCGTCAATGCCCGTACCGATGGCATCAAGAACTCGCAGCGAACTTTCGGCGAGCTGGATGACGGCATGCTTGAAAACTTCGCGACCATTCATCTTGACGAAGCCGATATCACCCCCTTGGGAGGGGCCGCCGTCGACGTAGAGGTCGTTATAGTACTTGCCGTCTGCTGCCAGATGATTACTCAAAATCCCCCGATCGAGCGTCGTTCCCATCTGCTCTGAGGCTTCGAGGACCACGGCTCCTGCGCCATCGCCGAACAGGACGCACGTCGAGCGGTCACTCCAGTCCAAGATCCGCGAAAATGTCTCGGAACCGATGACGAGCGCTGTTTGCACCTGACCACTTTTGAGAAAATTGTCGGCCGTGGTGACAGCATAGGCAAAACCGGCACATACGGCTTGAACATCGAAGGCAATCGCAGGCCCTATGCCGAGCTTGGTTTGAATTGCCGTCGCTACGGCAGGAAACGTATTGTCGGGGGTTGAGGTGGCAACGATGACGAGGTCGACGGTTTGTGGCTGCCTGCCTGCCCGTCGCAATGCCTCCCTGGCGGCTGCGGCTCCGAGGTCGGATGTCAATTCGCCCTCTGCCGCGATGCGGCGCTCGCGGATTCCGGTTCGTTCTCGGATCCAATCGTCAGAAGTATCGATGGTTTGCGCTAAATCGTCGTTCGTGACGATTCTTGACGGCAAATAACTGCCGACACCGGTGATAATAGAGCGCTTCATCAATTGCTCACGATGAGGCCATCTGGGGCTCGGCTGCTGTTGTCGATGCGACGGCTCCCATTTCCTCGGTAATTTTGTGAATGGTATTGTTCTTCACGACATCGGCCGCAGTCAAAATGGCCGAGCAGAATCCCAGTGCGTCGGTACCGCCATGGCTCTTGACGACGAGACCGTTGAGACCGAGGAACATCGCACCGTTGTATCGCCTTGGATCAAAGCGCTCGCGCAGCGCGGACAGGGCCGGTTTAGCGATCAAATAGGCGATCTTCCCTCGCGAGCTGGATGAAAACGCATGGCGTAGGGCAGAAGCCATGAGCCTTGCCGCACCTTCGGCTGTCTTGAGAGCGACGTTGCCCGTGAAGCCATCGGTGACAACGACGTCGGCAGCTCCCTCCATAATGCCGTCGCCCTCGACAAAGCCTATAAAGTCGATCGGCAAATTGCTCTGCCGGATGAGTGACGCGGCCGCCTTGACCACATCATCGCCTTTCATCTCCTCTGTGCCGACATTCAGCAGCGCCACTTTAGGTTCAGAGACGTTCAAGACGGCACGCGCGAAAACCTCACCCATCACCGCAAACTGAAAGAGTTGCTCGGCCGTGCACTCAACGTTGGCGCCGAGATCAAGCATGACGACGGGGCGCTTGCCTGCGGGAACCACTGTGGCGATTGCGGGCCGATCAATTCCCGGAAGGGTTTTCAGGACGAACAAGGCGTTTGCCATCACTGCGCCGGTATTCCCTGCGGAAACGGTTGCCGAGACGAGACCCTGCTCGAGAGCGTCGATAGCCAGCCGCATGCTGGAATTGCGTCCCTGACGAAAGGCGGTCGATGGTTTTTCGTCGTCGGCTATTCGATCCGGTGTGTGACGAACTTCCGCTGAGGGAGTAAGCGCCGCGTACTTGCCGATGATAGGGTCGAGCGTCTGTTTGTCGCCGAAGATCAAGAAGTGGAGATCTCGATCCCGTTTGAGAGCCATCGCAGCACCTTCAATGATCACCTGTGGCGCACGGTCGCCACCCATAGCGTCAAGAGCGATGTTGGTAGGCACTATCGCTGTCCTGCCACCGCGCGGTGATCTTTAAGAGCCGCAAAGGGGTTGTCGCGTTTATCTTCGTCGTCGCCATCCTCGGACACTCGTTCGTACGGTGCTAGCACGGCGTCGGCCTCGTCACGACGCGGGTACGGATCGAGTGCAAGCGATAGTTCTTCCGCGACCAGTTCACCCAAGTCGAGTTCGCCACCCTCGATCGGCTCGGGCTCATCCCCCAGCGGATCGACATCGACTTCGAGTGAAGCGACAAGGTTTGCAGCGAAGATCCGTTCAAAGCCTTGCTCAATTTGGGAAACTACGGGTTCAAAGGTTACAACGCATTCCTGTACGACGGTAGCCGTCAGCATGCCCCGGACCGTGTATTCCAGATTGTCTAGCTCAGGAGTAACGTCGAGCGATGCCTGGAGGTTGCGTATATCGAGAATACCGAAACGCCTCGCCAAGGCCGCGCAATGTTGTGACGTGGCAACAATAGAGACCGCGATGGGCTCGCGTATCTGGCTAATAGGCACAATTTTCGACAACTCGCTCTGCAAGATTGATACCTCTAGCCAGCTTTGTGCCGCGGATATCGGTTCCGCCGACCGTGAAACAGTTTCAGGGCCCAAGAACGCAGTGGGTACACGGCAAGTCGTGCACAAGCAAGAATACAAGGCAATTCAGGAAGAGGCCGCGTCACTGCACTGCTGACTGAACGCCGTTGCTGGAGGGATTTTGTCGAAACCTCCCTCCAAGAGATCATCAGTGCTGACCTTCATCAATGCTTCGTCCGTCTGAATCAAGTACGTCGCGAGCGCCTGCATAGAAGGCTCCGCTGCACTCGGACCAAAGAGGTAACGCCTCAAGAGCGCTTCAACCGCGGTAAGGTCCTGATCGTTCAACGGGGCGTCGAGATCTTGTGCGCGTGCCAGGAAACTGCCGGCCAAGCGCTTAACATATTTGCCGACCGACAGGTCGCCGACCCCATGCTCTCGAACCGAGTGATCCATGTCGACAATCATCACATCGAAGAGTTCTTGAGCGAGCGTTTGGCCGTCAAAGCCGCGTTGGCGCAAACTGCGCATCACCAAAATCGCTTCGAAACCGATGGCTTCGAACCGGCCATCATGAGTGTCGGGTACATGCCACGACGAATAAAGCAGAGGGTCACGAGCGCGAGCGACAATGCAGCCATAGAGCTTCCAGGCGTTCTCCCGGCGCTTCTGGGCGGTCTTGCGATCGGGCCATAGCCGCTGCCACCAGCGGGTCCGCTGGGTGGTGACGCTGGCCCGGTCTTCACTCATCGTCAATTGTTGCGAGCTATGAATTTGTGATACCTCCACTGGCCAATGGCAAATCGTCAGCACTCAAGCAACACGTGTTGGAAATGGGGTCCATGGAACCAAGGTCCAAGTCTCTGAAACTTCTTCGATGGAGCAGGAACAGGTGGGCGTGCCGTACCTTTATTACCCTCGTCTGTGCAGGTTGGATTGCTTCATGCAGCCCTGAAATCAATAATCATGGCCATCGCATCGATCCCGAGACCTTGGGGCTCATTCGGCCAGGTCTTACCAACAAGCAAGGCGTGATCGCGCTCTTGGGCTCACCTTCTTCGATTGCCACGTTCGATCAGGACCGGTGGTACTACATCGCTCAAAGAACCGAAAATTACTCCTTTTACGTTGAAGAGATTACGGCACAGGATGTCGTCACCGTGGATTTCGATGCCAACGGCACCGTCACTTCGGTGCAAGAACACGGCATGGAACTCGCGAAGGCTGTCGATCCCTCGAACGACAAAACGCCGACACTAGGCAAGGAATTGACCGTGTTCGAGCAGTTCGTCGGCAATATCGGCAGGTTCGAGGGCGGCCCTCAACCGCAATCACCGCAATAAAGTAGAAAAGCCCGGGCGATGCCGGGCTTTTCTTCAGTACAACGTTTTTTTTGTTCAGGAAGCGGTTGCCAGTGCCGCCAGGATCAAGAGTGCCACGATATTGATGATCTTGATCATGGGGTTGACCGCCGGACCGGCGGTATCTTTGTAGGGATCGCCCACCGTGTCGCCTGTGACGGCTGCTTTATGGGCGTCGGAGCCCTTGCCGCCGTGATTGCCGTCCTCGATATATTTCTTGGCATTGTCCCACGCACCGCCACCTGAGGTCATCGAAATCGCAACGAAGATGCCGGTGACGATGGTGCCGAGGAGCAAGGCACCCAGCGCCGTGAAGCCTGCCGCCTGACCTGCGATCCAGCTGATGACGAAATAGACGATGATCGGTGCCAGAACAGGCAGCAATGAGGGAATGATCATCTCGCGGATGCCGGCTTTAGTTAGCATGTCGACGGCCCGCTTGTAATCGGGACGCGCCGTTCCCTCCATAATGCCGGGGTTCTCGCGGAATTGCCGCCGCACTTCCTCGACGATGGCACCAGCCGAGCGTCCGACCGCCTTCATGCCCAAGGAGCCGAAGAGATAGGGCAGCAGGCCGCCGATAAATAGCCCGATCACCACAAAGGGATCGGAAAGCGAGAAGGTAATATTGAGATCCGGAAAGAAGTGGTGGAGATCCTGCACGTAGGCTGCGAACAGGACGAGAGCGGCGAGGCCCGCGGAACCGATGGCATAACCCTTGGTAACGGCCTTTGTCGTGTTGCCGACGGCATCCAGTGCATCCGTCGTCTCACGGACATTGGCGGGCAGATCCGACATCTCAGCGATGCCGCCCGCATTGTCGGTAACGGGTCCATAAGCATCGAGCGTCACCACCACACCCGTGAGTGCAAGCATGGTCGTCGCCGCGATGGCGATGCCATAGAGTCCGGCGCTCAAAAAGGCGCAAAGGATGCCGGCACAAATCACTAATACGGGCAGGGCGGTGGCTTCCATCGAGACCGCCAAACCCTCGATGATGTTGGTGCCGTGGCCGGTGGTCGAGGCTTTGGCGATACCGCGCACGGGTTTGTGGGCGGTCGAGGTGTAGTAGTCCGTGATCCACATGAGGAGACCGGTGACACCCAAGCCGACAAGCGTGCAGAGATAGGCGTTAACACCTGTGAAGGCATGGTCGCCCGTGCCGTATTCGGTACTGAAGCCGAGCACGATCAGCGTGAACGGGATAAGCGCAATCGCCGAAATGCCGGCCGCACTCCAAAAGCCCTTGTAGAGCGCCGTCATGATGTTGTTCGAAGGCCCGAGCTTGACGAAATAGGTGCCGGCAATCGAGGCCAGAAGACAGACACCCCCGATCACCAGCGGGTACATCATGAGGGTTGCCGCCTGGGCGCCTTCGAAGAAAATCGCACCCAAGAGCATGGTTGCGACGACCGTGACCGCATAGGTCTCAAAGAGGTCCGCGGCCATGCCGGCACAGTCTCCGACATTATCTCCCACATTGTCGGCAATCGTCGCAGGATTGCGTGGATCATCCTCAGGGATGCCGGCCTCGACCTTGCCGACAAGGTCAGCACCGACATCGGCACCCTTGGTGAAGATGCCGCCGCCGAGACGCGCAAAAATCGAAATCAATGATGCGCCGAACGAAAGACCCACAAGGGCCTCGAGGATCATGCGTTGCTCGGCACCGACAATCAGCAGAATGCCATAGTAGAGCGAAACGCCAAGAAGACCGAGTGCAACCACGAGCATGCCGGTGATCGCACCGGCCTTGAAGGAAACATCAAGGCCGCCGGAAAGCCCTTGATCGGCGGCTGCTTGGGCCGTTCGAACATTTGCCTGAACCGACGTATTCATGCCGATGTAACCAGCGCAAGCAGAAAGAACCGCGCCGATCACATAGCCAATACCAACCGGGATGCCGAGAAAGACGGCAAGAAGGAGGAAAATGACCACGCCGACGACGGCGATCGTCATGTACTGCCGGTTGAGATAGGCCGTCGCACCTTCTTGGATGGCCCCAGCAATTTCCTGCATACGCTCATTGCCGGCCGGCATGGCCAGCACCTGGCTGCGCGTCAAAACACCATAAACTATGCCCGCGGCACCACAGGCCACGACAAGTACGTAGAGGAACCACTCCAATCCCGACATTCTCTCTTCCTTAATTGGGACATTCGCGCAGGCAAAAGCGATGACCTGCGCTTGGTCGACGAGCGTTTTTTCACCAGCCCGCAGGCCCAGCGCTCTCGACGGCGCTAACCTCTAGCCGTCACCAGCAGCGCTGTCCATGAAGTGCGGCCATTTGCCGACACAATCAAAGTTTTGGCGTACCCTGGACCAAGCACCGCATTGTCAGCCAAGGACGCTCTGCTCATGGCCCGAGATTTGCCTCAATCTTACCAACACTGCAGCACCTGGCGACACCCTAAGACGCGTGGCCCATACTCTCCGACGGATTGGACATGGGGGTGGGACATTGGGATTGAATAGATTCGAAACTAATCATGCCCAATCGATCCTGCCTCCCGCATGCATGCCGCAAGCGGGAGCGCTGGTTCGATCCGACCCCTGTGCCTGGCCGAAACACATCTTGAGCGAAGCGGCGTTTGCCGAGGCGAAGTTGGCGATTGAGGCTTGGCCCGGCTATGCGCCGACACCCTTGCGCAGTCTTGCGGGCCTGGCAGCCCGGCTCGGGCTTGGTGCCATCCATCTCAAGGACGAGGGCGAGCGCTTTGGTCTCAAGAGCTTCAAGGCGTTGGGCGGTGCGTACGCGGTCGATCGTCTGGTGGCGTCGCATGGCAAGGACATCACCGTCACTTGCGCGACGGACGGCAGCAATCATGGGCGTTCCGTCGCGTGGGGCGCAGAACGCGCCGGCTGCCGTTGCGTCATCTATGTTCATGAGCACGTTAGTCAGGGGCGGGCCGACGCGATCGCCGCCTTCGGCGCCGAAATTCGGCGGCAAGGTCGGAACTATATGGAGAGCGTCCGGCAAGCGGCCGCCGATGCAGTGTCGAACGGCTGGTTTGTTGTCTCGGATACGTCCTATCCAGGTTACACCGAAATCCCCAAAGACGTCATGGCGGGATACGGTGTCATGGCTGAGGAAGCGATCGATGTGCTTGTAGACGCTCCCGATTTCGTCTTCTTGCAGGGTGGTGTCGGCGGGCTGGCGGCCGCTGTCATTGCGCGAATGCGCCATGCCTACGGAGCGAACGGGCCAACCTTCATCATCGTCGAGCCGGACCGTGCGGCGTGTCTTCTCGCAAGCGCTAAGGCGAACATGCCCGCCGACGTGCTGATCCACGAAGAAACCGTGATGGCCGGTTTGTCATGTGGCGAGCCCTCGCTTGTCGCCTGGGAAGTCGTCAAAGCCGGAGCAACCTGGTTCATGACGATCCCCGATCACGCGGCAGAAACAGTGATGCGCTGGTTGGCCCGGCCGCAAACAGGCGATCCGCCCCTTGTGATCGGTGAAAGTGGCGTTGCCGGACTTGCGGGGTTGATCGCTCTTGCCGCAACTCCCGACCTTCGGGCAAGAATTGGGTTGAGCAAGGCCAGCAGGGCTGTTGTCTTCGGTACCGAAGGGGCCACGGATCCAGTAATCTTCGAACAAATAACCGGCCTCAAGGCCGAGCACGTGGGAGTTCACTGATGAGCCGAGAACTTGTCGTCGCCGCTGCCCAAATGGGCCCGATCGCCAGAGACGAAAGCCGACAGCATGTCGTCGCGCGCCAACTCGAACTTCTCGATGAGGCGCATGATCGCGGTGCGGATATCGTCGTCTACCCCGAGCTCGGCCTGACGACCTTCTTCCCACGCTGGTGGTTCGAGGACGAAACCGAACTGCTCTCGTTCTTCGAGACTGAGATGCCGAATGCCGCGACACGCCCTCTGTTCGATCGTGCCAGGGAACTCGGCATCGGTTTTTATCTCGGCTACGCCGAGCTGACGCCTGAGAGAAAAAAGTTCAACACCTCGATCCTTGTCGACAAGAACGGCAGCATCGCCGGCAAATACCGAAAAGTTCATCTGCCCGGACATGCCGAATACGAGCCCTGGCGGCCATTCCAGCATCTCGAAAAGGGTTACTTCGAGCCCGGCGATTTAGGCTTTCCAGTGTTCGACACTATGGGCGGCAAGATGGGCATGTGCATCTGCAATGACCGTCGCTGGCCCGAGACGTATCGTGTCATGGGTCTTCAGGGCGTCGAACTTGTCATGCTCGGCTACAACACACCCTATCATTATCCCAATGTTCCGCATCACGATCACCTTCAGAATTTCCACAATCATTTGTCGATGCAGGCGGGTGCCTATCAAAACGGGACCTGGGTCGTGGGTGTCGCCAAATGCGGAATGGAAGAAGACTGCCTCTTGATTGGGCAAAGCTGCATTATCGCGCCGACGGGCGAAATCGTGGCGATGGGTCAGACATTGGAGGATGAGCTGGCGGTCGCCAAAATCGATCTCGATCGCTGTGTGGATCTCAAGGAGAACATGTTCAATTTCAAACTCCACCGTCAGCCTCATCACTATGGATTAATCACCCAAATCGATCATTGAGCGCTCAACTGCCCAGAAATTGTTCATGGTTTGGCGGCTTGATGAAATTCTATTCAAGCCTGCTTGGGTTTTGGTCAGTCGATGCACGTGAATCGGATTGGCACGGATCTTGGTTCCATCGGGTTCATGACGAGAACCAAAGAGGAGGACAGAGGTCCATGAAATCTTTCTTACGCGCGGCGTGCTGTGGCACCGCGATGACGTTGATCGGGCTTAGCAGCAGCTGGGCGCAAGAAGGAGAGCCGATCAAGGTTGGTATTCTTCATTCCCTCTCGGGCACCATGGCTATCAGCGAGACGACGCTCAAGGATGTCATGTTGATGCTGATCGAAGAGCAGAATGAGAAAGGAGGCGTGCTCGGCCGGCCGCTTGAGGCGGTAGTTGTCGATCCCGCTTCCGACTGGCCTCTCTTTGCCGAAAAAGCCCGTGAGCTCATCGACGTCGAAGGCGTCGCCGCAACCTTTGGGTGCTGGACGTCCGTCTCTCGCAAATCAGTCCTTCCGGTGTTCGAGGAACTGAACAGTCTGCTCTTCTATCCGGTGCAGTATGAGGGCGAGGAAAGCTCGAAAAACGTCTTCTACACTGGTGCTGCGCCAAACCAGCAAGCGATCCCCGCTGTTGACTATTTGGCCGAAGAGGAAGGTGTCGAGCGTT
>CAYPOV010000022.1:0-10404 GCA_964412385.1 uncultured Geminicoccaceae bacterium
GCCATCGCTGCCGGTGGCGCCTTCTGGCCTTGTGCACCAGTCAAAATCCTTGAAGCGCCGGCAGCGACTGCGGAGAGACGGCTGACCAGCGATTCCTTCCATCTCGATGAAGCCATGATCGCACACGCCCTCTTTGAAAAAATCACAACGAGGTGCGAAATTGCAGCCGTCCGGCCTGTCATGCGGCAATGGAAGCTGACCGGGAATTGCTACTAGCGGACGAGCATGCTTGTCGGCCCCTGGAAGAGGGATCGAGTTGAACAGCCCGCGTGTATAGGGGTGGCGCATTTGATCGAAGACCTGCTCGACCGTTCCCTCCTCGACAACCTCACCTGAATACATGACGGCGATCCGATCACAGGTCTCGAGGATCAGCCCGAGATTGTGCGAAATATAGATCATTGAGGTGCCAAACCGCTCGCCCAGCTCTTTGACGAGCTCGACAATTCCAGCCTCGACCGTGACGTCGAGCGCCGTCGTGGGCTCATCCAGTAGCAACAGCGAGGGACTGGACAGGAGTGCCATGGCAATCACCACGCGCTGCTGCTGACCGCCCGAAATCTGATGCGGATAGGCCTCCATGATCCGTTTGGGATCCGGTAGCCGAACGTCGTCCAGCATCGCCAATGCACGTTCGTATGCCTCTTTTTCCAAGACATTCTCGTGGGTGAGCGGGACTTCCATCAGTTGGCGAGCAACCGTCATGGAGGGGTTGAGCGATGCCATCGGTTCTTGGTAGATCATCGAAATTTGTGAACCCCGCAATTTGCGGAGCTCTTCTTCGCTCATGGCCGTCATGTCTTGGCCTTTGAACTTGATCTCGCCGCTGACAACCCTTCCGTTTTTGCCGAGATATTGCATCACGGCGAGAGCGACCGTCGACTTTCCGCAGCCCGACTCGCCGACAATGCCAACGGCCTCACCCGGCATCACCCTAAGATCGAAGTCGACGACAGCAGGTATTTCGCCGGCTCGGACGAAGTACGAGATGCAGAGTTTGTTGCACTCGAGGACGGTGTTCTCGGTCATTCTTGTTTCCTCAATCGCGCAAACTCATTTCGCGCAATCCGTCGGCCATCAGATTGAAGCCGAGGATCAGGCTGGATACGGAAAGCGCTGGAACCACCAACATGTATGAAAACTTGAAAAGCATCGCCGTCTGAGCCGATTCCTTGATCATCAGCCCCCAGTCGGGATCGGGTGGCTGCAGGCCCAAGCCCAAAAACGTCAGCGTCGTGATCGCGACGGTCGTATATCCCAAGCGCAAACAAGCATCGACAATAATCGGCCCGCGCGCATTGGGAAGCAACTCGACCAGCATAATCCAAAGGGGATGCTCACCGCGCGTCTGCGCCGCGAAGACGTAGTCGCGGGTTTTGATATCCAGGGTCAGGCCACGCACGATACGCATGATCGCGGGCGCCGAGGCGAAGGTGACAGCGATGACGATGTTGAACCCACTCGGCCCGAGATAATTGAGGATGACGATGAAGAGAACCATCACCGGGAACGAGAGGAGCACATTGCCCAAGAACGAAATCAGCTCGTCCCACCAGCCTGATAGATATCCGGCAACTAATCCAAAAAATGTGCCGACGACGTAGGCCACAAAGGTTGCTGTCACACCCCAGACGATCACTCGCTGACAGCCCCATATCGCGCGTGAAAGAAGGTCTCGTCCCTTGAAATCGGTGCCCAGCCAAAAGAAGAGACCGTCTTTTTCGGTGAAGGGAAGCGTAAAGGGTGCGATCGGCTTGTTGGGATCGATGAGAGGCAAATAGGGCGCCGAAACCGCCATCAGCAGCCAGAAAAACACAAGCGACGCCCCTAAGACCGCAACCCACGATTCTCGCCAGGAGTGGATAGCCAAAACATAGAGAATCAATGTTGCCGGAATTGCCGGAAGCAGGATTGCATCTTTTAGCTCGCCGAGACTGTCGGCCGCCATCACATGAGCCATCAGCGGCAGCCACATCAAGACGATCAAGGCAATGAGAGCGCGCGGTGTCTTGAGGCGCTCGAAAAGACTTAAATGTGGTTCGGTGGAGACAATTGTTGCCATGTTTCGGGTCTCCTCAATTGAACCGGATACGTGGATTTAGGAATGTATATCCAATATCCGAAATGATTTGCGACAACACGGCGACTGCGACTGCCACAAGCGTACAGGCCTGAACGACATAGACATCACCGAAGAGCGCAGCTTCAAGGAGCAGCTTGCCGAAGCCGTTATACTGAAAGAACACCTCGACGACGACAACGCCCGAAAGCAGCCAGTTGAGCTGCAAGACAATGATGGTGAAGGGTGCGATCAACGCATTGCGGAGAGCATGGCCCATGATAACCCGCCGATAAGGGAGCCCCTTCAAGATCGCTGTTCGGATGTATTGTGATGTCATGACTTCCGCCATGGAGGCACGGGTCATACGCGCCACATAACCGAAGTCGTAGAGAACCAGGGTCAGTACAGGCAGGATCAGTTGAACCGGATCAAAACCCTGGGTCATCGCCGATTTCGCAGGCAACCACTGAAGACCCAAGGCAAAAATGATCGTCAGAAAGATTGCCGTCGCAATCTCTGGGATTGATGTCGTAAACACCGAAATGAACGAGATGACCCTATCTTGGCGGCTCCCCTCGCGCATGCCAGCCATGACACCCAGAACAAGTGAAATTGGGATCATGAGGGCAAACACCCAAAACGCCAATATACCGGTATTAGCGAGGCGTTCGGCAAGGAGAGGACCGACCTCGGTGTTCTTTTCGAACGACATTCCCAGGTCGCCACTCGCGACATTGCCGATCCAAGTTACGTACCTCTCGAAGAATGGTTCGTTGAGTCCCTTGTCTTCGAGCCAATTCTGGTACGATTCTTCGCTGAGCGCAGAGACCGCAAAGCCACCGAGTTCAGCAACGGCAATTTTCTTTTTGAACGCGTCGGTATCGAAGATCACAAATAGAATGAATGAGGCCACCGCCATGATCAGAACCATCTGAATCAAGCGGCGGAAAATAAGCCTCGCCATAGGCTATTGCACTTTCAAATCGTTTTCGTTGTTGCCGGACTTTTTGTGAGTGGCAGGTCCGAAGCGCATGAGCCGCACCCTCGAAAAGGTGCGGCCCGCATTGGATCTGGTCAGCTATCGATCCAGACCTGATTGTACTGGTGGTACTGCGTTGGGTGCGCAGGGTAGTCACGGACATTGTCTTTGACGATCGTGAAAATCGGCCGGAAGAGTGGCAAGACCATGATCGCCGCGTCCTGCATGATCTTCTCGACTTTCTCCATCTTCATGCGTCGCTCTTCGACATCAAGCGTCGCTTCGGCATCATCCAACGCCTTGTCGAACTCGGGATCTGCGAAGTGGGTTTCGTTCCAGGGAACGCCCGTACGATATCCCAAGGACAACACCATTGTCCCAAGAGGTCGATGCGTCCATGCAGTGGCGCCGAATGGCGTCTTGTTCCAAATCTCCCAAAACTTCGAAGCCGGCATAACGTTGATGTTGAGGGTGATACCAGCGTCTTTGACTTGATCCTTGAGAAGCTCGCAAATCGATTGCTCCCACGGACCATCGGTATTGCCGACATCAATGGTAAGCTCGATGCCGTCGTCATAGCCTGCTTCGCTCAGCAGCTTCTTGGCCGCTTCGACATCTCGCTTTAGGGGCGGCAGTTCGAAATATTCAGGATGGATTGGCGCCACATGAAAATTCCAGGCAACATCACCGCCTCCCTGGAACACAAGGTCCCGGTAGACCGAGTTGTCCGCGGCCGTGACGATGGCTTGACGTAGCTTGTGGTTATCGAAGGGTGGTTGATCGACCTGCATTCTCAAGCATAGGCATTGCGCGGTCCGGGGCTGAAGAATAGCGCCCGGTATCGCTTCTGCGAGCTGATATTGCTCAATGCCGAATTGGTAGATTGCGTCGACCTCTCCCGAGGCGAAAGCGGTGAGCTGATTATCCTCGTCGAAATTGTAGTAGTGAATTTCGTCCAGATAGACGTCACCACCCCAATACTTGAATGGCTGGCCATCAGTCGTCTCGGTCACGCGCTTCAGGATACAGCGCTCGCCGACGGCGAAATCGGTCATTTGGTATGGACCGGTACCGATCGGATTATCTGAGAATGGCGGTTTGAAAGAGGGATGCAAAATCGGCGTCGGGTAGTTGTAGCAATCCTCCGGCACGGACAGCACAGGCTGCTTGAGATTGAAACGCACGGTATGCTTGTCGACCGCCTCGACAGCACCAGAGATCATTTGGTTGGTCCCGTCCTTATCCTCGAGCATGGCAGCAAAGGTCGAGAGGCCGACATTGGATGACCCAATCGCGGGATCGAGCCACCGCTCGACATTCCAAACGACATCATCTGCGGTGAACTCATCCCCGTTGTGCCACATCACACCCTGTCGAAGATAGAGCGTCCACGTCTTGAGATCGTCCGACGCTTCCCACTTTTCAGCAAGCATCGGCCGGGTGACATTGTCCGGGCCGGTAATCGCGAGATATTCGATAATATGTCGAGACTGATTGGACATCTCGACCCAAGAGTAGGTCGCCGGGTCCTCCATTTTTTGGACCTGCATCCCAACTCTTAGAATGCCGCCGCTCTTAGGCGATTGGGCCTTGGCGTTCTCAACAATGGTCTCGCCAGTAATTCTACCGGCCATCGTGTAGGCTGCGGCTGAAGAAACACCGAGGAGCGTAACAGTACGTAAGAAATCACGTCGTCCGCAGCGACCCGACTCAAGTTGTTTTTCCATTTCATGTACAAGAGGATGTATCCTCCGTACATTCGAATGTTGGCGATCGGACACAATGCTCTCCTGTAATTTTTCGTGATCATGATCGCTTCGCCGATCGTGGACATGCCCGTGTGGTTAAATTCGGGGCACGTCACACAACATTAGCTTTGTCGCATTTGCGGCGAAGGGGTTGCATTCCGAATTCACCCCAAGAGATCTAGCGGGAGATCGAGATAAAGTCAAAAAGCGCGTTCGGGCTGCGAACTCAACGGCTGGGGTTCCCAGCCCTCGTCATCAATCTCGCCTCTGGGCTAAGCCTCGAAATATGCCCATAGGCGCGTTCTATTTTTTCCAGAAAGCGCTGAAATGTATAGTAGCGGTCAACTTGCTCGCGAGCATTTCGGGCCCGTGCCGTCGCCTCGGTTCGGTCGTTCAGGACATCAATGATGCCCGATGTCAAACCCGCGACCGAAGGCGCCACAAGATAGGCCATATCGTCATTCAGCACAGCCCGGTGTGTCGGAAGGTCGGTCGCCACGATGGGTTTGCCGCTTGCCATATAGGCGTAAATCTTCATTGGCGTGATCAGCGGTTCCAAACGTGGCGAGATAAGGGTGTCGGCAATGGCCATATAATCCGCCACTTCACCCAACGGACGTTTGGGCACAAGTCGCACCTGAGCAATGACACCGAGGGACTCTGCCCTCTGCTGCAGTCGCCGAACTTCGGCGGACTCCCCACCTACAATCAAGAGAATGGCTTGGGCGTGCCTCTCCAAGACGGCAACAAACGCCTCCAAAAGAAGATCAACACCTTGCCGGCTGTCGAGATTGCCTGTGTAGGCGATCACGGGCCCGTTATGGATTTGCAGGACACGTTTGTAGTGCTCGACGGTATCGGGATCGGGCTCACGCGCCATTTCCGGTAGCGCAAAGTCGCGTGCCTCGACGATGGGGGTTTCAGGACTCACACGTCGGACGAGGTCAGTCAGTGCTGGTGCGATCGTCAGTGCGACGTCGGCGGCCTGGATTGACCTGCGACGCAACCAATCGGCAGGCCTGGCGAGGCATCGCACCGAATTTGAATTGTTCCGATGAAGCTGCTCCACAATGTCCGAGTCGAGATCGACGACCAAAGGCAAGCCGTGAAGCCGTGCCAATGGTGCAGCGTAGAATGCGGCCTCTTCAACCGCATGCACCACGTCATAACGATGTGACCGTAAGAGTCGGTAAGCTCGCCATGCCAAAAACATGTTGAGCATGATTTTGGAAGGCGAGAACCCTATCGGCACGTTTTTCAGCCAAGGCAGAGAGCCGCAGCGAAATTGCCTGTATCTCGGAAGATCAAGACGAGTGCCATCAGGGAAGCTCACTAAGTCAACGGCGAAACCCAGTTCCACAAGGGCTCGCACAAGCTGCATGACGGCAATAGGTGTTCCAGAGACGCGGAAGAATGGCTGGGGCGTGATCACCAGTATTTTCGGCAGGCGCTGAGTAAGACGCGGCCTCTCCATGCCGGCGCTGAGCAGCCCATTTTCCATTGCTGCAACCATCAGAACCTATGCACGCAGACTAAAGTCGCATCTGCCCGGGCACTTCGTTGCACAGACACTACCATGGAATACTACTGCGCAACCTAGTCTTTCTCGCAAGGCGTCCTCATTTTCTTGGACTTGAGGTACAAATGTGGCGAACCGGTACCTAACGCGAATGTACTCGCTAAATGCACAACCGACAAATGCCACAATGATGTGTCGTCGACACAACTCCCTCGTCCAATCCGAAATCCTCACACGGACGTCAAGCGACTTAGAAGCGCGAGAGAGCGATTACGACGTCGAGTCGTTGCTTTTTATGCTGAGTTTCTTGATCGCAGACGCGGCAACCACAGGCGTTGTCGTTAGCTTCGATGGATAAAGACGAAGATACGTTTCCCTGCTTGGAAGTGTCCTGCTGACGACGATGGAATCTTTTGCGGACGGGTATCCGACACCAGCCTTTTTCGCCGGCAAATCGTTCCAAAGCACATCTGAGATGCGATCAGGCGTTACACCAAGCCCTGGCACCAACGATGCAACATCACTCACCATGGAATGAACCTGCGTATCGGCCGGCCGGCTGCCGTCACCTTCGGCACCCGCAACATAACCCGTTCCAATCAATAGTTGGCGCGCGTAGGGGATGAGGAAGTAGCTTCGCCCCGTTCTCTGGCTCGGCGGTGTTCCAAATGCCCAGGAGGCATTGAGCGGCAGCTCCAGGACAACGTTGAAGCCAGTGACTATAGGGACTGCAGATCTGCATCTCGTTGAGAGACCGGAATAGCCGGGCCCCGTTGCCTCGATCACATGCCGCGGCGCAATCTGGTGCCGCTCGCCTGTTGCGGCCATGTGAGCCTCGACAATGCACCGAGAAGCCTCGATTTCCTTGATCCTGCGGACCTGAGCACCCTCGACGACCACGCCGCCTCGAACCTCGATATCACTCCTGATCCGCTGTGCCAGGGGCTCTATTTCCGGGATCCAGTATTCTTGCCAATTTAGCGCCGAACACTCGCCCGAAAATCCGAAGGGCGCCATAAACGCGCGCGCTTCTCCCGCACCCAGGACGCGAGTGCGGGTTTCCCCCCCTTGCCCCTAAAAATTCCAACTTGTCCCCTGCCGTGCTCCCGCGAGTTCACCCCGGGGCGGCCTCCGCAGCCCGCCGTCCAGCGGGAGTACAACGTCTATGGGTTCGACAAACCCGGCATAGTGTCGTCGAAACCAGTCTTGGGCCTTGGCCGATCGGACCGCCCGATCCAGACTTAACGTTTGCAGATGCCGCAAACCGCCGTGAAGAATGCGAAGGCTCGTACCACTGGCACCACCGCAGAGTAGATTGGCCTCCAATACAATGGGTCGAAGTCCGGATTTGGTGGCTTCGAGGCCGCAGAGCAGCCCCTGCATTCCGCCGCCAATAATGACCACGTCAAAACTCTCATCAAAGAAGGCCGGTCGGCTGCTCAATCAACCCCCTATTGTCTTGCAAGGCGCAGTCTCGTCTGGTCCCAAACGGTTCCGCCAAAAGACTGTCGACGACCGAATGACCGTATCTGCGAGGGTTGTTGAAGGCTGGTGATGATGGTTCTCAGCGGATCGCTGATATCCAGTGGTGCCGTGAAACAAACGCCAAAGCGTCCGATCCTTTCCGTTGAACTTGGCAATGGCAGAGGATCGGTCCCCGACAGCGTGATTCCGTTCACGTGACGGCCACGTTCCAGCAAGACCGGTTCCCGCCAACCAATCGGTCGATTGTAACTGTCACCCAGATAGACACGTTGCGCCGACGGCCTCTCGAGAAATTCACTCAAGGCGCGGCCGCGCGCTCCGATCCACTTGCCCACGCCCCATGGGATCACCGGTAATGCGCCACAATCACCGATCGCATTGATGAGGTCCTCAAGAGGCAACCCTGCCTTGTGCCTGACCATGCTGCAAAGACTAAGGACCTCAATGTTTTCGCGCGAATCGATCTGTTGACCCTCAAGGATCAAGCATTGATCGGCCCCCGCCTCAGCGGCAAGGATCCCCTCTTGAACGAGAGACGTGTGCCACTTGCCCTGGTGCTTGAGACAGCGCTCAAAGCTTCTCGCTCGTCGCCAATCGGCCAGCAGCAAGATCGCGATAGAACGATCGACGCTTCCCTCGGCACTCGATGTCCTTCGAGTATTGCGAATTGCCGCATCGAGCGCTTTGTCCACGTCATGACACGGGTAGATGTGCACATGCGCATCGACATAACATGCCGTTTCCGCTGCGGCTGCTTGCGGCGCAGGACTGCCAGTGGCAAGGGTTGAGCTGGTCGATGGCACGTTCGATGCCCGATGTCGCGTCGGCTGTTGGAAAACTCAGTCTTAATGCCTCGGGCTCAACGAGATAGTCGCATGGACGTCACACCCTGCCCTTCTGAACGTGCCTCCGAAGTCGTTGATCTTCTTGCCGAGCACGACATCAACCCGCAGCGCCGCGAAACGCTGGTGGGTGATTTCACGAGCATTTATTTCCAGAACCCATGGGTCGACCCCGAGCTGCAGCCATTGATCTGCACGATCGACGGAAAAATTCAGGGCTTCCTCGGCATAACGCCACGCGTGATGAAACTGGGTGACCGCCAATTACGCGTAGCGGTCTCATCCAATTTTACTGTCGCACGCGACGCTCCAGAAAAGCATCGTCCCTTCATCGCTGCGCGCCTGATCAAGACCATGATTGCAGGGCCACAGGATCTCTGCCTGGCGGACGGTGCAACCGATCTTTCAAGACGAATCTGGCAGCGGTGCGGCGGCAGTCTTTCACCGGCTCTCGGACTCGACTGGTTTCATACGATACGGCCGGCGCGGGGACTTTGGGAGTTCGCCCGAGCGCCGCTCGATCCTTCGCCTGCAATCGATCGCCTGGCTGTTATGGGCGCATCGGCCACAGATATCCTCGCGGGCCGCTACGCCAACAAGCTTTCGAGCAACGAGAACGAGATCTCGGACCTCGATCTCGATCAATTGGTATTGACGTCCGACCGAAAAATATCCGCTCCGCTCAGGCCTGTCATGACACGCGCTTGGCTTGAATGGCTGCTCGAACGTTGCTCGAGACTTGCCCATGACGGCCGGGTTCGATCCGGCGCCATCTTGAAGAATGGCGAAATCGAGGGCTGGTTTCTCTATGTCATGCGCAGCGCAAGCCTCGCGGACGTGATGCAGAGCGAATCATTCTCGGATGAAGGTGCGGCTGGGATTGGCGCTGTGATCGCCGATGCGCGTCAAGCCGGTGCTGCTCTCGTTAGAGGTCACGCGCGCCTTCAACACCTCTTCGCCTATCGCAAGCATTCTTGTCTGCTGAATAGCGGCCGCTTTGTCCTGACCCACAGTCGCGATGCCGAGATCCTGCGCCCGCTGGCAGATGGATCTGCATGGGTAAGCATGCTCGATGGTGAACGTTGGATCGGTGATTTTCAGCGCTAGGTCAGGAGCTTATCGGTGCGCTCTTACAAACTGAGCGATATTCTCAATCGTCGCAAAATTGTCGGCATCCAGGTCGTCTAGCCCAATCTCAAAACCGAACGTCTGCTCCAGATTGAACACGAGATCGACAAGCGACAAGGAGTCCAGATAGCCGCCAGCCACGAGATCCGTGTCAGTAGGCATGACAGGCAACGCCAACTCCTCGACCAAGATGCGGGAAATCTGCGCCTCGACATCGTCTTGTACACCGGAGGCTTCATTCACCAGCTGAGGCCTCCATCATTTCCCGACGCAACTTCACCCGATCGATCTTGCCGTTGCTGTTGAGCGGCAGGTTCTCGCGCTCCTCATAGCGCGCGGGCAGCATGTAGCGAGGGACAAGCTTGCCGAGCGCTCGTCTCAAGGCCGTGGCCGGAAAGGGAGTGCCGGAAGCGCTCGAATAGACACAAACGATCTCCGTACCGGCGAAATCATCGACTTTAAGCGCCAAAACGGCCGCCTCGCCGATCTCCGGAAGGCTGTTGACGGCAACTTCGATCTCACCGAGCTCGATGCGATGTCCGCGGGACTTGATCTGGGTGTCCGCGCGGCCGACAAATCGCAGATTGCCCTGATCATCGATATAGCCGAGATCGCCGGTTCGATACATGCGCCCCTGGCTG
>CAYPOV010000022.1:10504-24332 GCA_964412385.1 uncultured Geminicoccaceae bacterium
GCGATCGTCGCTTCGGTCGGACCGTAGAGATTGGTGAAGCGGACATGCGGCAAACGCTCCATCCAATAGCGGAGCGCTGGTACGGCGAAGACCTCTCCGCACCAAAGAAGTTCGCGAAGGTCCGGAAAATCTCCTTGCTCGATGGCATCGAAACGCGCGAGGTAGGCCAGTACGGAGGGTGCGGAAAACCACTGCGTGAGTCGCCGCTCGCGGAAGAAACCTGGCAAGTCCTTGGGAAACAGATTGAGTTTCGCTGGGACGAGATGAAGTTCCGAACCTGCTGCGAATGATCCAAAAATATCATAAGTCGACAGATCGAATTGTAGCGGCGAATGGCCGGAAACGCGATCCTCGGGACCGCGCCCGAAATAGTCATTGGCCCAGCTCAAAAAGGCCAGAACGTTGGCGTGGGTTACCACCACGCCCTTGGGAAGGCCGGTCGATCCCGATGTAAACAGGATGTGTGCGGGATCATAGGGCTTGGTGGTTTGCGCCAACGGGCTCGGTGAACAATTCACCGCACTTGCATGGATGTCGGAAAGGTCGTGCACACCGAGGTCGCAAGTCGCAGTGACCACATCTGCCAATTCAGCGAGCACGGGATTGGCCTCGCCGGACTTGAGAACAAGCCTCGAGCCGGAAACCTCGATCATCCGCCCGACCCGTGCCGAAGGGCCCGCAGGATCGAGCGGAACATAGATTCCGCTGGCCTTCAAAACCGAGAGAAAGGCAGTAATTGTCGTTATAGACTTAGACGCCATTACGCCGACACGATCGAGCGGCCGAAGGCCAAGCTCTCTCAAACAGAACGCCTGACGGTTACTCTCCCGGTCGAGTTCGGAAAAGTTTATCGTCGAGGCCTCATCGACTATGGCTAGGGCCTCGGGATTTCGGCTCGCCGTCTCCTCGAGGAGATGGTGAAGAAGCCGCATCAAGCAGCAGTCTCGCCGGCCGCCATGGAAAAGAGACGCCCTACCATCTCCAGTTCCTGCTCGCTGCCGGGAACATCGAGAATGAACGTCGAGAAGCCCGCATTCATATAGCGGGCAAGCTCATGGGAGACGGTTTCATAATCTCCGACAAGATAAGGACAGAACGTCTTGTAACTTTGAAACGGTCGCATCCAGTAGGGATTGCCGGGACCTCCTTCACCGATCTCGGAGAGCGTGTGATGCCACTTCGAATCGGAGACCTTCGTCGCCATTTGGTGTGCGATCTCACCCCTTCGATCGGGGGGGAACCGTTCTTCCGCGTGACGCCAAGCGAGGGAATCATCATCGCGCGCGATCAAGCCCACGCGCAAACCGGACGCCTGGACGACATTTTCCTCCTCATAGGCCTTGGTCGGCAATGGATAGCTGATTGCCGTGGCCCCTAGCGATTTTGCTGTCGCCTGTCCTGCCTCCGAAGAACCGGAGACCAAGAGCTTGGGCATCAATTCGGGCTTCATCTGCTGGCTCAATCGAAGATTGTCCGAAACGTAGTATTTGCCCTTGAGGCTAAAGCCACGGCCCTCGACTGAAGCTTCTAAGAGTCCGGTAATGATGCGCGTATAATCCTCCAGCCGGGTGTAGCGCTCATCGTGAGGCGTGAAATCGCCCATCGCCTCGAGATCGCGCTTGAATCCACCTGCCAAGAGATTGAGATCGACGCGCCGCCTATACCACAAGCTCAGTGTTGCGATCATCTTGGCAACGGTGAAGGGGTGCATGTAGGCGGGCTGCAATGCTACGAGCGGGACGAGACTCTCGGTCGTGGCCAAGATGTGCTGTGCCACAGCCCATGGGTCAGCCAACCGGTGATCCGAATAGACCAGCGTACCCTCACATCGCGCCTTTTCGCTCCACCGTCCGATTTGCGTGACCGTGTCAAGATAGGCGTCAGGCGTGAAGTCGACTGATGGTGGTGACGTCGCATAGATCGAGAGTTCAACCATAGCTATCTACCTCATTGCCCGTCACAATTTGGCTTTCCGCCGCTTGCGGTTCCTTATGATCTCGATCAGCGATCGGCGCCCCTGGCCGGGAAGCGCCCAGATGTAGTCATCATTGAGCCGTTGCACGTGCCACGCATCGTTCGCAAGTGGCCGTGTCAAATGGTCTGGGCCATAATGCAGGAAACGATAACCCGACGCACGCAGCTTCGCATCCACCCGTTCGCATCCTTCAAACCAGGGATAGCAGAAATGGGTAACCTCATATCCGAGCGAGAGATCGCGAATCCCGTCCTCCGCAAGTTTTAGCTCAATGCGAATAGCCTGATCACGGTCTGCCGCCGTCTCCCAACTGCCTTGGTTCACTCTGAGCAGCTTGCGATGCTGTTCAAGCAAGTTTTGCCGCCAATTCGAATCTGAGAAAAAGCTCACCCCCCCTCGGGCATCGACATAGCGTCGCATATGCTCAGAGTAGCCCTTCGGAGGTATCCAACGGTTGTTGCCTTTCAGGCGAGATGCTGCTGGCAATATCGGTCTTCCCCAATAGGGGCAGCGCTTCGGATAACGTGGGTCATCCTCATCAACAATCGGAAGATCGCTATTGGCGAAAGGACCTGGATCGAAATCCGGGTGAACGAATTCGAAGGCATGCGGGCTCACTGGGATGAGCTGATGGCTGAACGAGTGACAACCGATCGTGATCAGACTGTTACTGCAGATCTCTTCGAGCTCACCCAAGGTGCAAAGCGGCCATCGCACGGCGTACTTCTTGAGTGTTTCTTCTGATTCTCGATCGATCGTTCCATCGCCAATTTGGGGCCGCATTATGTCCATGATTTGCACCGGGCCCGGGATCACAAAAAGGATCGCAGGCATCTGATACTTTTCGAGAAGCGGCAGAGCAAAACTCCAAAAGCTCCACCGCGCATCATCAAAGGTCAGGAGAACGCTGCGCCGAGGAATATTCCGCGTCTCCAATGCCTGCTGAAACTCCGTAGCTGACAAGGCCAGGTAGTCATTGTCGGCGAGATAGCGAAGCTGCGCCTCGAAAGATTGCGGTTCGACGTCATGGAAAACGAAAACGGGGATCTCATTTTCGCCGACGCTCCCTCCCCAAACAAATGCCGGCATTCGGCGCGTCGCAATCGCTCGCAGCTCCGACCGGTTCTTCTTCCAGCTCTTGTAGAGGGATGGTTTGAGTCCGCCGATCATTGTCGCTCCGCCCCCGTGCCATCGAGGATTTCCGAATAGAGGTTCAGGAGCGATTGCGCGTGATTCTCAACCGAGAACTTTGCCGTCCTCAGGCTCGCTTCGTGTGCCATGCGGCTGCGTCGTTCCTGATCGGTCGCTAACTCTACCACGCGCGACGACAACTGTTCTCCATTGCCGGTCTCGACGAGATGTCCGTTGACGCCATCCTCGATGATTTCTGGAAGGCCGCCGATTTTGTGGGCGATTACCGGCACGCCTGACGCCATGGCTTCGATGGCGACGAGCCCCATTCCCTCAACGAGAACCGAAGGCACAATCGTCATGTCCAAGCCCGCGTAGATATCGGCGATATCTGGGCGATGGCCGAGAAACGTCACTTGATTCTGGATTTCGAGTTCGGCGGCGAGCGCTTCCAAATGCGGCCTCAACGGCCCGCCGCCAATGATAAAGAGCCTCAAGCGGCTGCAACGGCCAAGAGCGGTTCGCATCGCCTCAAGAGCGACATCCTGCCCCTTCCCCGGCGCAAGACGACCGACCACGCCGACCGCGACACTCTCTTCACCAATTCCGAGTTCCGCGCGCATGCGGTCTCGACGTTCCGCCCGGTTCCTCCCGAAACGATCGATATCAATGCCGTTGAAGAAGACACGTATTTGATCGTCGCGAAAGCCATAATGCTCACTGGCAAAGGCAGCGATCGCCTTGGATACGGCAATGACAGCCCGTGTCTGCTTCGCCTGAATGCGGCTGAGCAGCCGCAAAGGTGCCGGAAGTTTATGGGCATCATGGATATGCACAATGCTTGGCAACTTGTTCAACCGGGCCAGTAGCCTTCCGAGAACCACTGATTTGAAGGCGCTCAGGTGCATGATATCGGGCCTGAATTCCCGAATTTGCCCTTGAATATCCCAGAACGAACGAGGGTCCCATTTGTGACGTCGGAAAAAGGCTGGTTCTGTAGCTTCGAGGAGATGACGAATATCTTGGTCCGGGGAACCCGTCAGGACACATAGCTTCGGGTCAACGCCAAGTCGTTTGAGGGCGGGCAATGTGGTCGAGAGATAGCTCGTGACACCATGAGCACCCTCGCCTGGCCGGGCAGCATGGTCTTGCACGAAAAGCACACGCAAATCGGAGAACCCCGGATTGGACGTCATGGACGAAATTACCTGTGTCCCTTCAGAGAGCCATAGAACGTCTGAAGGGCTGACCACTCATGCCTTCGAACCTGGCGGAAGGTGATGATCACGATTGGATAAACAAGGAGACAATAGCTTAGTGTAAGAGCCAATCCGGGTTGCCACGCGATCACCGGCACAGACATGATCACGCATCCCGAACATGCGGGCCAAAGCGCCGAAAATCCCTCTTTAACATTGAAGAGACTACGCGTGCGCAGCGCGAAACGAACTAGCAAGAACAGCTCGCTAAGAACAATCGCCACCGCCGCTCCTTCCGCGCCAATCAGGACAATGCCGACGAGTTGAAGAGGGATCGCCAAAGCGAGGGCCTCCCATTCGGCTCGCGTTCTAAATGATTGTTGGCCCGTCGCCGTTAACAGGTTGCCAAGCGGGTTGCGAAGACATTCGATGAGAAAGAGCGGCGCAATCAGCGACAAGACCAGTGACGCCTCTGCAAAGGCAGCACCATACAACAGAACGGTGATCTCTGGTGCGATCAGGATGAGCCCCAAGGTGCCGGGAACGCCAAGGAGGACACCAATGCGGAAGCTTTTTGTCGCGAGTGCCGCCAACTCATCGGCCCGTTCGTGAGACAGTCTCGACATCATCGGCAAGAGTGCCAATGCCGCGAAATGGGGTACGAAGAGCAGTACCGCCACGACTCTTTGTCCAGCCGCATAGAGGCCGGTCAGTGCGGCAGAAACCAAGAACCCAAGCATGATCAAATCAATGCGGATCGAGAGCCGGCGGGCGAGATCCGATAGCAGATAGGGAAACGCCGATCGTACCGTACGCCAAAGCTCCATGAAAGAAAGAGCAGCATCGCCGCCATCCCGATCCTGAGATTTGCTCTCTTGATGTCGGATGCGAAGCAGAACGACGATGATCTGCCCGAAGGTGGAGAGTACCGGTCCGACGAGTGCTAAAGCCAAAGGCCACCCCGTCAGCGAAAGAAGAATGGCCAAACCCATTCCCGCCAGCCGGCATAGGGCTTCGATGATGGCTGGAAACGCCATATCGTCACGGGCAGCGAGCACCGCAGCGGCCCCCGTCGCAAATGCTAAGAGGATCTGCTGCGATCCCACTGCGAACAGGACGCTCGACCGGCCGTCTGCACCCGCCAGGCTGAGCGACAGCACAACAAGCACGAGAAACGAAAGGAGCGACAGCATCAGGCGAAGGACGGCAACCAAGGTGAGAAAGTGCTTGCGGTTGCGATGGGGATTGTTGAGTTCGCGCACCGTAAAATCATAAAGGCCGAAATCGGCAATCGCCGCGAGACTGCTCGCCAGCGCCATCGCGAAACCATAGAGACCGATGCCTGTCTCGCCATAAAGCCTGGAAATGACGATGAAAAAGGCGAAGGCACCCAGATCACCGGCAACTTTGCAGCTGATCAGCGCCGCTGTGTTGGTGAGATAGCGGCCCGAGGATGTCCTGGTCTCGCTCAGAGATACCCCTCAGCACGATACCAGGTCGCCGTCCGGTCGAGACCTTCGGCAATATCAACTTTGGGGTAGTAGCCGAGTACGGATCTTGCGCGGTCAATCGAGAATGCACGATTATTGACGAAGAAGCTGGCGCGCCTTCGGTGTAAGGGCGGCTCGATGCCAAAAGGCTTGCAGATGGCCTCACAGGCGACGGACGCGGCGAGCAGTGGTGCGTAGGGCAACCGGATCCGAGGTGGCGGTGACGAAACCGACCGTGCGGCCTCGTCAATCCATTGCCGCAGTGGAACCCATCTCGGACCGGCGAGAATAAATGTCCTCCCTAAAGCGTCTGAATGATCGTGCGCCAAGATAAAACCGTCGACGAGATCTTCGAGAAAGACCGGATGCCAGCACGCCGTTCCGCCGCCGAACATAATGAAACGCCCTTGTTTCAACAGCCTCAACAGCTTTAAATGTCTGAGATCACCCGGACCATAGACGCCAGCCGGTCGAACGATCACGGCTGGAAATCCCTCGGCGATTGCATCTTGGACGACGACTTCGCCCTCCAATTTTGTTTGCTGGTAGATGTCGTGCGGCTGAAACGGAGAGTCTTCGTCAGACGGGATGTCTCGGACACTTCCATGGACACCGATCGTCGAACAATGCACAAATCTCGCTACGTCGTGGCGTTTTGACGATTCCAGTAGTATTCGAGTTCCATCGACATGAACGGAACGGTACTCCTGATCGGGCAGTCCGCCAGCGCGAAAGAGGGCCGCGCAGTGAATAATGGTCTTGGTACCGCGAACAGCGTTGTCGACGGCGACTTCATCGCGAATATCGCCACGAATGATGGGCACCCCCTGAGCTTCGAGATGCTGCGCATCCGAATGGGCCCGGACAATCACGCGTACCTGCCGGCCGGTGCCGACCAGGCGACGCACGATGGCGGCTCCGACAGCGCCAGTGGCGCCGGTCACCAGGATTGTGCCCTCTTCCTCCGCCATGATGAGTTCCTGTGTTCCCTTTTAAGCCATAAGAAGCGGTCCAAGCTCACCGCACCACTTGCCGCTGTCGGACGCTCGGTACGCTAATGACGCGAGGCCCGCAATCTGCAGAAGACGCGCAGGTCTCGGCCAATAAAGGCCGCGTGCTGATTCTCGCACCCCAGCCCTTTTATGATGACCGTGGTACGCCGATCGCCGTTCGGTTTGTGATCGAGGCACTCAGCGAGATTGGCTATACCATCGACCTCGTGACACTGCCTTTGGGCACCGAGATCAATGTGCGCGGCCTCACGATTCATCGACTTAAGAACCCGTTCGGTGTGCGCTCGGTGCCTATCGGCTTTTCTTTGGCCAAGCTTTTTTTCGCCGGCCTCATGCTCATCGACGTGGCGATCAGGATCCGCCGATATGACTATGTCTGCGTGCATGCCGTGGAAGAAGCGGCTTTGACCACCGCTCTCTGTAGCCGGCGATCAAGGCCGCCAATGATTTACGATATGGCATCGTCACTGCCGGAGCAGCTCAAATCGCACAAACTCCTCAAGCGGCTGCCCCTTGGCAGATTGTTCGAACTCACTGAAACACTCATGTTTCGCCGCGCATCGGCAATTGTCGCAAGCGCCGGATTGGATGTTGAGCCTGGCAAAACCATCCCCGAAGCGAACCGGTTCGTGTGGCAGTTTCCCGCTCTGGAAATCGCCGAGCCCGAGAATGGCGCTCGGGCAATGCGAGCGCAATTGGAGCTACCCGAAAATGCCAGGATCATTCTCTATACCGGGAACTTCGCGAGCTATCAGGGTGTGGACCTCCTACTCAATGCGTTTCCGGCAATCATTTCGGAAGTGCCGGAAGCCGTTCTCGTCATGGTCGGTGCCCAAGATGGTGAAGAGATCGCCGAGGTGAAGAGCCGATTGAACGGCGAACTCGAGCGGCATGTCTATTGTGTCGAGCGTGAATCGAGAAGCCGGATGGGGCGATTTCTAGCGGCGGCGGAAGTCCTGGTATCGCCTCGAGCCTATGGCGGCAATTTCCCGCTCAAGATCTTCGACTACCTGGCGGCTGGCAAACCCATCGTTGCAACCGACATCCCGGCACACACCTGTGTCTTAAACCATGACTTGGCGGAACTGACGGCCGCTGACGCGATATCCTTCGGAAAGGGCGTTATCAGCGTTCTTGAAAGCGAAGAGCGCGCGTCGGCTCTTGCCACCGCTGCGACACGCTATGCCGACCAACACTTGCGATGGAAAAGCTTTGTCGACCTCGTGGACCGCCTCTATGAGCGCGCCTACGATACTCAGCCTGCGCATTTGGCGGACTCTCGCGGCAAACAGAACATCAAACCAGCGGATCAGCTACGCTAGTTAAAGATCCGATCGTGTCGATCAAGCTTTAGAGTCAGGCGCTCTTGAGAATAAGTTCTAGACCGTCAGGGTAATAGATCGTCACACCGTTATCGAATTTGCAGTATTTGTAGCCTTCGATCGACTGTCCGTCCTTGGTCTGAGAACCCTTGGACAATCCCTGACTGACCATTCTAGCACTTGATTGCAACACTATCGTCTGCACGGCGGAATCATTAAATAACACGACCTCGCCGTGATCATTGGCGATTAGATCGCCCAGTTCGAGAACAATGCCACTTCTGTCCTTCGACAATACCAAGTCCGACAAGGCCGAACCTTCGGCATGACGTTGGCCATTGTCAGGAGCGTCGAGCGCTCGAATGTCTTCCGCTGCAAGTTTGTTCATCAACACTACCTATACAACAATCCGGCTACCCCCGAATCTTCGCCGACCTATGTCCGCAAAGACGGAGGGAGAACCTCTGCCAAAACCTGCGTTCGAACTTGACTACGAAATTAACCTTAATGATTGGTAAACACAGCCAATAATCGTAAACAACAACCGCATGGCAGCACGGCGCTACGCATTTATGCCGTCTCGGAAACCAAGAATTGTTGCCAACTAATTCTCTTGATCACCTCGAAAAAGCTCAATCTTTTCTATGTTATCCTTGAACACGATGCAGCGTCGTGTCTGCTTTGCGCGTCACAAAGTCTCGGATTGCAGTTGCACAAGATATCTTCTCGCGATTTCCCAAAGCCAATTCGGATGAGCGAAGGCGCCTACATGGACATCGGGATTGTAATACCGCAATCCCTCAGGCAATTTACCGATCAGTAGCCAGTCACACGATTGTTGTCGCAATGTTCTGTCGTCCGAGGCCCAACCCAGTGCCATGGTTCCACCGACATAAGTTGGCACACTCGTTGTCATAAAAGACACATCGGCAAAACCGGCCTCGCGTAACCTCTTTTGTCCAATCGCAAGTTCTTCGTCCGCCAGCGCCGGATTGCCCGACTGGGTTATCAAAACGCCCCCCCCACTGAGCCGATCACGACAATGACGATAAAACTCGGTTTCAAACAGTACCTGAGCGGGGCCCATAGGGTCGGTCGAATCGACAATGATCAGATCGAATGTCCTGCCAGCCTCCTGGACATACTTGGCCCCGTCGGCAATGACGATTTCGGCACGCGGATCATCGAATGCCCCTGCACTCAATCCGGGCAAATGCGTGCGGCAGAGATCGATGACCGACCGGTCTATTTCGACCTGGGTAACGCTCTTAACATCAGGATATCGCAAGGCCTCGCGCAACGTGCCGCCATCGCCGCCGCCAATGATGAGGATCGTCTCAACATGGGCGTGGGCCATCACTGCCGGGTGCACCAGCATCTCGTGATAAGCAAATTCGTCGGCAGTCGTTGTTTGAACGATTCCGTCGAGCGCTAGAACCGTCCCCCAGTGCTTGTTCTCGAAAACGATGATATCTTGATGATCGGATTGTTCGCGATAGACGACCCGCTCCACTTTGAGACGTTGTCCCCAACTGGCGTGAAGTGTCTCAAGGAACCAATCGCGGTCGAGCATGGCGGAAACAATCAAAAAATCGAAAGGTAGCGCTGATACACGTAGGCAGTGTGCCCCTCTGTCGCCTTGAATTGCAACCATCCGCCGGCATGCCCGGTAACTTCGATCACCTCCCCCTCTGACAAGACACCGCCGATCGGCTCGCCATTACCTGGCCCCAAGCGGTAAAAGACGTCTTGCTCGACTAGATACCGATCCACCTCGAGCTGCGCCTCAAAGCTTGTGTCCGTGCTGTCGCTCGATCCATCGTCGACTGACGCTTCGACCTCTTGACCTACCTCGTCTTCTGCGACGTCAGGCAGGGTGTCTGGCGATTGATCGAGGCCAACCACGTCTTGCCCGATACCGTCGTCGATCCCTCGCGTATCAGCGTCGAGCTGCGTATCGGTCGTGGAAGCATCAATGTTAAGTTCCGCAACTGGACGCGACAGATCGGGGCGCGGGCGCGAAACGCTTTCCTGGACAGTCGGAGCAATCTGTTGGGCGTTTGCGATTCGACGATCCGGAACCGCTGGCTCCGATTCGCCTTCGGCGTTGGCGATCGAGATGACCGCATCATTGGTCATCATATTGTGTCGTAACTCCAAGACCGTCGTCTCGAGTTGCGCGACCCGCAGCTTCGTTGCCCGCAACTCGGCATCCAGTCTCTCGACCCTAGCCGTCGCGGCTTCCACTATCGGCACGACCGGGTATGGGCCTGCAGCATCATCGTTCCTTTCGACGCGCGCTTCGAAGATCCGGTCCGTCAAATAGGCGTTCGCGGCAACCACACCCGCGCCCAGTGCGAAACCGGCTAGAATAGTTCCTACAGCGTTCATGCATTCGATCTTTGCGACGTTTCCGGAGCCACATTACCCGCTGCTCACTCTCAAAGATCCCATACCACGCTATCAAAGGAACAAAATTATCCTTCTGGTCGCAAGCTGAACGCTAATCAAACTATAGATCGGGATAGGCGACAACTTCCGCAGCAGCGCCGGGATGCGTTACCGCCCCTTTTTCGGCCGAACCCACGGTCTGTGCGTATTTCCATAGCGTGCCCGAACCATAAGCCGTGTCTTTGACTTTCCATTCATGTCGACGCCGCTCGAGTTCTTCCTCGGAAAGCTCGACATCCAACGTGCCGGCTTCCGCATCGATGCTAATCATGTCGCCATTGCGCAAAAGGCCGATCGGCCCGCCAACTGCAGCTTCCGGTCCGACATGACCGATACAGAAACCGCGCGTGGCGCCGGAAAAGCGGCCATCGGTGATTAGCGCCACCTTGTCGCCATTGCCCTGGCCGTAAATGGCGGAGGTGACGCTCAGCATCTCGCGCATGCCTGGACCACCCTTGGGCCCCTCTTGGCGAATCACCAAGACTTCACCTTCCTTGTATTCGCGCGCTTGAACGGCCCTCATCGAGTCTTCCTCCGATTCGAAGACGCGCGCCGGCCCGCGGAAATTGAGCGACGCCAAGCCCGCCACCTTGACGATGGCACCCTCCGGCGCAAGCGTCCCCTTGAGACCGACAACACCGCCCCAACTGGTAATCGGATTGCTCGTGGGCCTCACGACATCCTGCTCTGTGTCGAACACTTGTTCCGCCAGGTTCTCCGCAATGGTCTTGCCGCTTACGGTGATGCAGTCGCCGTGAAGATAGCCGCCGTCGAGCAGAGCCTTCATGAGAAGTGGAACACCGCCGACTTCGTGTAGATCACGCATGACATAGCGGCCGGCCGGTTTGAGATCGGCAATGTAGGGCGTCTCTCTGAAAATCTTGGCAACATCATGAAGATCGAAGGCAATCCCCGCCTCGTGGGCGATTGCCGGAAGATGCAGTGCGCCATTGGTCGAGCCGCCAGACGCCGCTACCACTCTTGCGGCGTTCTCGAGCGATTTGGGTGTGATGATATCCCGCGGTCTAATGTTGTTTTCGATGAGATCCATGACCGCCATGCCTGAGGCCTCGGCCCATTGATCACGATTTTCGTAAGGCGCAGGTGTCCCGGCCGAACCGGGAAGCGCCAAGCC
Source organism: uncultured Geminicoccaceae bacterium (assembly GCA_964412385.1). Lineage (GTDB taxonomy): Bacteria > Pseudomonadota > Alphaproteobacteria > Geminicoccales > Geminicoccaceae > JBGSYN01. The sequence goes on from CAYPOV010000022.1 coordinate 22,221, forward strand.
GATCGCCTCTGAGACACAAGCCATCGTGTTGGCGGTGAACTGGCCACCGCATGAACCAGCAGACGGACACGCCGCCTCCTCCAGCTCATGAAGCTCGTCCTCGCTCATCTTGCCGACGGCATGCTGCCCGACTGCTTCGAAAACATCCTGGACCGTGACATCCCGGTTGCGGAACCGGCCCGGCATGATGCTGCCGCCATACATGAAGACCGAAGGGACATTGAGGCGCACCATCGCCATCATCAGGCCCGGCAAAGACTTGTCGCAGCCGGCTAGACCTACGAGCGCGTCATAGGCATGACCGCGCACCGTCAGTTCCGTGCTGTCGGCAATGACCTCGCGCGACACCAGGGATGACTTCATGCCTTGATGCCCCATGGCGATCCCGTCCGTCACCGTGATTGTGGTGAATTCGCGTGGCGTGCCGCCCGCACGCGCAACGCCGTGCTTGGCCCGTTGCGCCTGGCGTGCGAGGGCGATGTTGCACGGTGCGGCCTCGTTCCACGTGGTCACGACACCAACAAACGGCCGATCGATGTCCTCGCGCGACAGACCCATGGCGAAATAGTAAGAGCGGTGCGGTGCCCGATCGGGACCCATGGTTGCATGCCTGCTGGGCAATTTAGACTTGTCGAAAACCCTGATAGTCGCCATCGATCTGCCATCTCCATGATTTTGGCATTGTCTTGCAGGACATCAGATTAGGGTCGAATGGCGCTGTTGAATAGCCCAGGCGATCTTTGACGTTTTCTCGCCAAAAGCGTATAAAATTACTCGGTTTGGAAATCAAGAGTTGGTCATAAAAGCTTGAAAAGGCTTTGGCAGAAGCTCTCGCAACGCCCTCTGATCAAGGGGACAAGCGATGTCGTGTGGCCTGCAGTCAACCATTTCACCAACGACCAGGGCGTCGTGTTGGCAGGCTATATAGCGTTCACCAGCATTTTCTCGCTGTTTCCGTTTTTGATTTTTCTCGTGGCCCTCGCAGGATTTCTGGGTCAGGGAGAAGCGGCAAGCCGCTCGATCGACCTCGCACTAGAGTTACTCCCCGTTGAAGTGGAGGGTGTTCTCCGCCCCGCCGTCAACGACATCAGGAATGCGCCGCATACCACGTTGATGACCTTCAGCATGGCGATCGCCCTTTGGGTCGCATCCTCGGGCCTCGAAAGCCTCAGACATGCGCTCAATCTTGCCTTCGGTGTGACCGACCCACCGAGTTTCTGGATCACGCGGCTACAGAGCTTGATGCTCACGGTCTTTTCCGCATTCTTGATCCTGCTTGCTATGGTTGCCGTGATCGCTGCGCCGATCGTTAGTGACATCTTGGCGTGGTTAGCAGAGCGCCAAGTGCTGGAGCCTCAGACCTATGCGACCGGGCGCTATGCCATCGGCATTATCTTGATGATGACACTCACAACAGTGCTCTACCTCGCCTTGCCCAATCTCAATCTAAGCCTTATCGAGATTCTTCCTGGTGCCATCATCTCCGTGCTTTTGTGGGCCGGCAGTGCGCATCTCTTCTCGATCTATTTGCGCAATCTCGGCCGCTACAGCATCACCTATGGCAGTCTCGGTGGCATCGTCTTTACCCTTTTCTTCTTCTACATCTCTGCCATCATCTTTATTTTCGGCGCACAGTTAAACGCGTCCATCAGACGGCGCCGTCGTCAGAAAACCAAACTGCGCGCCGTGGTGAACGACTATTCGAAAGCGGCCTAAGACGGCTTTCGGCGCACGGCCGGGCAACTAACGATTTGAGGAGAGATACCGAATGACCGAGGCGACCTCAATCATGGCAGGCAAACGCGGCTTGATCATGGGCATTGCCAATGAGCGCTCGCTTGCCTGGGGAATCGCCAAATCAATTCGGCAACATGGCGGCGACCTGGCCATTACGCATCAGGGCGGCCCATTGGAGAAACGGGTTCGCCCTTTAGCGGAACAAGTCGGTGCTGAGATTGTCGAACCGGCAGACGTATCCGACCCTGCCTCTCTCGATGCTCTGTTCGAAACAATCGGGAAGCAGTGGGGACGATTGGACTTCGCGGTTCATGCCATTGGCTTTACCGACAAGATAGCGCTTCGCGGGCGCTATCTCGAAGTCTAGGCAGAGAA
>CAYPOV010000023.1:0-23126 GCA_964412385.1 uncultured Geminicoccaceae bacterium
ATTCCGGATCCTTGAGCTGAAACACGTCGAAACCCCCAAGGCTTCGATTGCAGGTAAGAGTTCTCTAATCGCCTGTGAGGCCTCCTCACGCTCAACAACACTCGCCGCCTGATCCTGCAAGACTCGGACATTGGCCATAAAGGCCGCGATCGATCCTTTACGGACCTCGACACCGCCGAAAGTCTTATGGTCCTTATCGTCTGGAAGGACGTCCTCCAGTTTGACCATTGAGCCAAGACCCCCTCAACATGATTGGGTGCCCTGCCCTTCTTGCAGCTCGAGGAGTTGATTGACAAGCAGATTCCCGGTGATGAGGGAGAGGACACCGGCATGGGTTCGGCCATCGGCAAGGGCGGAAAACGAGACAAAAAATTCTCAAGAAGGGCTTCGCCTCCTCTCTAACTCTTCACCATGACTTGTCCTGGTTCTCGCGCTCAAGTAAGGCGTTGAGAGAGAAATCACGAGGAAAGCCAGGAGTTGAATCTTATGCCGGAGCGGGCGGTGCCGCTTGGGAGCCGGCGAGCTGCGATACATCGAGATCTTGTCCTGCCAGCGAAACGCCCTTTTGTTTGAGGGCGCGCTGCAGCATCGCGAATGCGTGCCGGCGAATACCAAATTGCTGACCCGGTTTGGCCGTGAACTTACAGCCGATCTCGAAACTGCGCCCGGTGATACCGATAGCACCTTGCGACTTCAGCGGTTCGATGATCTTGTCCTTGAGTTCGGGATCCTGGGCCATTTCTTCGCCGACCTTCTTGACCAACTTGCGAACCATCTCGACATCGGTATCGACAGGGACGCGGAAAGAGAACTTCATCACCGCCCAATCGCGGCTGTGATTCTGGACGGTCCCCATCTTGGAGAACGGCACCGTAATGATGGCGCCACGGGTGTGACGTAGGGTGGCCGAGCGCAACGAGAGCTTCTCGACCGCGCCGCCACCCGCATCGGTCTCAATGTATTCGCCGACACGCATGGCGTCTTCGTAGAGATAGAAGAGCCCACTGATGATATCGTGAACGAGGCTCTGGGCCCCGAAGCCGATCGCAAGACCGAGCACACCCGCCGACGCAATCAGAGGCGCAACGTTGACGCCGAGCGACATAAGCGCCGTGAATGCTGTCACCAGGACGATCAGCCCCAGCGCCGCACCCCGGAGAATGGGAAGGATCGTGTCCATCCGATTGCCGCCGGCGCCGATCGCCCCATGCTCGGCCGGTGGATCCGCCCCCTCGTCCTCATGGCGCGGATCGCCGAGAATGCCGAGGACCGCGCGCCATACCGAGATGCCTACGATGACAATAACGGCGGCCTCCATGAGGTGTGGGATGACCGCTGCGAGTCCACTTGCGCTGGTGCTGCCGAAGGGTTGAATTCCCCAAGCGATGAACAGCAGCGATGCGACGCCGATGATCACCGCCCCCTCGGCAAGTGCGAAGCCTGCCAGGACAAGTGGCGTCTGCGCGCTCTCATCGAGCTCGCCGACCCAGATCCTGATGCCGGCGATGACGAGCGGTGCGAGCACCAAAAGGAAGACCGTCGAGCCGGCCCCCGAGGCCCCGGCGTCGCCCAAGAGTCCCAGGGCGCCAAGCGACTTCACCGTCACGTCCAGTACGACCAGTGCGATGTAGAGAAAAGCGATGTGGCGCGCCAGGCGTGTCCACCAGCCCAAATTCGCCTCGTCACCACTCGCCAGGGAGCGGTCGATGAGGCTCGAGAGCGGACGACGAATCGCAAAGAAGAACACGATCGTGGCGACGCCCAAAACGATCGCCAAGACCAGGCGTGCGAACTCCCCTGATGGTTGCGTGCCCACCGCCATCGTGACAACACCGCGCAGGGCCCCGATGATGCCGGTCGCAACGGCAACGGACACACCGGCGCGGATGACCACACGCGCCTCGCCATCAGTGAAGCCCATCAAGCGGCGCCAGGGTGCGGTCGGCGCGGCGTGGACCTCGATGAAAAGCACAATGACACGTGCGAACAGGATCGCCACAATGACGGCGCGACCGAAGATACGGGCCTCGTCGGTAAGCGGCAGAAGCCGACCGACCAGGACCGCCGTCACCGTGAACGCGGCGAGTGCGATCAATCGGTGTGTCAAGAAGCGGGCCGCCCGTGGTGCGCGGTCGTGCAGGCGGCTGTGGTCGGCCTCATTGGCATCGTCGGCAAAGCGATTCAGCACCAGTCGCCCGAGCGCAAATTCCACAACGACGCCAGCTAGGACCGCAATCCCTATGTGGAGCAGGACGGTAAGGCCGCCGGCGGCCTCGAAGGCGCTTGCGACCTCCGCGGGAAACGACTTGGCCGCCATCAAGGCCGAGACGAAGGCCTCCTCCAGGCCCGGCGGCTGATCCACCGCAGGCGGCGCGACAAAGCCGGCTTCGGGAAAGATCGCTTGGATTCGAGAGATTTCTTCAGCTGGCGTCCCAGGAGGGACAGTAATCGTTATGTCCGACATAGTCGTACCGTTTTCCACATTTCTTGTTGGCTAGGGTTAATTATTGACCTCATCAGATCAAAGGACCCCTTGGCTAGAACCTTATGCCGAGACCCAAGATCGGACCGTGCATCGTGACATCCCACTCGAACTTGTTGTCACCATTGCCGTCCTCAAACTTCTGATAGAGTGCCCGATAGCCGGCACGTAGACTGGCATTGTTCTCGCCGAAAAGGTCGAAACGATATCCAATCGTGGCCAAGCCCTGCGCACTATACTGCGACTTCCCTGTGCCGCCGACATCGCCCAATACCACAAAATCCCATTGGTCACCCAGATCCCAAAGAGTTCGCAGACCTATGACGGGATCGGTCCAGTTCTCGTTACCGCCGGCATTGCGCGTGTCTCGGACGCCCAAACTCGGCTCTTCGAGCCTCCCCTTCAAGTCTAAATTGAGATAGGTAAACCGGGCCCCGACATAAGGATCAACCGCAACATCGAGGGGGCCTGTCGCCTGCCAATCGGCGAGACGAAATTCCCCAACACGATAGGTTCCGGCGGCAAGGGCAACCAACTGATTCACATCCGCATCAATGCGAAGATTGTCGCCACCGTCGCTGGCCGAATCGTTATCCGAGAGCTTGGCATAAATAGTGTCCAAGAAAACGCTGAAATCGCCTTTGCGGGCCTCTGCTACAAGCATCAAAGCACCGTCAAGATCCTTGACCAGATCGTCAAAATCAACATTGACGTCGGCCTTGACGCCTTTGACTGTGGTGTTGCCATTGAGGTAGATGGCCCAGAGATAGGGTGTGAGCGAAACTTCGAGCGGCGCGCTACCTGCCTCGCGCAATGCGGTCGAAAGCGGGTCGGTCGTTGTTTGCGGAGTTTGCGCATGCGTCGATGTCGTAACCCCAAATCCCACTGCAAATGCAAGGCAGATGGCAATGGCACCCTCTAAGTAAATTCTTCGCATTGCGGAGTATTGAAAACCTTCCTCAATTCAAATGTGGCGCGCCTACTCATTCTCATTCGAGAAGATCGATGCCCAATCGTCTTTCATGCTGATCAAGACCCAGCCGCTGCGCTTGGCCTGTTCCATCAGCGATTGCGGGAATGTGCCGAACCTGGTGTCGGGCAGTCCGTTCGCCGGACCATAGGCGTATTCGCGCTCGGCATCGTCGTGGAAGACCAGCATCATCAGCCGCGTACCATCGCCGGCACCAGTCCATTCAAGCATTTCCTTGTCGCCTGCCGAGTTGCCAAATGAGGCGATCGGCCGTTTGCCAATGTATTGGTTGATGGCAACGGGCTTGCCGTCCTTGTCGTCGATGAAATCGACTTCGGGCAGGCGCATCAGAACCGGCTCGCCGTCCTCTGTCTCGAATTTCGTCTTGATGCTCGAGCCGATCACTTGCTCGGAGGGAATGCCGTAAACATCCTGTGTCATCGGCCGCATGAACTCGATCCCTCCGCCCGAGACGATGTAGGTCTTGAAGCCGTTCGCCCTCAAATAGTCGAGCAGTTCCAGCATTGGTTGATAGGCAAGCTGGGTGTAAGGACGTTGGAATCTCGGATGCACTGCTTTGGCGAACCAATCGGTGACGATCGTTTCGAACTCGGCCGAGCTCATGCCTGCGTGAGAAGCCATGACAAGGTCGACCAGCCCTTTCTTGCCAGCTTCGCCCAGCGCCTCCATGTCCTGGTCGATAGCCGCCTTGAAAGGCTGTTTGGTCCGCCAGTCCGGATGCTGAGGCGCCAGATCTTTGATCCGGTCGAGCGCGAAGGCGAGCTGGGTATAGATCGGATGCTCGACCCAGAGCGTACCGTCATTGTCAAAGGTGGCGATGCGATCAGCAGGCATGACGTAGTCCGCGCCGCCCTCAGTGGTCACGGCGTCCACGAAGTCAAGGATTGCCTGTTTGGCGGCACCCTCATTCCATGAGGGTAATGGATCGTTTTCGTGTGCCGATGCCGTGGTGATTAGCCCGAAGGAAAAAACACCGACGATAAAGCATCGTAGGGCTCGCTTGATCAATTCTTGCGCCTCTCGTGGATATTGCTTCTTGAACGGTGGAGGACGCGGGCGATCATTTGGATCGCCCGCGTCGCGTCGACGTTTTTCGAAGTTAGTCGTGACCGTGTCGCTTGGTGTGCTTCATTTTTTTCACCTGCTCGAGGACTTGATCGAGATTGTAGCTTTCTGGGTCCTGCATCGGCGGGAATTCGTTGTACGACTCGAGTTCCTTCAGCCAGAGTTGCTGGCCGAGTGGAAGTAGGTTCCAGTCGTAAATATAGGCAGTGGCCGGAGCAGCGAGGGCACCGCTAAGGCTCATCAGGGTCTTCTGGTGGTCGCCCACACTGGTCTCGAAAGGATCGCGCTTGACGTTGACGACCTGCGTCCAACCATATTCTTGGACACCGTGGACAAAACCATCAGGCGAGTCCGAAACCATCGCGAAGTACATCTTCCAATTCTTGTAGCGGACGGCTGAGGGTGTATGGCCTGAATAGTAGTAGAAGACATCGCGGGCAGACTCTTCAGATTGACCCGTGAGGTAGTCGAGTTGATTGACGCCGTCGAGCGTTGTCTTGACGATGCCGGGGTACTCCCCTTGCTCGATCTGTGCCTTGAGATCATTGTCCTGCGGGCCGCCAGCGGCCTCGACAAGCGTCGGCAACCAATCGAGCGACGCAAACATGTCATTCTTGACGGTACCGGGCTCGATGTAGCCAGGCCAGCGCACGACGAGCGGCGCGCGCATACCGCCCTCCCAGGTGGTCAGCTTGCCACCCTTGAATGGCGTCGTGCCGCCATCGGGAAAGGTGATTGTCTCTGCGCCGTTATCGGTCGTGAACGCGACGATGGTGTTGTCAAGCTCACCCATCTCTTCGAGTTTGTCCAAGACACGACCGATATTGTCGTCCATCTGCTTCATTCCGGCTTCGTTGACGCCCCAATCCTTGCCGCCAGGCTCGCCAACCATCGCCAGGTACTCGTCAGAGAGCATGGTGGTGACGTGCATCCGGGCCGGATTGTACCAAATGAAAAATGGGGTCCCGGTCTGCTCCGGATCATTTCGATCCAGAAATTCGATGACCTTCGCCGAAATTTCCTCGTCGACCGTCTTTGAACGCTCCAGCGTCAGCGGACCTTCGTCCGTGCATGTCTGGTTTGCCGCGGTGCCGTCCGATGACGTGCAGTAGAGCACGGGTCTGGGAGGCGTCAGGCAGGTTGTGGTGGAAGGATCGACGGCATTCGGATCCTGGGGAATTCCCGGAATCGGCGTGTTCTGACAAGGCGGAGCCACGGTTTGCTCCGTCGGCGACGCGTTGATGTCAGGGAAGCTTACGCCCTGCATGGCATCGAGATGGTAGAGATAGCCCCAGAACTCCTGGAAGCCGTGCGCGGTCGGAAGTGCGTCCGTGTGATCGCCGAGGTGGTTCTTGCCGAACTCGCCAGTGTTGTAGCCGAGGTCAAGGAGGAATTTGGCGAGCGACGGTGTGCCAGGGCGCAGATAAGACGGACTGCCAGGAAGCTGCGGCGGAATCATACCTGTACGCAGAGGGTGCATGCCGGTGAAAAAGGCGTTCCGTCCTGCCGTGCAGCTCTGCTCGGCATAGTAGTCGGTGAACATGGCGCCTTCTGCGCCGATCCGATCGATGTTTGGCGTTTCACCGACCATCAGGCCGCGATGGTAGATGCTCGGCTGCATCCAGCCAATATCATCACCCATTATAAACAAGATGTTGGGTTTGTCGCCTTGCTGGTCTTGGGTTTGCTGGGCCTGGGCAAGTGCGGGCGTCACATTTGCGATGCCGACAGTCAGTGCCACAGCGATCGCTGATACAAGCGATCGTTTCATTGTGCGTTGCGTCAAAGGGCGTCTCCTACGGACACGGTTTGATTGACTTGCAATTCACTGCGTCATTGCGACAACAGGATTGCGTTGTTCTCCTATGGATTTGGATCGTTTCGCTGCTAAGGTGCGAACAGGTGTGCACCCCAAAGGTTCTGTTGATTCACCGAGTTACTTTGGGTGCGTTCCCGACTGGCTTGATTGGACAATCGCTGGAATCAATCGGCAGTCTTCATATTTTCGATAGGACAAACGCAGAGAGGGTCGGTGCCACTGTGAACAGTGATGTTTCCGCTTGCGGAAACGCTGGCGATGACGCGCTGTCGTCGCCGTTAGAAATTCGAGCTCAGTTGGATCGCATACTTGCCGATCCCGGGTTTCAGGCTAGCTCGGTGAGGCGCGAGTTACTGACCTTCATTGTGGAACAAACACTTGCCGGTCGTGCTGATCGCTTGAAAGGGCTCAGTCTCGCGGTCGAAGTTTTCGGACGTGGCCAGGACTTCGATTCGCAGACCGACCCTGTCGTGCGCGTAGAGGCTCGACGCCTCCGTCGCGATCTTCATAGCTATTATGGTACCGAAGGTGCGCATGACCCGATTGTCATCAGCATTCCAAAAGGCGGCTACGTACCGCACTTCAAGTGGCGTAAGCCGCTAACAGGGCCCGCTGAGCAACCAGTTGCAAACCGGAGTTCTCGCGGCTTCCCGGTACGTATGGCACTTCTTGCTGCATCGGTTTTGCTGCTTGTGGCGGTGTTCGGCACAATCCGTCTGACCATGACTGAACCATTAGGTGGCAGCAATGGACACAGGTCTCCAACCGAGTTGCCAGCGGGCCCCAGGATCGCCATAGCGCCGCTATTGGATTTAAGTGATAATCGGGATCACAACTATTTGGCTGCGGGGCTTACCGCGCAGATCGTCACAAACCTCGCACGCTTCCAAGCGCTCTCCGTGGTGCCTGTTCAAGAGAACCCAAGTCTCCCGGCAGGCGCCCTCAACGTCCGCGAACTCCGCGAAAAATACGAGATCGATTTTTTGCTAACCGGCAGTGTTCGACAGGACTCAGAGAAGGTGAGATTGTCAAGTCAGTTGATCGATGCGCAAACCGGCGGCGTGATCTGGTCGGAAAGCTATTCCAAGAACTTTGGTGTCACCGGTTTGATCGAGATTGAAGAAGACATCGCGGAGCAAATCTCGGCAGTGTTGGGCAGCCATTACGGTGTGATCGCAGAAGAGGGTTTGTCGGAGGGGCGGCGTGAGGGGCCAGCGACCCAAACAGCCTACGACTGTCTTCTTCGATACTACGCCTATCAGCGGACATTCGACAGATCGGAGCACGCCAGAGTTCGCGATTGTCTGGAGCGGACGGTGGCCTTGGAGCCCAGTTACGCCAATGCCTGGGCCGTCCTCGCCAACATCTACGCGCAAGAGCACCGGTTCGGCCTCAACCCACGGCCTCACCTCTATAATTCGAAACAGAAGTCACTCGCCGCGGCAGAACGTGCAGTTGACCTCGAGCCAAGAAATCCGACCGCCCAACTCATGCTGGCCAACGCTCTTTTCGATCAGGATGACTTCGTCAGATTCAAACAGACAGGAGCACGAGCGGCTGCCCTCAATCCCAATGATCCCGAGACTCTTATCCACTTCGGGCTGCGTCTTGTCTTTATGGGGGAGTGGGATCGCGGACTGCCGCTCGCCAACAAAGCGATCGCGCTCAACCCCGAGCATCCCGAATGGTATCACTACCCTGCCGTGTTTTATCACTATCATCTGGGGGAGTACGGGCGAGCACTTGAGGTGTTGCGAACTCAGAAATTGTCAGAGCCCTGGGGGTTCTTGTTGCAAGCGATGACCTTTGGACAGCTAGGTCACAAGAAGGAAGCCGAGCAAGCAGTCGAGCGTGTTTTGGAGCTTCGTCCCAAGGTCCGAGAGGAGTTTTGGGACATGGCTCGAGTGTGGAATATTTCTGAAACACACATTGCGCATATGACCGAGGGTCTGCGCAAAGCAGGTCTCGAAATTCCGTCACTGCCGGAACAAATCTGAGAGCCGACCGATTAGCCGGTGAAACTCACCTGCAACGCGGCGCGGTTCATCGTTTGAATCGATCGCAAAGGGATTCCCGAGAGTCGCGAGAATGGCCGTCATGCGCAAAGCGTAACAGGCGAAACCTCCTCAACATGATTGGGTGCCCTGCTCTTCTGGCAGCTCGAGGAGTTGATTAACAAGCAGATTCCCGGTGATGAGGGAGAGGACACCGGCATGGGTTCGGCCATCGGCGTCTTTCCAAAGGGTCAGCAACGCGCCTCGCTCGCAGGCCTCGCGGAATCTGCCGACGAGACGGTTGCGTTTTTCCTGATCCTCGATGCGCATCGATCGCCATAGGGCAATGAAGTTCTCGAAGCTTCGGCGAACATTGCGCTGAAGCGGAGGTCCCATCTCGTCCAGCATGGATGGTGTGAGACCTTGATCGGGTGTCAGCGACTGGATGATCCACTGACGATCTGCGCGCAACTGCTCGATCGCGTCGATGGCGAGCGCGCGATCGGAAGACAGATGGCAGGCCTGCCGCTCATCAAGCACGAGTATTTGCTTCCAGACTGGCGGCGGCACGAACACGCAATGCTCTTCGGGCGGATAGATGCTGGCAAGTGTCGCGGCTTTCGTTGTGCTGGCCGCCGCCATGATGGCTATCACAAGCCACTTCCCACACCCCTTTCGCAGCCACCTCATCGTACATCCCCGCCGATCCGATCGGTCTAGCCAGACCCCTTCGCGGCAATCGCTTTCTCGGCCAAGTCACGGCCGAGGTTATCGCCAATCTTGTCGGCCTCCTCGGCAAGTCGCTTCGCCAACGCGATGATCGTCTCACTATAGTCGGGGAAGTGCCGGAATTGAATATGAAAGTCCTCCCGCGGTGTGACGTAGACGTTGAGTTCTTCTTCTGGATCGTTTTCGAGATCGAAGAGCATGTTCTCATTCTCGCGATCGAGCACCAATTTCCACTTGTCGGTCCGCAGGGCTCGTTGATCGGTCCTGTCTTTGAAGGTTCTATTCTCGATATAGAATGCGTCACGCCAGCCTTCGGCATTGCCCTTGAGTAGGGGAACGATGCTTTTGCCATGCATCCAGTCCGGGATGGGTGCTTCGGCAAGATCGAGAATTGTAGGAGCCAGGTCCTGTAATCCAATAGGCGATGCGACCCTTCCTCCGGATTGAACTACCGATGGCCAGGAGACAATGAAGGGGACATTGATGGCATCATCATGGCAAACGAACTTGTTCTTGCTGCCTTCCCGATAATTGAAGGTGTCGCCGTGATCGCTGAGATAAATGAAAACCGTGTCGTCTTTGAGACCCTCACGCTCGAGTGTCTCGAGTATGCGGCCTGTATGAAAATCGAGGCCGGTCACGGACGCATAGTAGCCGGCGAAAGGCACCCCTTTGCCGCGATAGGGCTCATAGAATTCTTTCGGTGCCGTGTAGGGTTGATGCGGCGGATAGTAACCTTGTACCATGATAAAGGGCTGATCGCCCTTGGCTAAATCACTCTCCAGGAACTTGATGCAGGCGTCGGTCTGTGCTGCCGGTTTCCACACACCGTTTTGAAAGGATTGGTAGCCGTCGACCCAGTGTCCACCGCGTGAATTGAAGGCATCCCAAACGTCAAACGCCGGGTGTGGCTTTTCACCGAGATGCCATTTACCGAAATAGGCATTGAGATAGCCGGAATCTTTGAGAAGATCGAAGACGGTAGTCTTTTGCTTCGCCTCTTCTTCAAGGAGATTATCGATATTGTAGTAATTCCACTCAATCCCGTGGGCATGCGGATATTGCCCGGTCCACATTGTGCAACGTGCGGGGGTACAGATCGGAAAGGGCGTGAACGCCCGGTCGAAGACCATGCTTTCCTGCGCCAAGCGATCGAGATTGGGTGTTACTGTGAATTTGTTGCCATAGCAGCCGAGCGAGTCCGCGCGCTGCTGGTCCGGCATAATGATGATAATGTTCGGACGCTTGGTCATGCTCTCATCCCTCGCTCATGGCCCGATCGAGAAACTCGAGCCGATCCTGACCCCAAAATAGAACACCGTTATAGACATAGGTGGGCGTACCGAATACCCCGGCTTCGATGGCCTCATTGTGGCTTGCCTCCCAAGTTTCGATGATTTCCGGCGTTTCGGACATCTCCTGTAGACGCTGGCCATCCAGGCCAAGGCTGTCGGCAACAGCGATGCGAACAGAGGCTTCCTTGACATCTTTTTCCTCGCTCCAAAGCGCGTGGAGCAAGGCGTGGCTGAGCTTGAGCGCATCAAGCCCGAGGCGGTCGGCGGCGATCACCATGCGTGCCGAATAGCGTGGATCTGTAGGGTAGTATTTGGGTCTCAACACCAAGGGCATGTCGAGATGCTTGCGCCAGCGATCGAGCTCGACTTCGTGATAGGCTTGGCGGGCATCCGGCCGGGTTCGAAGTGGTATGCCGCCGTTTTCCTGAACGATGGTCGTCGGTTGAAGTTTCACCTCGGCTTGGTGTTTCGCCACAAGTGTATGAAACCGCGGTCCGCCGAGATAGGCCCAGGGTGATGACAGTGAGTGAAAATAGGCAATCGTCTTGGTCATAAACGGGTTCCTTCAGTCTCTTGATCTTCGCCATAGAGATGGCAAGCAACAGCGCGATCGGCGTCGAGTTTCGTCCATCGGGGATAGGTTTGTCGGCAAATCGGCATGACGTGCGGACAACGAGGGTGAAAATGGCAGCCCGAGGGCGGGTCGGCTGCAGATGCCACCTCGCCTTCCAGCTTCTCGAGTGTGATCCTAGCCATGGGATCCGGTACTGGCGAGGCTGCCTTCAACGCCTGCGTATAGGGATGGAGCGGTTCTTCGAATATCCGCGGAATTGGACCGGTTTCGACTATGCGCCCGAGATACATGACGGCCAGCCGTTTACAGAAATGGCGGACCACACCGAGATCATGGCTGATGAAGAGACAGCTCAGGTCACGTTCGGCCATGAGCTTGGTCAAGAGTTCCAGAATCTGCGCTTGGATCGACACATCGAGAGCCGAGACCGGCTCGTCGGCGACGATAAAGCGAGGCTCGACGGTGAGCGCCCTGGCGATTGCCAATCGCTGTCGTTGTCCGCCGGAAAACTCATGAGGATGACGCTCGACAGCGGATGCTGGCAAGCCCACTTCGCTCAGGAGCGCTTGGATACGCTCAAGCCTCTGTTTACGATCGCCTAGTCCATGAACCCGCAATGGCTCCATCAGCATCGCACCGATCTTCTGCTTGGGATCGAGCGATGAATAAGGATCTTGAAAGACCATCTGAAGTGAACGCCGAAGGCGCTGAAGTTCTTGCCGCGAGGCCCTGGCGACGTCGATGCCGGAAAAGCGAATGTCGCCGCTGTCCGGCTCGATCAGCCTTAGTACAGCCCGGCCTACCGTCGACTTGCCGCAACCGGATTCGCCGACCAAACCGAAGGCCTCGCCTTGCTGGACCTCAAAGCTCACACCGTCGACTGCGCGAACCGTAATCGTCCGTGTGCGCGGAAAACCGCGTTTCGTGGCAAAATGCTTCTTGAGATCGGTTACTTCAAGGATCGCCGCAGTCATCAGGCAGCGTCCCTCGAACGTGGTTCGGCATCGGTGCGCACCCAACAGCGGGCGAGGTGGCGCTCAGCGTTCCGAAGGGGCACAAGTGAGGGGTCATTGGCCTCGCAACGCGGCTCGCGCAACGGACAGCGGGCGGCAAACCGGCAGCCCTTCGGCATTCGGTCGATACTGGGTACAGCACCGGCAATCGGCGGAATCGCGGGCACGTCGCGATCCGGCCGCGGAATCGACCGCAGTAGTGCTTCGGTATAGGGATGTGTCGGGCTGGCGAAGAGATCCTCGCTCGGTGCAAGCTCGACAATCTCGCCCGCATACATGACGGCGATCCTATCGGCGATCGTCGCCACCACGCCCAAATTGTGGCTGATGAAGATCATCGCCATGCCGTATTCATGCTTGAGTTCAGCAAGAAGCGCCAAGACTTGAGCCTGAATTGTCACATCGAGTGCCGTTGTCGGCTCATCGGCAAGAAGCAGAGCGGGGCGACATGCCAGTGCCATCGCGATCATCACACGCTGGCGCATGCCCCCCGAGAACTGGTGCGGATAATCCTTGATGCGATCAGCGGGTGAGGGAATGCCGACAAGACGCAGAAGCTCGACGGACTGTCTCTCTGACGCCCCCTGCCCAAGCCCCTGATGGAAGATCAAGGGCTCCGCGATCTGCAGACCGATCGGCAACACAGGATTGAGCGAGGTCATCGGCTCTTGGAAGATCATGGCGAGCCGATTGCCGCGAAGGGCTTGCATTTCGCCATCACGCAGCTCGGCTAAATCACGCCCTTCGAACATCACACGGCCTTGCGTGATCCTGCCTTGCGGCTCCGGAAGCAACCGCATGATCGAAAGAGCGGTAAGACTTTTTCCACAGCCGGATTCACCAACCAGCGCCAAGGTCTCGTTGGGTTGAAGGATGAAACTGATGTCGCGAATGGCGGCGAACTCGCCAGCGCGCAGCTTGAAGGACGTGGTGAGGTTCTCGACGGAGAGTATGGGATCGGCCATTAACCGACATCCTTGAGCCGCGGGTCGATCGCATCGCGAATGCCGTCGCCCAGAAGATTGAGCGCAAAGACGGTCAAGAGGATGGCAAGGCCCGGAAAGATCGCAAGCCAAGGTGCTTGAAAAATTTGTTCGAACCCTTCCCTTATCATGCCGCCCCAAGTCGGTGTCGGCGGCCGTACGCCCAAGCCGATAAAACTGAAACCGGCTTCGATTTGAATGGCATTGGCGGTCCAAAGTGATGCGAGCACCAGGATCTCGGCGAGCACATTGGGCAAGATATGCATCACCATGATGCGAAGATCGGAGTAGCCGAGCGCTCTGCAGGCTTCGATAAAGGCCCGCTCCTTGACAGCGATGGTCGGTGCACGGGCAATTCGCGCGAATTTCGGAACTAATGTCGCGGCAATGGCGATGATCACATTGACCAGGCTGGGCCCGAGCATGGCGACAACGAGAAGCCCCATGATCAAGGTCGGAAAGGACAGCATCACGTCCATCACCCGCATTAGGACGAGATCAATCCTACCGCCATAATATCCGGCGACAATGCCGATAGTGCCGCCGAGCACCACGCCCATCAAAACCGAAACAATTCCTACGAGCAGCGAAATTCGTGCACCGTGAAGAATACGCGAAAAGACATCACGGCCGAATGCGTCCGTGCCAAGCCAGTAATCCGCAGAAGGTGGCTTGAGCCGGTTCAGCACGCTTTGATCGATCGGATGATGGCTCGCGATCAAAGGGGCGAGTACCGCCATCAACAGAATTATGAGAAAGAGCGCGAGCCCGACCCATGATAGCTTGTTCTGATTGAACGATCGAATGAGCGCCGGGCTCACCAGGCCCGTAACCAAGCTCATGATCTCTTCACGCGCGGATCAAGAAATCCATAGGTCAGGTCGGTGATCAGATTGGTGAAGATGATCAAGAAGGCGTAGACGATCAACAGCCCCTGGACCATGGGATAGTCACGGGTGTCGAGCGAACCCACAATGAGTTTGCCGAGCCCTGGCCGGTTGAAGACAATCTCGATCAGAACCGAATTGCCGATGACGAGGCCAAAATAGAGCCCGATCACAGTGACGACCGGGATCAACGCGTTGCGCAGCGCATGGCGATAGACAATGAGCCGCTGGGGTGCGCCTTTCGACTTGGCAGTACGAATATAGTCTTCACCCAACACTTCGAGCATGGCCGATCGCGTAGCCCTCGTCGTTACTGCAATGAGGCCCAAGGACGCTGCGACCGCCGGCAACGCCAGATGCTCCAAACGCCCCATGATGCCAGGCGCGTTGCCGGAACTGATCACGGGAAACCAGCGAAGCTCGATCGAAAAGATCAAGATCAGAACGATGGCCGCGAAAAACACTGGAAACGAAAGACCCAGCAGCGACAAGGTCCGCGTCAGATAGTCGATGAGCGCGTTGCGATGGAGGGCCGAGACAATGCCGAGCGGCACGCCGATCGTGGCCCCGATGACAATAGCGGCGACCGTGAGCTCGAGCGTGAACGGCAAGACGCGCCACATCTCGCCTAGTACGGGTGCCTTGAAGACCAAGGACGTGCCGAGATCGCCCTGCACCACGCCCGTGAGGAATTCCCAATATTGCTGTAGCACAGGCTTGTTGAGGCCAAGTTCTTCGCGAAGAGCCGCAACAGCCTCGGCGGTCGCCGAATCACCGAGAATGGCATAGGCCGGGTCGCCCGGAAGGGTGCGCATGACGATGAAAATCACCGTCATGACAGCCCAAATGGTCGGAATGGCGAGAAGCAGGCGCCGCGCGATGTACCAGATCATCGAGCGGCGCTAACGGTGGTGCTCGTCGGTGCTAGCCCGTAAACTCGGTATTCTCCGTGATCGGCGGGCCGAGATTGAGCGTGCCCTCGAGTTCGTAGCCGAGATCAAGATTGCCGCGTTTTCCCCAAACCTGCATCAGCTCGAAAATCGGCACGACACAGGCCTCCTCCATGATTTTGCGTTGTGCTTCTGCCCATAGCTCGTTGCGCTTGTCGGGGTCGAGTTCCGAGCGCGCAGCATCAATTTCCTCATCTGCGACATCGCAGTGCGAGAAATTGGTCTGCGCGGTGGGCTCGCCGATCGCCGAGCGACTGAGGAAGAATGGTGTGAGGAACGAGTCGGCATCAGGGAATGGTGCAGCACCATAGATCACGAGGCCGCTCTCGTCTTGGCGGATTTGCGCATGCCATGCGGCATGATCGACGAATTCGGTATCGGCATTGATCCCGACCCGGCGAAGCTGTTCCATGATGAGCTCATAGGGTGTGCGCAGACTCGCAATCTTCGAGTTCAACACCTCGATATCAACACCATCCGGATAGCCGGCCTCGGTGAGCAGCTCTCGAGTTTTCTCAGGATCAAAGTCGTAGGTCGGCACGTTGGTCGACTGACCCAAAAACCCGCTCGGAACCGGTGCCCGCAATTGCTGAGTAATGTCCTCGCCGATGAGCTGCTGGAATTCATCGCGATTGATGGCATGCTGAATGGCTTGACGAACCTGGATATCGTCGAGCGGTGGCTTGGTCTGATTGAGATGAAGCATGCGCGATTGGCTGGGTGCGAAGATCAACACCTCGATCTCATCGCCATATTGATCGCGCATGCGATCAACCCAGGCTTGCTCGCGGCGGCCATAAAAGAGGTCGATTTCGCCCGAGGCAAATGCCAGCTCGCGCGCTGTCTCGTCGGGAATGTAACGGTAGACGATCCGCTCGATCTTGGGAGCTCCCCGGAAGTAATCGGCATGCGCTGAAAGCTCGGATTGTTGTTTGGGTGTATAGCTATCGAACTGGAAAGGCCCCGTGCCGACCATTGGCGCCTTGACGTCATCACCTAGTTCTTCGGCGGCTTTCTTGCTGACGATATAGCCACCTTGCGGATTGGCGAGCATGCCAAGCAGTGTCGGAACCGGCGACAACAGCTTGATCTGCACGGTTTTGTCATCGAGTGCCTCAACGCTCTCGATGGCAGCGAGATTGGCGGCGACACCCGAAGTCTCGGGGTTGCGCGCGCGGTCAAGTGAATAAACGACATCTTCGGCCGTGAGCTCACCATAACCATGATGGAACTGAACGCCGTCGCGGAGAGTAAATGTCCAGGTCAAACCGTCTTCGGAAGCCTCGTAGCTCTCGGCGAGGTCGAGTTCGATATCATCGGGATCCATGCTGCCTGGCGGAAACCGCGTTAGGCCATTGAACACGTAGCCGAACAAGGCACGGTCTTGACCGCCACCCGAAAGGAATGGGTTGAGACTATTGGCATCGGCACCGAAGGCGCCGACATTGATCACATCCTGAGCACTGGCGGGCGTGGTCGAAGGCAATGTTAGAGCACACACCGTCGCCGCAAAGACCACGCCCCGCGCGATGTGACGCGCAGATTGCTGAAAAGGCTTCATCGGATACCCCATCCCCTTGTTTGTGTGATGGTGAGTTTGCGGATCAGGGCGATTCTGTCAAAGGCCTAATTCATTCGACATCATCGAAGGCTTGCCCCGCCGGTCTCGATCGCCGCGATTTGCGCCATTCGCTGACGAAGGGCCAAACCAACAGAACAATCGAAATGATCAGGAATGTCAGTGGCAGAGGTCGCGTGAAGATCGGCGTGACGTCGCCTGCCGTCATCATCAGACCGGAGCGAAATTTCTGCTCCATGAGCGGTGCCAGCACGAAGCCGATGACAAAGGGCCCAAGCGGCATCTTCGCCCGCTCCATGAAAAAGCCCAAAACGCCGAAGACAAGCATCACCCAGACATCGAGCATGGTGTTGTCGAGCGCAAAGCTGCCGATCACGCAGAAAACCATGATGACCGGCAAGAGATAGGTTCGGGGGATCATGCTGATTCGGGCAACAAAGCCGACCGAACCCATCATCATGAAAAACATCACCACATTGGCGACAAGACAAGCCGCAATCATTGCCCAGACGACATCGGCATTGGTCAAGAACAATGTCGGCCCGGGCTGGATCGAGTGGATCATCAGGGCACCTATCAAAATGGCGTCGATCACCGAGCCCGGTATACCCATGGCGATCAGCGGGATAAGCGCCCCGCCGACGGTGGCATTGTTGGCGGCTTCCGAGGCGATAATCCCTTCCTCAGAGCCTTTGCCGAATTCTTCAGGCGTCTTCGAGGTGTTCTTGGCGGTCGTGTAGGCCATCACCGAGCCGATTGAAGCGCCCACACCCGGAAGAATACCGACCCATGTGCCGATCAGCGAGGAACGGATCATATTGATCCAATGACGCTTCCAATCGCGAAGTGTCATAACCAGGCCCTTATTGGAGCCCTCCGTTCGTTCGACCTTACGCGCGATCTCCAAAATATCGTTGATGATCTGGCTCACCGCAAAAACGCCGATCAACACCGGCAAGAGTTTGAGCCCGCTATTAAGCATGTACCAATCGAAGGTGAGACGCGGCTGACCGGCCGATGGATCGACACCGGGCATCGAGACCAACATGCCCAAAAGGCCGGAGATCAGGCCTTTAACCATGCTGCCCTGGCTTACCGAGGCGATCAGCACCATCGCCATCAAGATCAATGTGAAATACTCGAACGGTCCAAACCGGGTGGCGATGATCGAAAGCGGCTTGGCGAGAAGAAACAGAAAGAGCCAGGATACCAATCCACCTACAAATGACGCGGTGATGCCGAGGCCCAATGCCCGTCCCGGCTTTCCGGCCCGCGCCATGGGATAGCCATCGAAGGTGGTCATGACGTTGGAAGGCGTGCCGGGCATACGCAGCAAGGTGGCTGTGATGAGGCCGCCGGTAATCGCTCCGACATACATCGAGATCAAAAGAATGATCGCGTTGACCGGCTCCATGTAAAAGGTGAGCGGAAGGGTCAGAGCGATCAACATGGCACCCGAAAGGCCTGGAATGGCGCCGACGGTGATGCCGAGAAACGTTCCGATCAGGACATAGAGAAAGGGCAGCGGCGTAAACACAACCGCCAGGGCACCGAGTAACTCATTCATCGCTCAGCGCTCACAAGCCCGGTAAATCGACAACGAAGACACGCGTGAAGATGTATTGGCAGCCATAGCCTGTCAGAAGGGCAATCGCCGCAACGATCGGAAGACTCATTAGATGAAAACGCAGCAGCATGCCGATCGAGACAAACAAGAAAATTGCCGTCGTCGGGGCGAAGTCCAAGACACGCCATTCCATCGCACCAACATAGATTGACGTTAAAACAAGGATGCCGACCGCATCGAGTGGTTTGAGGGGAAAGGCTGATGTTTCCGCCTCCTGTCCCCTGGAGGCGCGGCGGATGGCGGCAATGATCACCACAAGACAGAGGATGATGATAAGGCTCGCCACAACCTGAGGGACGGGTGCCGAACCTAGGGGCTCAAACGTGCCTGGCGGGATATCGCGTGTCTCCCAGAGCACCGCGGCGCAGGCCACGATGATGAAGAGCGAAAGCCCGATATCGATCCGAGGGTCAGACTGATCGTTCATAAGATCGAAATCAAACGAGGAAATCGGGCCCGAGGGCCCGATCCCTAACGCGAAACAGGAATGCTATTTTTGAGCGGCTTGCTGGGCCACGGGTTCGATCCGCTCCCAGGTGCCATCGAGGCTCTGTTGAAGCTCGTCGCCCTTTAGAAACACGGGCGCGAAGAGCTTTTCGGCATAGAAGTTTTGGATCCGCTCGCCATTTGCCGCTTCCTCAAGCGCATTGGCGAAACCTTCGACCGCTTCGGCCGGCGTCCCCTTCGGCGCAAACCACCAGCTATGAACGCAGAACGTCATGTCGTGGCCCAATTCCATCATGGTTGGCAGATCCGGCAGTTGTGGGTGACGCTCGGTACCCGTGTAGGCGAGCGGCTTGATCTGCGATTCCGGATTGTCGGTGCCGTCCGGGTTCTTCGTGAAGTTCATCACCTCCGCACCGGAGAGGATCGTGGCGTTTGTCTGGGCACCCGTAAGTGCTGTAAAGTTGGCGGAACCGCCACCGATCTGCACAAAGCGGAATTTAGCTCCAGGAACCAGATCTTGCAGCATGATGCCGGCCATGTGGTTGATGGCACCGAGATTGGCGCCGAAGATCAGCGTGTCAGGTTCGGCTGCTGCTTGATCCAAGAGTTGATCCACCGTCTCGATACCGGAATCCTTGCGGACCATCGGTGCCAGGCAGAACTCGCCCGTGGCGGCAACCGGCTCGTAGTCTTTGTAGCTGAAATCGATCACGCCCGAGCCTTCGCCCCCCATGAGAGCGATATGGATCAAAAGAAAATTGTAGCCGTCGGGTTCGGCCTCGAGCACTTGGCGTGAGCCGATCGAGTAGTGTCCCCCGACATTCACAATCGTGATCGGTGCCGGCAGAATCTCTTCTTCCTGGATAGCCGCTTGGAAGTTCCGGGCAACGGTATCGGATGTACCTCCGGCATTGAAAGGTACGACGACCTTGATCGGTTTTTCCGGCCATTCAGCCATGGCAGGACCGAAACTGGCAACACCGAGCACGAGGGCTGCGGCAAGTGTCTTCCATCCAGTCTTCACGATGACAACTCCCTGTTATTGGTCGAGAACTGTCGGAGTCTCTGGCAGACGCTCGATCGAAGAGCAACGATTTTCAGCTCAGAGCGATAGCATCGGGCACGCCGGATGCGCACGAAGTGCACGGTGTTGTTTCGAGCTTGTTTCCAGTAAGAACGGGGCTGCGCGGCACACACTCAAGAAACGGATTTGCCGCCGCGTACGCCGATACTGCCAGACAAAAATGAGGGATTAGACATGACGATCATGCATCAACGTGCGGGTCTGTTGACCAGCACGGCAATTGCGCTTGTCGCGATGACAGGGATCTCCATCGCCCAGGAAAGCGGAGAGGTCTTCAATCGGGCGGCAACGTTCCCCGTCTTCCACAATCTGCCCGAAGGAACGCCTCCCGAGTCCGAAACCGTGGCCGAGATTGTAACGGCAACCGAGGACGGCAACACGCTGATTTATACGGACAGCGAGTTTGAGACGCTCGGTCTCGTCGATTTCACGGATCCCGCCAATCCTCAACCCGCCGGCACAGTTGCCCTAGAAGGCGAGCCCACCTCGGTCGCCGTCATTGGCGGTATGGCCTTCGCCGGCGTCAACACATCGGAGAGTTTTACAGAGCCTTCAGGCCATCTTGCTGTTGTCGACATTGAAGCCCAAGGCGTCGTCGCTGCCTGTGACGTCGGTGGCCAACCCGACAGTGTTGCAGCCAGCAAGGATGGCACCTTCGTTGCCGTTGCCATCGAAAACGAGCGTGATGAAGACCTCAATGACGGCGTCATCCCTCAGCTTCCGGCTGGCACGCTCGCCGTTTTCACCATCGGCGAAAATGGCATGCCCTCAAACTGCGAAGCAGCCCAGATCGTTGATCTCACAGGCTTGGCTGAGGTGGCCCCCGAAGATCCCGAGCCCGAATTTGTCGATATCAATGACGACAATTTGGCCGTCGTGACGATGCAGGAAAACAATCACGTCGCCATCGTCGATCTTGCGTCAGGCGAGGTTGTCAGTCACTTCGCCGCTGGAACCGTCGATCTCGACGCGATCGATACCGAGGATGATGGCCGTGTCACCGGCAACAGTTCCCTTCAGGACGTCCCGCGCGAGCCCGACGCTGTCGCGTGGCTCGGCAATGACCGTATCATTACCGCCGATGAAGGCGATTATGAAGGTGGAAGCCGCGGCTTCACCATTTTCGATATTCAGGGCAACGTTCTCTACGCCGCCGGCAACACGCTCGAGCATATGGGCATGCGCCATGGCCACTATCCGGAAGGCCGCGCCGACAACAAAGGTGTGGAGCCTGAAGGTGTCGAGGTCGGTCAGTTCGGCGACCGCACGCTGATCTTCGTCAACTCGGAACGCGGAAACTTCGTGGCGGTTTATGAAGATCAGGGCCCCGACGCGGATCCCGCCTTCATTCAGTTCCTGCCGACGGCGGTCGCGCCCGAAGGCTTGCTGGCGCTGCCCCAAAAGAATGCTTTCGTGGTCGCAAGTGAAGATGATGCCGAGGAAGACGGCATCCGCTCGGCCATCAACATCTATGTGATGGATGGCGATACGCCGCAATATCCGATGATTGTGTCCGCGGAGGATCCCGCGACCGGCGCCCCGATCGGTTGGGGTGCCCTTTCGGGTCTCGCGCCTCATGCCAGCGACGCCAACACGGTTTATGCGGTGAGCGACAGCTTCTACGCACCCTCGCGCATCTTCACCGTCACGCTCGGCGAGCCGTCGGAGATCACGAGCTATGTCGAGCTCAGCAAGGATGGCGAAGAAGCCGCCTATGATCTCGAGGGCATCGCCCTTCGCGATGGCGGTGGTTTCTGGCTCGTCTCCGAGGGCAATCCGGAGCATGACAACCCGCTTCGCCAGCGCAGCGTTCTCTTGAAAGTCGCCGAGGACGGCACGGTCGAGGAGGAGGTTCATCTCCCGGAAAGCGTGCTCGAACATGCCATCCGCTTTGGCTTCGAGGGTGTGACCGCCACGGGTTCGGGTGAGGACGAGCGCGTTGTCGTCGCGTTCCAGCGCGCTTGGGGCGATGATCCCGAGAACCACGCGAAACTGGGCGTCTATCAACCGGCTTCCGGCGAATGGGGCTTTGTCCACTATCCGCTCGAGGCCCCCAAGTCTCCACGCGGCGGCTGGGTCGGTCTGTCCGAGATTTCGGCGGCGGGCGACGATCAGTACCTCGTCATCGAACGCGACAACCAGCCGGGTGAATACTCGGTGATCAAGACTGTTCGTCTGATCTCACTGGATGGTGTCGAACCGGTGCCGCATGGCGGCGAGCTTCCAGTCGTCGAAAAGGGCAAGAGTGTCGACTTGCTTCCGGCGATGCATAGCACCAATGGCTGGATCGGCGACAAGCCAGAAGGCTTGGTGATCCTTCAGGATGGCCGGGTGTTCATGGTCACCGACAATGACGGCGTCGACGACGCCCATGGCGAGACGATCTTCATCGAGCTCGGCACGCTCGAAGAGTTCCTAGGCTAGCTTCGAATTCATCGGAGGGCGATATCGCCCTCCGAACCTTCTCGTGAAAGTCGTGCGCTTCGCTGTCTGGATTTGACAGAATAAACCGGAGAGAGACCTCTGACTTCGAGGGCGCGCCCCTGTCCTTCAAACCGCATGTGCCAACGAGTTGTCGTCTCCAATAGGACTCAAATCGGACACTTCGAAGGCCCCTCTGGATCCGGTCCCCAGCGCGCTTCTTTGGATTATCTGGTCGGGGCGGTCTGATTCGAACAGACGACCCTCTGCTCCCAAAGCAGATGCGCTACCAGGCTGCGCCACGCCCCGACCGCCAAATGGGTAACGAATTCGCGCCGAAAAGCCAAGCCGGAAGGCCGTTGTCAAGTGGGATAGGGCGCATCCACGATAGCGCCGGAGCCGCCCGTCAGTCGGCAGCGAGGACCGCTTCGAGCAGGGCCAGCGCCTCGCGGGTGAAGCGCCACATGTTGGCCTCGCGGTCCGCTTCGCCGGTCTCCAGCGTGATGGCGCGACTGCGCGGCCCCGCGATCGCGATGCAGGTGTGACCGGGCGCGTCGCCGTAGCGGTTGCCCGAGGGGCCGGTCGCACCGGTCTCGCCGAGCCCCCAGGTGGTGCCGAGCCGCATGCGGATCGTGGAGGCGCACAAGTCGGCGTAGGCCTCGGTGGCCGGACGCATCCCGGGGTGGGCGGCGAGATCGACCTCGAGCAGCACGCGGCGCGCCGTCTGGGTATAGATCACTCCGCCGCCCATGAAGTACGCCGATGCGCCCGGGATCGCGAGCAGCGCCGCCGAGATCAGGCCGCCGGTCGACGATTCCGCGACCGCGATCGTCTCGTTGCGCGCCTTCAGCCGCGCGCCGACCGCCTGCGCCATCGAGACCAGCGTGGTCATGGCATCTCTCCCGTCGCCGCCCCGACCTTAGTCGCTCGCGTCATCGGGAGCCAGCCCGCGGGCTGGAAGGGGCTTGGCCGGCGTGATTCTCCAACGCGAGCGCCAGCGTAGCGAGACGGCGCGCCTCCGCGGCCTGGACCGGGTCGAGCGGCCGCACCGGCGGGCGGCACTCGGCGGTCGAGAAGATCCCCCGGGCGACGCGCCCCTGCTTCCAGAAGCGGATGCTGACGTCGATGTGCTGGTTGGAGACCGCCAGCACCGGCCGGGCGTGATCGAACAGCTCGCGCGCCGCGT
>CAYPOV010000024.1:0-23085 GCA_964412385.1 uncultured Geminicoccaceae bacterium
ATAACGGGTCGGCATGGGCATGCGGTATTCGGATGACGGAAGGTCGTTCTCAACCGGCGGCACTTGGCGCATATAGGCGGTGATGGCAGCAAGATCGTCATCCGCGAGCCCCCGGTAAAGAGCAAACGGCATGGGCGGGCCAATCAATGAGCCGTCCGGGCGAACGCCTTCTCGAATGGCTCGCTTGAGTTCATCATCGCTCCAATCGGCAATGCGGCTGGCCGGCGTAATATTGGGTGCGTAGGCGATAAAGAAACGGCGTTCTTCAAGGAACATGCCGGCAAGTTCCATGTCCTGGGCCGGGCCTTCGGGCGTTTGCGGTGTATGGCAATTGCCGCACGCGGCAACGGCATTCATCAGATAGTCACCGCGTTCCTCGAGGGTTTGCGCAATGGCCGCGCCCGATGTGACGAAGGCCAGCACCGTGATTGCGAAGACACGACCCATTAGCCCCTTCCTCTTTGCTGATCGACGTCGAGCCTAGCGAGTACGCATCCATTTCGACAAGCGTCGATGAATGACCAGTCGCCTCTGTCGCAATTCGGCGGTAGAGGTATACTGAAATTATGAACACCGATATCTTCCTTGCCGTGGGCGGCATCGGTCTTTTTCTCATCGGCATGGTTGTGCTGACCGACGGGCTGCGCACGCTTGCGGGGGCATCCTTGCGGCGGACCTTATCGCGTCTAACAAAAACGCCTCTGAGTGGGGCTGCAGCCGGAGCACTCACCACCGCCGTCGTCCAGTCCTCCAGCGCCACCATTGTCACGGCAGTGGGTTTCGTGGGTGCCGGACTACTCACATTTGCCCAGGCCCTCGGCATTATCTTCGGCGCCAACATCGGCACTACAGTAACGGGCTGGCTGGTGGCGCTGATCGGATTCAAACTCGATCTCGGGACCCTGGCACCGCCTCTATTGCTGGTCGGTGCGATGGTGCGCCTCTTCGGAAAAGGCAGAGCCGCACAGATCGGCTGGGCGATCGCCGGATTTAGCATGCTCTTCCTCGGCATTGATGCCATGAAAACAGGGCTCGGTGCATTCGAAGGCGCCGTGACACCGGATGATTTTCCTGCCGATACACTGATCGGAAGGCTGCAGCTCGTCCTCATCGGTGTTGCCATCACACTCGTGACCCAGTCATCGAGTGCAGGCGTGGCGACAGCTCTCGTGGCCCTTTCAGCGGGAACAATATCCTTGCCGCAGGCGGCGGCCCTTGTCATCGGAATGGATGTCGGCACCACGGCAACCGCTTTGCTTGCGGCGATGGGTGGCTCGACCGCGATGCGCCGGACCGGCCTTGCTCACGTTATCTACAATGTGCTGACAGGCATCATGGCATTTCTGCTGCTCACGCCATTTGCCAGAATTGCGGGAGGACTGGGCGGTGGCGCCGGTGACGCGCAGCTCGCCCTGGTAGCGTTTCATACCTTTTTCAACGCGCTCGGCGTTGTCGCCATTCTCCCCTTCGCCACACCATTCGCACGTCTTATCGAATGGCTTGTTCCGGAACGCGAGACGCCGTTTCTCCGCTATCTTGACCGCAAGCTCCTCGCCGAACCCGCAGCCGCAATCGACGCTGTGTGCGCTACGCTCGACGAAGTTACGAAAACGGCATTCAGCACGGTCAACATTTTGCTTGGCACTGAGCCTGACCGCCGCACAGTTGAGACCCAAATGACCCAACTCGCGGGCGGAATTGATGCCGTTGGCAACTATCTCGAACAGGTCCGCACGGCTGTCGATGAGCCCTTTGACCATCGACGCCACCTGGCCGCTCGACACGCCCTCGACCATCTGGCGAGGCTTCACCAACGTTGTCAGGAAGACAAGCGCGTGAATGCACTTCTTTTGGAGCCTCGCCTAAGACGGCTTGCCGGCATCGTCGCCAGCACGGCCCAGCAAACCGCTGTCAACCGTGATTACGGCCAATTCGAGGCGCGTCTCGATCGCGTCCGACACATTTTGCGCGCACAACGAGACAGCTACCGGGCCCGTACCGTGGAGGACGCGGCGGCGCAACGTATCGATGCCCACACCACTCTAGCACGGCTCGAGGGTATTCGCTGGCTCCATCGTGTCTCATATCATCTCTGGCGAATCGCCCATCACATGCAACGGGCGAAATCAAACGAACCACATGCCATCCCGGCAAGCGTCGGAATGGATATGGATGCCGATTAGATCAGAAACGCTCCGGAGATTTGTCGGACCGCTCCCTGGACGGGGAACAACCCGGGATCACAGGGTATCCCGGGTTGAGGTCAATCGACGAGCCTATTGGTGCTTTTCGGCGAGTTTTTCCATCTCGGCCTGGCCCCAAGTGACAGCCTCTTCGACGCTGTCACCGTCGACGAGGATCTTCTGGGCGACGGTCGAGACGATCTTGGCATTGAAGACATCGCCGGTGAGACCGGTCGGCGGTCCTTGATAGCCCGCGACGATGCCGTTGGCGGCCATGTCCCCGAAATATTCATACTGCGGCACGTCGGCGAAGGTCGGCATGGTGATCATCGCAGGATAAATCGGCACCCAGCGGCCTCCCACCCTGGCGATCACTTCCTGATAGCGATCGGGCTCATAGAAAAACTCGAGCCAGGCTTTGCCAAGCTCGCTGTCGCCATCTTTGGGGACCGCCCAGACCCAAGCACCGACGGAACCGGCACTCCGACCCTTCTCCCCAGGACCTGCAGGGATCGGAATGAGTTGGGTATTGTCCAGCAACTCCTGATCATTTTCCTGAAGCCAGGCGAAGATGCTGGGCGGATTCATGACGAACGCGGCGCGCCCGGACTGATAGGCCGTGTTGTTGCCGGCATCGTCCCATGTCAAAGCACTGCGCGGCAACGAGCCGTCCTCGAAGAACAAATCGGCGATGAATTGATAAGCCGCCCGGGTCTCGGGACTGTCGAAGGTAACGGTCTTGCCGTCTTCGGCATAGAGCGCACCACCGAAAGACCAAATGATCTGGCGGATATTGCCTTCACTGTCATTGGCCGGGCTGACAGCAATGCCCGCCGCCTGGATCAGAGGATTGGCCTCCTTGATCGCCTTGGCAGCGGCGCGGAACTCTTCCCAGGTCTGCGGCAAGCCGTGGCCTACGTCTTCGAGCAGATCGGTGCGCGCATACATCGGGCTCACATCGATCTCGATGGGCGATGCATAAATGACATCACCTTGCTTGCCCTGAATGACGACATTCTCATAGATGCCACCTTCGACAGCGCGCATCTTTTCGATGACGTCGGGCACGGGCACCAGGAGATCCTGGTTGATATAGTATTGTATTTGCTGGCCCACGGTCATGAAGGCATCGGGCGGCGCTCCGCCTTCGAACGCGGCTGCGAGATTCTCGTTGAGTACGTTGGCGGGTACCACGACATATTCGGCATCAACGCCGTTTTCCTCGCCGAATGCCTCGACTTGCTCGCCAATATATTCATCGGCGGCAGGATTGAATGTCTGGATTCCCCAGACCGTGAAATCGGCCGCCATGGCCGGTCCCGCAAGCAGAGCCGCAAGAGCGGTGCTCACGAGCCAAGGGGTTTTGCGCATTATTGTGCCTCCTCGAGAGGGTTGGTGGTTGGCGGCTTCATTGCTTAACGCTGCCTGCCGCCAGGCCTTCTACAAGATAGCGCTGCGCTACCAGGTAGATCAGGAGTATGGGGATGATGGCGATGATCGATGCCGCCATGAGCTGCCCCCAAACAAAGACGTCGCCCATAATCAGGCTGGTAAGGCCAGCCGTGAATGTCTTGGCGGAGTTGCTGTAGACATAGACGAGGGCATAAAGGAATTCGTTCCAAGCGTGGGTGAAGGCGAAGAGCGCCACGACGGAGAGCCCCGGAAGGGCGACTGGAATCACCACATGCCGCAAGGTCTGCAGCCGCGACGCACCATCGATCCTCGCCGATTCGTCGAGCTCGACCGGAATCGTGCGGAAATAACCGATCAGCATCCAAGCACAGAATGGCACGGTGAAGCTCAAATAGGCGAGCACGAGCCCCGTCTTGGTGTCGACGAGACCCATGCGCTGCAACACGACGAAGAGCGGAATGAAGAGCAAGGACGGCGGCAAAAGATAGGAGACGACGATCGAGCGCGCCACCCAGGCACGGCCGCTGAAGCGAAGCCTGGCGATTGGATAGGCGGCGAGTGCAGCCACGATCGTCGAGAGCAGCGTCACCGAGACCGCAACGATCATGCTGTTACGGATGAACAGCGGAAAGTCGCTCTTGAAGAGGATCGCATCGAAATTCTCGAAGGTCACGGCTTCCGGCCAGAATGTCGGCGGAAAGGCGTAAATTTCCTGGCTTCCCTTGAGCGCCGTCACCAGCACCCAATAGATCGGAAAGAGCGACCAAAAGAGAAAAAAGAGCACGCCGAGACCCGTCAGGATGCGCTTGATCATCCGGCTTTGCATGCTCTCAACCATTGGCCTGTTCCTTGAGCATGCGCCGTGTGAGAAAATAGATGATGATCAAGAACACCGGGATCACCGAGACCATGACGGCCGCACCGAGGCCCAACTCGCTTCGGCGGATCCCGTACTCATAGGCCAATGTCGGAAGGATCTGCGTGCGATTGGCCGGCCCGCCATTGGTTAAGATGAACACCATGTGGAAGGAGTTGAAGGTCCAAATGGCCGAGAGCATCAGCGTGATGGCAATGACGTCCTTGAGACCGGGCAGCGTAATTCTCCAAAAGCGCTGCCAAGTGTTGGCACCGTCGATCGCAGCGGCCTCGTAGAGCTCGCTGGGTATGGCCGCGAGACCTGCAAGGAACATCATCACATAAAATGGAAGCCCGTGCCATACCATGGCAATCGTAATCGAGGCCAAGGCCACATCGGGATCGGAAAGCCAATAAACGATGTCGGAAGTAAGGCCCGAGAGCACTAATGCCAAATTGAAGATGCCGTTGAGTTCGTCGTAGAGCCACTTCCAACTCAACGCGGCAATCAGGCCCGGCACGGCCCAGGGCAAAAAGATCAGCGCCCTGATGATACCGCGGATCGGAAAGCGCTGGGCCAATACGACAGCGGCGATGATTCCCAGGAGAAACTTCAGCCCGACCGCCGAGGCGGTCAGCAGTACCGAATTGCGAAGGGCTATGCCGTAGATCTCGTCCTGAAAGAGTTCCGTGAAATTTTCCGTTCCGGTGAAATTGCCGGGCCGGGCAACACCGCGATCCGTTAAGCTCGTGGCAATCCCGTCGAAGAACGGATAAGCGACGAAACAGGCAAGGACGACCAGGGCTGGAGCCAGGAAGAGGTAGGCATCGCGCGTATCGAGCCAGGCGCCGAAGCCGGACCTTTGAGGCGCAACGGTTGCCATGTCATTTTTGGAGATGTTGCCGACAGCCATGGCGTCGAACCTCGATAGCGCTAGGTTGCGTTGGCGCGTCGATACGTGTCGACCCCTTCGCGCAGCCCGATCATGTAGCCGATGGCGAAGAGCCGCCCCCTCGCCTCGTAGCCGGGCTTGATATTCGGGTCACCCTCCATGGCCGGCGCATGGTCCGGACGCATCACCCCCTCATAGCCGATGTCGCGATAGGCCAACATCGCCTGAAACATGTCGGTCTTGCCGCAATCATGGAAGGTTTCCGTGAAATTATCGGCATCGCCTTCGACGTCCCGGAAATGGACGAAATGCATGACATCCTTGCCGAAATGCTTGATCGTTGCCGGAACATCGACACCCATGGCCGCGAAATTGCCCTGGCAAAAGCAGATGCCGTTGGCCTCGCTTTCGATCATGCCGAGTGCTCGATCAAAATTCTCGACATTGCGAAACAGCCTGGGCACGCCCATGACCGGCGAACGTGGGGGATCGTCAGGATGCAAAGCGAGCTTAACGCCGGCCTTTTCGGCAACCGGGACAGCCCGCTCGATGAACCATTTGAAATTGTCCCAGAGCTGCTCTTCTGAAATCCGCAAATTCCGGCTTTCGGGGGCGTTCTCAACCAATCCAAGCTCGAAGCTCGAGGTCAAGGCACCGCCACGGGTCCGGGTTGTCACCGATGTGCGGAACCAATTGAAAAACGCCATCCAATTGTAGCACAGCACCGGGATCTCGAGGGTTCCCAGATTCTCGATCGCCTTGAGCACACGCTCAAGCTCGGCTTCCCGCTCGGCCGTGCCGCGCTTGATCTCATCCATCGGCAACCAGCCTTCGATGACCGATAGATTGAGACCGAAGTCCTCATAGAGTTTCTTCAAGCGCGCACAGAAAGCGTAGTCCCAGAGCGCTCGGTCACTCCCCGGATGCGAAATCGCTACCGCATCCTCAAGGCCCATTTGCTTCGAGTGGTGCCATTTCTCATTGACCTCGGATTCGAGGGCAATTGCAAACCTCATAATACCTCCCTTGCACAGGCTTTTGTCGATGCGGTTTTTGTGCTCTCTCCACACGCGCTGCTTCGACAGTGCCGTATTTGAAACTTGCGAAGTTAGTAATTGAACTTTAGGGTCCTTGCGCCTGAAGTGTCAAGTAAGAGAGACGAGACCGATCGTGCGGGCGAATCTTAATCATCGTGTGCCGGCTATCGACCGCATGATGGATCTTTTGGCGGTGATGAGTGTCCGTGATGATGGCGTCAGCCTCGCGGAACTGACCGAGCATTCGGGGCTGCCGCGCTCGACCGTGTACCGTCTCCTCAATTCGCTCGAAGCGCACCGATTGGTTGCCCGAGGCAATGGTTACGGGCGCTACGTCTTGGGTACGGGTTTTCTCGGCATCGCCGATAAAGTTCGCGAGCGGCTGGGATCGAAACGGCTTCTACAGCTAGCGCGGTCCCATCTGGACCGGCTAAGCGCCAAAACCGGCGAACTCAGCAAACTGTCTGTCCTCGATGCCGATCGAGCCCTCTGCGTGGCAGCCGCCAATGGCAAGAATCCCTTCTCGCTCGTGCCACAGATCGGCCAACATTATCCAATCCATGCAGGTGCCGCGAGCAAGGTTCTCTTCGCATCGATGCCGCGCAGCGATCGCTATCGCATCCTCATGAATTCACTCACGCGCTTCAGTGATACAACCCTTACCGACATTGGCGATATCGATGCTGAACTCGCCCAAGTGGAAGCCCAAGGTTGGGCGGAAGATCGCGGAGAGTACCAGAAAAGTGTTAGAGCGGTGGCAGCACCAATCGAGGACAGCAAGGGCATGACGATCGCAGCAATGAGCATTGCCTATCTTGCTGATTATCCTGAATCACGCCGCCTCGAACTGCGCCAAGCCGTAATCGACGCTGCGGCTGAGTTCTCGGACGTGCTCTCAGAAGACCAGCAGAACAAGTCCTGAGAAACGCAGGATTTCAGACGGCTTCGCCGCCCTCCATCCACCCATCGAGCACGGCCGGCAAATCGGCAATGATCGAGCGGGCCTCGAATGCGAGATCCGGCTCCACTCTTTGGGCGAAACCCTGTGTGAGATTGTCGAGGTGGGGAAGTGGCAGGCTCGCCAGATCGATCTCACTGAGCGCCATGTCAATTACAGCAAAATCGGTAGGAAAATCGGTAGAGGGGGGCGAGGTGAAATCCGGCAACAGCCAACTCGACGCCGTTCCAATAGTCAGATCGCCGTCATACTCGGTCGTTGTCCGCGATCCGTATGTATGATGATCGACGACATTCTCTAGCGGGATTTGCTGCCAGTTCGAGCCGTCCTCGGTTTGCCAAAGCTGTGCCACATTGGTGAGGCCGCTGAATTTGCCGGTGAAGAGTTGACTGCCTGCGGCCTCGAAAGCCCAAAATAGTTGGTTTCCGGAAAGCCCAACGCGTCGGGTGTGATGAGCTCCCAGCTCGTCGGGTCGAGTGGATCATCGCTTCGAAACAAGGTCGCCGTGCCGGAGAGTTTGCCAGTGCCCGCCCGGAACTCGCGTCCAGTCGTCGCCGTCCGATGATTTGAACAGCTTGACGGTATTGCCACTGCCCGTGTTCAATTCGAGAAACGAGCCACTCGTTGAGCCGGCAAAGAGGTAATCGCCGACGGATTCCATGGATCGCAACCCGGTATCACCCGAATCAAGATCCGGTGTCAGTCCTGGGCCGCTACCTGACTCCAATCACTGCCGTCCCATCGCCTTATCTGCGCCCCCTCGGAGATCAGGATCGGACCCAAATCGAGTGGAATATCCTCCCCGGTCGCAAACTCCAAATGCAGCACGATTGCCGCCGGATAATTGACCTGAAGATTCCAGGTGGAAATGTAGAGATCGTCCTAGTGGACCGCTGAAGCCCACGCGTAGCGGTTCATGGGATCGTCGAAGCCGCGGTCGATTTGGGCGGTCAGATCGTCAAATCCCTGACCGTCGAAGGAAAAGATCTGGGTTCCGATATCGGGATGGAGGGGATTGTAGATGGGAGAATGATCGATGACGATTGCCAAATCATTGAAGTCGCGATCGGCATTGTTTTGAACGATGTCCTTGAAACTAGGCCATAGCCGCCCGAAGGGCGCTGACCGAAGATGGCTTGGAGATCACCGCCCACATTGAGCGGGTTGCCGTTGCCGTGATCATAGCTTGCGGCGTGGAAGACGAGCCCATCAAGAAGCTCGTATTCGCCGCCGCCCTGATCCAGCGCAAGCTTGAGCGGCCGCTAGCTGTCGATTGTTCCGGGCTGTCCTGTTTTCGGATCGATCAGTGCCAACGGGCCAAGATTGCTTCCCTGAGCTTGAATGATCGCGTTTTGGGCGAACCAGTTTTTCAGCAGGAAGAAGCCATAATGCTCGCCTATACCGACTTCGCCCACGGAATATTGCGAACCGAGGGGTGCAGCGCCGGTGATGGGAATATCGGTCTCAATATCCCAAAAGCTGCCGTCCTCGGCGTTTTGATAGCTTCGTTGGCCACGGCATCGAATAAGCTGTAGGTCACGTCGACGCCAAGCCCGGTCAGGAGCTTGGGTGGCACCGGAACAATCGCCTCAGGCGGAACCGCCTGCTTCTCGACGAGATCGGCAAACGACGGCAACCATGGCAGAATGCCATCGGCGGACTCACTATTCGAGCCGGCCAGATTCTCCAGCCAACTGCCGAGCTGACCTAGCTCCCCATGACTTAGCGTTCCGGTAACAATCTCTGCCATGGTCTCCTCCCCATGTGTTGACTAGACAATCTAGTTACCGAAAAGTCGGATAGAGATTGTGGAATAATGTCGCGAATATTGCCTTTCATGTGTATCGAGCGTGGCCACCTAGAGGACCCGGTGGTCTTAATAGTCGGATCAAGGAGGATGGAGAGCGATGGCTAACTTGGCTCGTGTCGCTTCAATCGCGGATTTGCGAAGCATTGCAAAATGGCGGTTGCCGCGGTTCGCCTTCGATTTCATCGATGGCGGGGCCGAAGACGAAAACAACCTCCGCAAGAATGAAGCTGCGTTCGATCAGATCGAGATGGTGCCGCGCTATCTGCGCGACATGTCGGTGATCGACCATGAGGTCGAGATCTTCAACAAGTCCTACGCTGTGCCGTTCGGCATGTCGCCCGTCGGAGCCCTCAATCTCGCCTGGCCTGGGAGCGATCTTGCAATGGCGAGGCTTGCTGCTCAAAAACGCATGCCCTTGTGCCTGAGCGGCAATTCCTCGACGCCGATTGAGCCGATGGCCGAAGCCTGCGACGGTCATATGTGGTTTCAGTCCTATATGACCCAGGATATAGAGATCCGGGAAATGCTCCTCGGCCGTGCCGAGGCAGCCGGCGTCGAGGTGCTCGTTGTCACCGTCGATATTCCCAAGGCAAGCAAGCGCGATCGCGACATTCGAAACGGCCTCGTTGTGCCGTTTCAGATAACTCCCCGCATTCTCTTGAGCCTCATCCTTCATCCCCGGTGGTCCCTACTGACCTGGCAGGCGGGCTCTCCGGGCTATGCCAATCTCAAGGGCACGTCGCTCGAGGCTGCGAGCCACAATCACGCCGATTTTCAAGCACGGCTGATCAGCAGCAGCTTCGATTGGGATGAGCTCAAGAAACTTCGCGATCGCTGGAAGGGTCCGCTTGTGGTCAAGGGCATCCTTCACCCCGAAGACGCTGTTCAAGCCGTCGAACTCGACATCGACGGCATCCAGGTCTCCAATCATGGCGGCCGTCAGGCGGACTACGCTCCTGCCGCGGTTGCCGCTCTCCCGGGGATCGCCAAGGCTGTCGACGGCCGCGTGCCCGTCTTGCTCGACGGCGGTGTGCGCCGCGGCAACGACATTGTCCGTGCTAAAGCGCTGGGTGCGAGTTTCGTGTTTCTTGGACGCGCCTTTGCCTATGGAGCGGCAGCCGGTGGTGAAGAAGGCTGCGCGCATGCCTTTGAACTCATCGAAACAAGCATGGCTCGCGCGATGGGCCAGCTCGGCTGCGCCAAGTTTTCCGAGGTCGACGAACGGGTGCTGTCGAGCGCGGTCGCGACACCTTCGCTCATCGGTTCAGCGATCCGCGCTGCGGCGGAGTAGAATCTCGTCGAACCAAGTTGATGCGAGTTAGCTCCACCCTTGAGGCGTACCGTGTCCGCCGCTGTAAAGGCAGAGTTCGAGTTCGGTACCGCCTTCGCGTTGC
This sequence comes from uncultured Geminicoccaceae bacterium, assembly GCA_964412385.1. Lineage (GTDB taxonomy): Bacteria > Pseudomonadota > Alphaproteobacteria > Geminicoccales > Geminicoccaceae > JBGSYN01. The sequence continues at coordinate 10,544 of CAYPOV010000024.1, forward strand.
GTCCACGCCTTACACCAGAAGCGTTCGGTGACCGTGTGCTGATCGGCCCGATCTGTGCTGCATTGATTAGTATCCCGCAACAGCGCCAGACCTTCGAAGACGTCGCCTTGAGCCATGCCATTACGCAGCGGTCGTCCCTCTAGCGGCACCGTTCCATCCGGAAAGCCGTGTGTGTGAAAGAGGTCAACCGGCCCCGCCTCGCATTACGTTGGATGCGGTCGCCAAAAGGCACCCGCAAACGGCGCGAATGCGGTGAAATACTCGGGATGATGGCAGGCGAATTCCCAAACCAGTGAGTCGCCGCGCGAAAACCCGGCGACGAGGATGCGATCGCGATCAATGCCTAGGCGTTCATCCAGGTCATCGAGCACGTCCAGCGTGAACGCCAATTCGTCACGCCAGGGCTCACGACCGTCCCGAAGTGCCCAATTGGTCCAATCCCGGCAGGGCATGAGGAGCCCGTCGAGTGCCGCCAACGCAAAGTTCCGATCGAAAAAGGACTCGATCAAACTGTCATTGCACAAGACGCCGGCGCCGGTCCCGTTCGCTCCATGAAACCAGAGAACAACCGGTGTACTGCCACTGACATCCTCTGGCATTGCCAGCCGAAGGTGCCCGATTGAACGTCGCAAGGCGTTTGCGGACCGCAGGCACCGGCCGGTGACGCCATTAAGACAAGCAAGGCGGAGCCAAGAACGATCGTTCGTATCAAAGACCTAGTCCCAAGCGGATGCCGTAAGCAATCACGCCGAGAACCGCTACGCCGACGATCCAAAGTGCAACAAACCACAAGGTCTTGCGCAAGCCTGGATTGAGTTTGTCAATTACCATCAGTGATAACCTGCTTGAGGATCGACTTTGCCGCGAAAAATCCAATAGGCGTAACTGGTGTAGGCGATTACGAGCGGAAGCAGGATGGCAACGCCTACCAGAAGGAAACTGAGGCTCGAATCCGGTGCCGCCGCCTCGGCAATAGTTACGCTATGGGGCACAATGTTCGGATAGATGCTGATCCCGAGCCCGGTATAGGAAAGAATGAACAATCCTAAAGCCAGAGGAAACGGCCAATTCTCACGCTTTTCGGTGATCGACCAATAAAGACCGTACGCACCGGCAGCGACGAGAAGCGGCACGGGCGCGTAAAACAGCATGTTCGGCCAGGAGAACCAGCGGGTCTGGACATCCGAATCGAGAAACGGCGTCCAGATGCTGACGACGACGATCAGAGCAACCAAGGCTAGACCGAGCCGCCGGGCATGCATATAGCAACGCTCCTGGATGGCGCCGTCGGTCTTGAGAATGAGCCAGCATGCGCCCAGGAGGCCGTAGCCCACGACCAGCGACAGGCCGGTGAGGATGGTGAATGGTGAGAGCCAATCATACCAGCCCCCTCCATAAGCACGATCGACGACCGTAACACCTTGAACAAACGTCCCAAGCGCCAGACCTTGGCAGAACGTCGCTACGACCGAACCAACCGCAAAACCAACATCCCAATACTTTCGATGCCCGCCACTATGAAAGCGGAACTCAAAGGCGCCGCCACGGAAGATCAGGCCCAGCAGCATCGCGATCAGTGGTGCGTAGAGGGCTGGCATGAGGATGCTGTAAGCCAGCGGGAAGGCGGCGAACAAGCCGCCGCCTCCGAGGATCAACCAGGTTTCGTTGCCATCCCAAACCGGGGCAATGGCGTTGATCATGGTCTCCCTTTCTGCCTCGGTCTTGGCCCAGGGAAAGAGGATACCGATGCCGAGGTCGAAGCCGTCGAGAATGACATAGGCGAGAACGGCAACCGCAATCAGCACGGCCCAGATCAACGGAAGATCGAGTTCCATCATCCCTCTCCTACTCTGCCGGCAAGGGAGAGCTGCTTCCGGTGGTTATCTTCTGAGGCTGCGTGATCCCAGCAGTGCGAACCGGCCGATCAGGATCAACATCAGGCTCGAGCGGAGCGGGTGCTCGGCTCATCATCCGCAAAAGATACCAAACGCCGATGCCGAAGACGATGAAGTAGACCACGACAAAAGCCAGGAGCGATGCGGCGACGGCCGGAGCCCCGATCGGCGAGGCCGAATCGACCGTGCGCAGGAGACCATAGACCGTAAAGGGTTGCCGTCCGACCTCGGTGGTCACCCAACCTGCCAGGATGGCGATGATCCCGATCGGACCGCACATCACGGCGATCCGCTGGAACAGCGTCGTCTCGTAAAGCTTGTGCTTCCAGCGCAGATACAGGCTGAAGAAACCCATCGCCGCCATGATCAGCCCCATGCCGACCATAATCCTGAAGCTCCAGAAGACGATCGCAGCGTTGGGCCAATCCTCTCTCGGAAATTCGTTGAGTCCCGGCACCTCGCCGGTGAGCGAGTGTGTGAGGATAAGGCTTCCAAGATAGGGAATGCCGATAGCGTATTTGGTCTCACCGGCCTCCATATCGGGCATGCCGAACAACAAGAGAGGTGCCGAGCTTTCCGTCTCAAAATGCCCTTCCATGGCAGCGATCTTGGCCGGTTGGTGCTCAAGTGTGTTGAGGCCGTGCAAGTCTCCGGCGACCATCTGAATGGGTGCGACGATCGCAGCCATCCACATCGCCATTGAAAACATCACCCGAGCCGCCTCATTCTTGCGATCCTTCAAGAGATGATAGGCGCCAACGGCACCGACGACGAACGCGGTCGAAAGATAGGCTGCCAAAACCATGTGGACGAGGCGATAGGGAAATGACGGGTTAAAGATAATCGCCCACCAATCCTCGGGCACGAACTGGCCGACTTCGTTGATGCTGAAGCCTGCGGGCGTCTGCATCCAGGAATTCACAGAAAGTATCCAGAACGCCGAGAAGGCCGTGCCGAAAGCGACCATCACCGTCGCAAGAAAATGCAGGCGCTTCCCGACACGGTTCATGCCGAACAGCATCACGCCAAGAAATCCGGCCTCTAAGAAGAACGCTGAGAGAACTTCGTAACCCATCAGCGGTCCGAGAATGGGGCCCGTCTTGTCCGAAAAGACGCTCCAATTCGTGCCGAATTGGTAGCTCATGACGATACCGGATACGACACCCATGCCGAATGTCACGGCGAAGATTTTGATCCAGTACTTGTAGAGCCGCATGTAGACGTCGCGGCCGGTTGCAAGTGACAGGCCTTCAAGGACCGCAAGATAACTCGCCAATCCTATTGAAATAGCCGGAAAGATAATGTGAAACGCGACCGTGAAGGCGAACTGCACGCGGGCCAGATCAACCGCGTTCAAGCTTTCTAACATCTTCGCACCTGTATTACGGGTACATCACGTTAGCCAACAGGATAACGTCCCCCACACGCCCATATACGGCACTGTCACGACCGTTGGACCATATGTGACGAACCGTAGCGGTGACCTGAATCGCAGCCGAAAGAACAATCTCTGAAACAAAGCTGTGTGGTCCAGGCCACAGTCTTGCAGAATCTACACAGGTGCACGTAAAATACGGATCGAAATGATTTTGTCCCGCAGCTAAACGGGCATTAGTTCTAAATCAGGACTCGTCAAAGTCGTGACGGCGTTGCAGACTCGATCCCCGATAAGCAAGTGTCGCCACGAGAACAGATAGGTTCTCAAGAAGAGGGAAACAGAGATGAGAATGAGCTCCTCGGCGATTGCGGTCGTATCGATGACAGCGCTGATTGCAGGCTGTGCGCAAATGGACGCGGAACGGGCGTTTCAGCAAGCGAGCAACACGACGCCAACAAGCGATCCGTTCAATCAGGCACTCTATGAGCAGTGCTTGCAGTTTGCCGATTTCGAATTCAATCGGATGCAAGACTGGCAGTCGACCCAGTTCCATGCGCGTGCCGCCATTCAAGGCGCCACCCAAGGCGTCGTCGAGCCCGAGCCTATCAACACACCCGATCTTCAGCCGCGCAATCTTCCACAAGACAGTGTTGCCGAGCTGACCGAGGCCCGCCAGCGTTATCTCGCCGCCTTCGAAGAGGGCAAGCAGAACGACGACCCCGAAAATATGGCGGCCGCTGTGTGTGCCTATAACTGCTGGATCGAGCAGCAGGCCGAGAACCGTCAGCCCGACGACATTGAGGTTTGTAAAGCCAGCTTCGAGCGGGCCATGGACGAAGTCGAGAACGTCCAAGTTGCCGCCTTCGGCGAAACCATCGTGTTGTCGGCCGACGTTCTCTTCGACTTCGACAAGTCCAACATCAAGCCCGAGTTCGATGCAGAGCTTGATACCGTGGCCAACATTCTCGTCGACAACTCTAACGAGCTGTTGCTCGTGTGGGGCTTCACGGACAGCATCGGCACAGAGCAGTACAATCTCGGCCTCTCCGAGCGTCGTTCAAATTCGGTTGCAAGCTATCTCGAGGCCCAGGGTGTTACCGCCGACCGCATGGTCGTTCAGGGCATCGGCGAAGAGAAGCCAGTGGCCTCCAATGAGACCGAAGAGGGCCGGGCCCTCAATCGCCGCGTGGAAATCCGCAAGCGCTAAGAGCCAAACAACGTCACAGTGTGGTTCGGGGTCCTTCGGGGCCCCGAATTGTTTGTGGGTCCTTGTCAGTTTGGTGCCGGAACCTGCTGCGTGATACAGTGAATATTACCGCCGCCTAACAGGATCTCTCGGCTTGGGATTGCGATGACCTGCCGGCCGGGAAAGCAGTTTGCGAGAACGGCCTGTGCTTCCGCATCTGTTCGGGGATCGAGCAACGGCATGATCACGCGGTCATTGGCGACATAAAAATTCGCATAGGATGCCGCCAGCCGATCGCCTGCTTTGCGCGCATAGCCGCCGGAGTGTGCTTGAGCGAGCCCCTGAGCCTCGTGAGACGCAAGAAACAGCGGACCTGGCATAGGAAGCCTTCGGACAGCAATTGGCCTCCCACGGGCGTCCCCGGCGGATCTGAGCGCATCTTCTGCTTGCAACGACACCTCCCGATGCGGATCGTTTTGATCATTGCACCAGCTCAAAACGATCTCGCCCGGCTTGGTAAAGGCCAAGAGATTGTCGATATGGCCGCCGGTCTCATCGAACGGCACACCTTCATCAATCCACAAGATCGTCCGGGCGCCCAAGTAATCTTGGAAAATGGTCTCGACTTGCCCGAGCGTGAGGTTCGGATTGCGCTTGTCGTCGAACACGCAGGACTTGGTCGTGATGATCGTTCCACAACCGTCACTGCAGATCGCTCCTCCTACCAAAACGATCGGGACATCGAAGACCGGGCTTTGATCCTGAGCAGCCATCAATGCTGCGACACGCTGGTCTTGGGCATAGTCCCGATAAAGCCCGCCCCAGGCATTGAAGCGCCAATCGAGAGCAGCCAAACGCTGCATTGCGTCGAACACGAAGGTCGCTCCGGTATCGCGCGCCCAAGCATCATCGGTGACCAATTCAACCAAGCGAATGTCCGAGCCCAAGACCGAGCGCGCGTTCTGGAACTGTCTAGGGCTGACGATCATAGTCACGGGCTCCGATGCCGAAATCGCATGGGCGACCTCCGCGAATGCGCGTTGGGCCGGGACCGCGGCGTCTCGCCAATTATCGGACCGTTCGGGCCAGATCATCCAGCATCCCGCGTGAGATTCATATTCGCCTGGCATCCGCAAGGGATGCTGAAGATCCATGCTGATTGATCGCATCTGTTTCATGACAGCAAGACGTAGACCAGCTTAGAATGTCGAAATCGAGACCGGATTGGAGCCTCTTCGGATGACTATGAGCGAAATCAGCAAATCATCGTTCTTCACACTATGCATGCTGGTTGCCCTGAGCATACCCGCACTCGCGCACACAGGCGAGCCACACGCCGGTTTCTCCGGCGGGTTCATGACGGGGTTCACCCATCCGATCTTCGGCTGGGATCATGTCGTCGCCATGGTCGCCGTGGGACTTTGGGGTGCTTTTCTTGGGGCTCCAGCGATCTGGATCTTGCCGATCGCCTTTCCGCTCGTCATGGCAATCGGCGGCGCCCTTGGCGTCGTCGGCGTGCCGCTTCCAGCCGTTGAGTTCGGGATTGCCGCCTCCTCCATTGTTCTGGGACTTCTCATCGTCATGGCGGTACGTGCACCGCTTTGGATGGCGGCCGTCGTTGTTGGCGCCTTTGCGATCTTCCACGGCCATGCGCATGGCACGGAGCTGCCAACGGCGACAAGCCCCCTCGCCTATTCCATCGGCTTTGTCATCGCCACGGGTCTCCTCCACCTCCTCGGCATTGCCATCGGTCTCTTGGTTCGCGTGCCGGGTGGGGACTATGCCGTGCGCGCGGGAGGTGCTGCCGTCGCCGTTGCCGGCATCGCGTTCTTATTCTCGTTCGTCTAAGTCAACCTTCGTGGAACGTAGGGTGAGGCCCGGTGCTTGGAGCCTCACATGCTACCTCCTCGCCAGTATCCCGACAGTCGCCCTTGCCCATTTTGACGTTCCGTCGCTTGACGGGACGTCCGCGGCAGCGACGCCCTCCTATGCCTGGCTCGAGCAGGCGATCGCCATCATCGCGTTCGGCCTTTTCGCAGGCGGCCAGATGGATGTTTCGCGAACTCGGCGCTTGCTGGGTCTCGTTGTCGGGGTGATCCTCGGCCTCGCCTGGGCCACGCTCGATCCAAGGCTGTTTCTCAACGATTGGATCACACTGTCGTGCGCGTTGGCGTTCGGATTGCTGATTGCGATAGGCTATGTGTTGCCGGGTATCGTCACTGTCACAGCGTCGATACTTTTCGGGATCATCCTCGGCGTTTTGATGATGCCGGCACCGGGGAGCTTAGAGTTTCAACTCAACTATTTGGCAACCGGGCTTGGTGCGGCCGCGGTGCTGGTGTTCCTGTGCTCGGCATTGGCCGAATGGATATCGGCGCGCGTGCCAAGCTGGCCCCGAATTGCTCTCCGCGTTCTCGGCTCCTGGATCGCCGCTGTTGCCGTGCTGATGCTGGCTTTCACACTGAGGCCTGCGTAACCGACTCAATGTCGAGCACGTGATGCCGGTGGCTCGGAAGCCCGGTTCGGACACGGTCGAGAACAGCGAGATCGAGATCCGCAGTCGCAAAGCCGATGCCGTCCTCGCACTGCGCTAACACTCGTCCCCAGGGATCGATTATCATGGCGTGCCCCCAGCATTGGCGGGTGTCTTTTTGGGTCTTGAACTGGCCCCACTGAGCTGCCGCCATTACAAAACTCTGGGTCTCGATGGCACGGGCGCGCAGCAAGGTTTCCCAATGATCCTTACCGGTTGCGTAGGTGAAGGCCGCGGGAACGGCAATCGCTGTCGCCCCCCGCTTGGCAAGCTCCCGATAGAGTTCGGGAAATCGGACATCATAGCAGATCGTGCAGCCGATGATGTGATCACCCGCTCGATAGGTGACGAGATCTTCGCCTCGGGCGATGCCGTCCGACTCGCGTTATTCCTGGCCATCGTGTGTAGTCATGTCGAACAGGTGGATTTTCCGATAGCGCGCAAGCTCGTTGCCGTCGCGGCCGAACACCAAGGTCGTATTGTAGACCTTGCCCTCGTCAGGTGCGGTTTCGAAGAGACTGCCACCGTGGATGATCACTTCGTGCCGGCGAGCCAGCTCCTGCAGCAGCGAATAGGCCGGCCCCCCTGCCCTGCCCTCATCTCCGTCGGACAAGTTTTCCGCATTGGCGAGCCTTTCCTCGCGCCCGGCCCCCTGAAGCACGAAGACTTCCGGCAACATCAAGAGATCCGGATGATCGTCACGCACGGCGCTCTCGATCAGCGTCTGCGCCTGTTCGAGATTCTGCGCTTTGTCATTGCCGGATTGCATTTGAATGACCGTGGCACGCATGGGCGGCTCCCTCATCGAGGCTACGGCATGTGGTCTATCGCCTGTTGCTGCGCACGGCAACGTGCCAGGCCCCCTTAGACGGCGATTGCAGGCCTGAGCGCACGGATGGCGGACACGTAGTCTTCTGTCTTGAAAATCGAGGTTCCGGCGACGAACGCATTGGCACCCGCCTCAAATGCCAGGCTTGCCGTCTCCGCGTTGATTCCGCCATCGACCTCGATATGGATGCCACGCGGTGCGGCTTCGGCACGAATCCGACGGATCTTCTCGAGTGTCGCATGGAGAAACCGCTGTCCGCCGAAGCCCGGATTGACGGTCATCACCAAGACGAGATCGATCCGATCCCACACATAGTCCAGGACATGTTCGGAGGTCGCGGGATTGAGAGCAATCCCTGCCTTTTTGCCGAGCGCTTCCACGGCACTCAGGGTCCGCTCGAGATGCCGGCAGGCTTCGCTATGGACTATGATACGGTCCGCACCCGCTGCGGCATAGTCCGCCAAGTATCGATCGGGGTCTTCCACCATCAGATGGCAGTCGAAAAGGAGGTCTGAATGCTTGCGTATCGATTTGATGATCTCGGGGCCGTAGCTGATGTTCGGAACGAACACGCCGTCCATGATATCGAGATGGATCCAATCCGCACCAGCGGCTTCGACTGCCCTCACCTCTTCACCGAGCTTGGCAAAGTCTGAAGCGAGAATGGAGGGTGAAATGACAACCTCGGGCAAGGTTTTTATTCCTGTTTATGGTTTGTTTCGTGAACTCGATTTGCTCCCGCATTGTCTATCCCGACGAGAGAATCGATGCGGTCGCGCAAATGGAGCAGCATCTGCTGGAGCTGGGGCTCGTAAATGGCACCACTTCGTTCCGCACTCTCGAGCCGTGTAAGAAGCTGCTTCACGGCGGTTGCTGCCGCCTTGGTTCCGTTCTCCGTCGATCGCTTGGCGGTTGGCCTCTTGGCGGCACGAATGGCTCGAACCGTGATGTGGTTCATACCGCCGAGCCGTTCCCAAAGGTCGAGCTGCGCCCGCTCGTCTTCCAACCTGGCGATCTCGATCAAGAGCGATTTGGAGATCGGCTCATTGCGTTGGCGAATTTCGCTTTTGAGCGTGCCTGGCAATGTGTTCAGCGACAAGAGTTCGGAGATCGTGCTTTTGGCCTTGGCAAGCGCCGATGCCAGCTCCTCCTGCGTGTAGCCGTAGCGCTCCTTAAGGGCCGCCAGAGCCTCAGCCTCATCAAGCGGCGGCAGATCTTGCCGCTGCAGGTTCTCGATCAGTGCCAACTCGTCCGGCCGGCCTGTCGTAAGCAACGCCGTGATGCGGTCGCGTCCTAAATGTTGGTGCGCCAGCATGCGTCGCTGGCCGGCGACGAGGATGTAATTGTCTCCCTCCTCCTTCACGATGATCGGTTGGAGGAGACCGTGCTGAGCGATGGATTGTGCCAGCTCGGCAATGCTTCCCTGATCGATTTGCCGCCGTGGCTGGTCCGGATTGGGGAGGATTTTCTCGATATCGATCTCGATGACCCGCGGCAAATCCGAGGTTATATCGAACAGCGGGTCTCTGGCGCGATCGGCAAGCAGCTTGTGAACATGGGCGTTGGCGTTTTTGCGGCGCGTTGTCATGAGCCCTTCTCGATCAACAGTTTGGCGAGATTCTGGTAAGACTTGGCACCGGGCATGTCCGGGTTCAGGAGAACGCTCGGTTCCCCGGTCCCGGCCGCGCGGTCGAAGGCCGTACTCCGCCGCACCGCGTCGAAAATCGTCATCGACTTGCCGAATGCATCGGCGATTTCCTTGAGTACCTCGCTGTCATGCCCATAGGACGGATTATACATGGTGGGCAGAATCCCGAGCACACGGAGTTGCGGATTGGCACGCCGCTGCACCTTGGCGATGGTATCGAGCAGCTGCGGAATTCCGAGCGTCGACAAAAGATCCGTCTTCACAGGTATCAAGACGCGATCCACGGCGGCCAAGGCGTTGACTGTGAGAATGGTCAAGGTCGGTGGGCAGTCGATCAGGACAAAGTCATAGTCCTTGACGATGGGCGACAGCGCTTCCCGGAGCACCCATGAGCCGCCCGGCTCGGAAATCAGCTCGGCATCAGCTTTGGCGAGCGAGATGCCGGAGGCGAGAAGCGACGGATTATCGCCCTGAACAACATCTCGTGCCGGCTTGTCGCCATTGACGATGTGATAAAGTGTGGCCTGGCGTTTTTCGAGCTCCCGCTCGTCATAGCCCATATAGAACGTCAGGCTGGCTTGTGGATCGGTATCAACGGCGAGAACCCGTCGGCCCAATCCGGCGAGGGCGTAGGCAAGATTGACTGTCGTTGTGGTCTTGCCGACACCGCCTTTCTGGTTCACGACCGCGATCGTGCTGGTCATACGTTCGGCAGTTCAGCCTCATGTGAGAGATGAAGGAATGGCGGATTGCACAACACGTCGCAGGTGACACGTCAAGGACGGATCATCAAGTTCGGATGTCCGAACTTGATTTCTTGTGGATAACCGGTGATGGGCGAGTTCGGACGTCCGAACTTAGGTCAGTTGCGGCCTGCCGCTCGCGACCGTGAGACACCCAGCGCACGCAACGCCGCACAGGCTGCGCCGTAACCGTTATCGATATTGCAGACCACCACACCCGGCGCGCAAGACGCTAGCGCCGTGCGGAGCGCTGTCTCGCCGGCACGTGCCACGCCGTAGCCGACCGAAGTAGGGACAGCAATGACCAGACCGGGAACCAGCCCGCCAACAACGCTTGGTAATGCACCGTCCATTCCGGCCGCCACCACGACCACGTCGAACTCCCGCAGACGTTCGGCCTTGCTCAAGATCCGCCACAAGCCGGCGACGCCAACATCCAAAAAGCGTTCGTGGCCGACATGATAATAGGTGAGGGTGCGTGCCACTTCCTGGGCGACAGGCACATCAGTGCTGCCCGCGGAAACAATGGCAACGCGCGGCTCCATCTCTCCCCTATTCTTCCAGGCATAAAATCCTGTGTGCGATAAGGGATCATAGTTGATGTCTTGTTTCCAGGAAAACGAAAGCGATTCGTGATCTGTCGGCTGAAGCCGCGTCAACAATAAGCCGCAGTCGCGGGCTTTTGCGTTCGCCAGGATTCCCTCGATCTGCTCGACGCGTTTGCCCTGACAAAATATCGCCTCGTCAAAGCCCAGCCGGCTCTGGCGCTGAAAGTCTAAGAGAAATTCCTCCTCGATCACGACCCGGAACCACCGACACGCACGAAGGCACTGCCCCGGCGATAAATCGCAAACGCCACCCCGCTCTCCGCCCGCTGCATGATACCGGCAATTTCCCGCCGCAAGCCACTGCGCCTTATGTCATCTAGCCGCTCGTGGCTCGCCTCATCCAATTCGATGACAACGCCACTGCGCCGCATCCGGCACCGCACGGTTTCGGGTCCTAACTCGCGTCTCAGGAACTCCTCGACCGCATCGATACGGGGAAGGGCGGCGGCATCGATCGCGATCCCGGTTTCGACCCGGCTCGACAGGCATGGTGCGGCGGGAAGCTCTGCCAGATCGTCAAGCCCGAATGCTCGGGCAAGCGCACGCACGCCATTTTTCGCAATGCCGGCCTCGACAAAAGGATGCCGCACATTGTGGGCTTTCGCCGCTTCCAATCCGGGCCGAAAATCGTCGAGATCATCGAGATTGGTACCGGAAACCAATTGCCGATCGGTTTCACGGGCTATCGTGCCGTAGAGATTGGTCTTGCAGAACAGACACCGGTTCGCAGGGTTCGCCAGATAATCATCATCCTCGAACTCTCCGGCGTCGAGAACGACGAGGTCCCAACCGAAAGCGTCCGCGAAGTGACGAACCCGTGCCGTGGCGCGAACCGGGACAGCAGGGGAGGCGGCGTGGAACATCGAGGCCTTCGAGCCCAGAACTTGATGGGCCCGGTAGGCAATGGTCATGCTGTCGACGCCTCCCGAGACAGCTACGGCGAGTGGGGCACACTCATCCAATATGGCGTCGAATGCATCGATCGATACATTCTGATTCCGCGTTGCTCCACTCTCAACCATTAATGTCACCGATTAGTTTCACGAGATTCCCGTCCTTCCCCGGTGCCTTGTCTTTTGGCGCAACCTAGGGCAGGGCGGGCCGAAGGGCCAGAGGCCAGGCGCCGGGCGCGGCAAACTCTTGCAAATCCGGCACGTTCGAGACGCGCATCGAGCCACGAACGTCACTTCGCGGACCATTTTTTGCGTGACAACTCATAGTCGAATGTGTCAAGGGTCGACATTATGAACGTCACTTCACGGACCCTTTTGCAATATGACGGTTTCGGCTCCGCGCAGGCCGCATCGGGTGGTGCCGGGAGTTCGGCGAAGGGGAGGGCGCGCCATAGCCCTTGGGGACCGCCTCCATGAGCGAAGCACAGGTCGACATCTTTCTCGATTCCATTCTCGACGCCCCCGTCAAGGATGAGCGGGCACTCATGGAGTTTCCGTTCTTTGCGCTCACCAAAAGGCCCAGGACGACGCCGTTTGTCTATGACGATGGCGCTGTGCGTATCGAGATCCAGCCTGGCCATAAGGGCATCGCCACGATCTGGGACAAGGATCTTTTGATCTATTGTGCCTCGATCATCAACGATCGGATCGAGCGGGGTCTCAATGTCGAGCCCAAGCTACGCTTTTCGGCTTATGAATTTCTCAAGCTTACCGGCCGCAGCACCAGTGCCAGGGTGTATGATCTTTTTCTCGATGCTCTCGATCGCCT
>CAYPOV010000025.1:0-22966 GCA_964412385.1 uncultured Geminicoccaceae bacterium
CATACATTGGCTCGGCGAAAAGTTAGATCCAGCGCTCAAAGGCTATTGGGGCAATGAAGATCATTACCAGGCCATGGAAACATGTTTGGCGATGATCCAAGACAATGTGCACAAAGTCGACGGTATCAAGGTCTCTCTACTGGATGACGAGAAGGAAATCGTCATGCGCCGGCGTCTGCCGGAAGCCGTGCGCATGTATTCGGGTGACGATTTCAACTATCCAGCCTTGATCGCAGGTGATGAGGAAGGTTATTCGGACGCCTTGTTGGGAATTTTCGATCCCATCGCACCGGCGGCAAGCGCCGCACTTCAGGCATTGGCGGCAGGCGATGAGAAGAGCTACCACGATTTCTTTGCCCCCACTGTTCCCTTGTCACGTCATATTTTCAAGGCACCGACGCAGTTCTACAAAACCGGTGTGGTTTTGATGGCTTACCTCAATGGCCACCAAAACCATTTCACCATGGTAGGCGGGCAAGAAAGTGCGCGCTCGACTTTGCATCTCGCCGATGTCTTTCGCCTTGCCGACCGGGCTGGCCTCTTGATCGATCCTGAGCGTGCCGCGTCGCGCATGCGGGCTGTGCTGGCGACCCGCGGTGTCGGAAGATAAGCATGGGTGTTCCTCGAGAGCGAGTGTCGCTCAACACGGCGACCGTGCGCGAGCAATGGGACCTTAAATCTGCCATCGAGGGCTGTGCACGCCATCGGTTGGGCGGCATTGCCCCTTGGCGAGACAAGCTTCACACACTCGGGGTCGATGAAGCCGCGCGGATGATCAAAGGCCATGGGCTCAAAGTCTCAGGTTTGTGCCGCGGCGGCATGTTCACGGCTGGTGATGACGCGGGTCTCCAATCAGCCCTCGATGACAACAAGCGCGCGGTCGATGAGGCAGTTGCGCTTGATGCGGCTTGCCTAATCATGGTGGTCGGAGGTCTGCCTTCCGGCTCGAAAGATCTCGCCGGAGCGCGGCAGCAGGTACGTGACGGTCTTGCCGCAACATTGGACTATGCCCGACCGCTCAACATGCCGATTGCCATCGAGCCCTTGCATCCGATGTATGCGGGCGACCGCGCTTGTGTGAACACGATGGCGCAAGCCAATGATCTCTGTGACGAACTCGGCGACGGCATCGGTATCGCCGCCGATGTCTATCACATTTGGTGGGACCCTTATCTCAACCGCGAGATCGCGCGAGCCGGCAAGGAGCGGCTCCTGGCCTTTCACGTCTGCGATTGGCTGGTCCCGACAACCGACCTGCTGCTCGATCGCGGCATGATGGGTGATGGCGTCATCGATATCCCGGCGATTCGTGCCGAGGTCGAAAACACGGGTTTCGAGGGCCTCGTCGAGGTCGAGATCTTCTCCGCCAGTAACTGGTGGAAACGCGACCCCGATGAGGTTGTTTCCGAGATGATACGTCGCTGCGAAACTGTCGTCTGATTAAGCGCGCAGGCGCTGGTTTTCGGGATCATAGGGGCTTTCCGGAAGCACGATAGCAGCGCAGCGTGTGCCCAACACATCAAGCTCCAGCTCTGTCCCAACATCCGCGAGATCCGGCCTAACCATGGCAAGAGCCAAGGATTTGCCGACACGAAAACCGAAATTGCCGCTTGTCGTCCGGCCAACGAGTTCACCATCGACAAAGATGGGATTGTTGCCAAGCGGATCGGCTTCGTTGTGTCCGCGCACTTCGAGAGTGGCGAAACTGTTCTTGAAGCCTCTTCTTTTCCAAGCCTCCAAGGCTTGCTTACCGGCAAAATCGCCTTTCTCGGGCCGCACAAAACGATCAAGTGCGGATTCGTAGGCCGAGTACTCGATCGATATTTCCGCACCCACCATGCGGTACGACTTTTCGACCCGCATCGAATCCATGGCGCGGATGCCGAAGGGTTTGAGGCCGAGATCCTGCCCGGCTGCCATCAAGGCATCAAAAATGTGGTTCTGATACTCGATGCCGTGATGGATCTCCCATCCAAGCTCACCGACAAAATTGACGCGCAGCATAAGGGCCGGGGCCAGGCCGATCGTCGTGTCTTGTCCCGTCAGCCAACGAAACGCGTCATTGGAAAGATCGGCACCGCACACTCGCGAGAGAAGTTCCCGGCTCTTGGGTCCCGCCACCACGAGCACGCCCATGGCGTTGGTGAGATTTTCCATCTGAACCGAGCCATCGCGCGGCATTCGCTTGCGCAGGAAGTCGTGATCGAGCCGCTGCAGCGCACCTGCCGAAACCAGATAAAACGAAGTCTCGCCTTCGCGATAGATGGTGAACTCCGAATGGACTCCTCCGGCCCCGTTAAGCGAATGGGCGAGTGCAAGCCTGCCCGTCTTCGAGGGCAGCTTGTTGGCGACGAGATGATTGAGAAATGCCTCGGCTCCAGGTCCGGAAATGCGTGCCTTGGCAAAGGCCGTCATGTCGAGAATGCCGACATTCTCCATGACATTGCGGCATTCGGCACCGACATGATCGAACCATCGAGAGCGCCGGAACGACCAGTGATCTTCTTGAGCCACGCCTTCGGGTGCGAACCAGTTGGGCCGTTCCCATCCGAATTTCTGGCCGAACACCGCACCCAGCGCCTTCATCCGTTCGTAGCAGGGCGCCTGCTTTAGCGGGCGACCCGCGGACCGTTCTTCATCCGGGAAATGCACGGTAAAGACGTTGGCATAGGCTTCCTCGTTCTTGGTCGTGAGATAGGCCTTGGAAGCATAGTCGCCGAAGCGGCGGGGGTCGACGCCGAGCATGTCGATGGATGGCTCGCCCTCGACGATCCACTCGGCGAGTTGCCAGCCGGCACCGCCAGCGGCCGTCACACCGAAACTATGGCCTTCATTGAGCCAGAAATTGCGGCGATCCCAGGCGGGACCGATGATCGGGCTGCCGTCCGGCGTATAGGCGATGGCACCGTTATAGACCTTCTTGATGCCCAACTCGCCGAAGGCCGGAACGCGGTTCATCGCCGACTCGATATGCGGCTCGAGCCGTTCCAGATCCTCTTGAAACAGCTCGTATTCGCTATCGTCGCTCGGCCCGTCGACATAGCAAGCGGGAGCTCCTACCTCATAAGGACCGAGCAGCAGACCGCCGCGCTCCTCGCGCATATACCAGGACCCATCCGACTCCCTGAGCACGCCCATTTCCGGCAAGCCCTGTTCGTGTCGCGCCTGGATCGCCGGATGTGCCTCGGTGACAATATATTGGTGCTCGACCGGAATGACGGGAACGTCGAGGCCAACCATGGCACCGGTCTGGCGGGCAAAATTGCCTGTCGCCGTCACCACATGCTCACAAGTGATCTCGCCCTTGTTGGTGGTCACGACCCACTCGTCATTGGGACTTTGGCGGATCGCCGTCACCGTGGTCTGACGGTAAATTTCAGCGCCCCGGTTGCGGGCGCCTATGGCAAATGCCTGGGTAAGATCGGCCGGTTGGATATAGCCGTCCTCGGGGTGCCGGATGGCGCCGATAAGCCCGTCCTTCACCGCCAGCGGCCAAAGCTCGATAACCTCGTCAGGCGTCAAGAAATCAACCTGAACGCCGATGGTCCGCGCCACGCCCGCATATTGATGATACTCATCCATACGGTCCTGGGTGGTCGCCAAACGGATATTGCTGCAACGGCTGAAGCCGACATTCTGCCCGGTCTCGGCCTCGAGTTCGCCATAGAGCTTCACCGAGTATTTGTGGATCTGGCCGACCGAGTAGCTCATGTTGAAGAGCGGCAAGAGGCCCGCCGCGTGCCAGGTCGAGCCCGAAGTGAGCTCTTTGCGCTCGACCAAGACAACGTCGGACCAGCCTTTCTTGGCCAAGTGATAGAGCGTCGAAACACCGACGACACCGCCGCCGATGACGACCACACGAGTGTGGCTCTTCATGCTGTCTCTCCTGCGGCCTGTGTCCGCAAACAATCTGGTCTCTTTTCGAACATATCAAAGCGCGGCGCTTGACCACCACCATCGACATCCGGTGCTGCCCGGCCGGCATCAAGATCCCTCGCCCACACAGTGCGCGTGTCGAGACCGAAGCGTGTCATCCCTAAAGCATCGGCAACGCTAGCATGAACATGTGCGCCCGAAAACGCCAACAGCGGGTCCGGTTCGATCAGGATGGGCATTGCTTTGCCCGGCGGCAACGCACGCGCTGTCGGCAGCAACGGATAGGTTTTGTCCGTGCCGCTACGCGCTTGGTCGTAGTTCCAGATCGCCGCATCGTTCTCGACGGCACGCTCGAAAAGATCCGGCCAGACCAACATCGTACTGTTCTCGGACAGGGGATAAAGCGGCAGCCACCAATTGATCTGCGCCATGATCCCCGATCCCCAGGTGTCGCGATGAGGCTGAAGTGGCCGTGCGAAGCGAGTCTCGACGCCATCCTTAGGCGGCACAATGCGTAGTCTCATCCTGTCGAGATAAATCTCATTGCTTGCGAAACCGACCCAATCAAGCATCTCAAGCCATGCACCGGCGATTGTCGAATCCTCTTGGATGGCTCTGCGGGTGCGCTGAACCGCTGGTTGGAACGCCGCTTCCGCGAGCTGCTGAGTAGGGGGCTCAGCTCCGAATTCCGCCTCAACCAGCTTGCGCGCCTGCCGACACAGGTCTTGCACTGGTGCGGCTTTCACAATGATGAAGAGTTCGCCCGCAAAGATCCGCGTGCTGAAGGTTTCCTTGGGCAGCCCACGGTGCCAAAGGGTCAACCCGCCTTCCATTCAGGACAGCCCGACGATCTGCCCCTCGGAATCGAGGCCAATCGAGAGCGCCGCGGGCTGTCGAGGCAAGCCCGGCATGACCATGATATCGCCGCAGACAGCGACAACAAAACCGGCGCCTGCGGAAAGCCTTGCCTCGCGCACAGGCAGCACATGATCGCTCGGCGCCCCGAGCATGGAGGGATCGGTGCTGAAACTGTATTGTGTTTTGGCAATGCAGACCGGTAGGTGACCGTAGCCGAGCGCTTCGAACTCCTTGAAGGAACGCTGCGCTGCCGGTGCCACACTAACGTCGCTCGCACCATAAAGTCTGGTGGCGACCGTTCGAACCTTGTCCTCTAGTGCCATGTCATCGGGATAAAGCAGGTCGATCATTGGCGAGCCCGCCTCAAGCTGAGTGACAACCGCACGGGCCAAATCGGCAGCCCCTCGCCCACCCTCGGCCCAATGGCGTCCGAGTACGGATTTCACACCGAGATTGCGGCAAAGCTCGTCAACGACCTGAAGCTCGGTATCCGTGTCTTTGACGAAGTGATTGACGGCGACAACAGGCGTCAGACCGAATTGCTTGAGATTGGTGATGTGGCGCTCGAGATTGGCCGCCCCGCGACGCACGGCATCAGGATCCGGCGTGCCGAGATCGGCTTTGGCGACGCCACCCTGCATTTTCAGGGCACGCACGGTGCAAACAAGAACCACGGCATCCGGCCGCAGACCCGACTGCCGGCATTTGATGTCGAAAAATTTTTCAGCACCGAGATCGGCACCAAAACCGGCTTCGGTCACCACGACATCGTTGAGCGCCAAAGCTGCCTTGGTTGCCATCACGGAATTGCAGCCATGGGCGATATTGGCGAAAGGTCCGCCATGGATGAAGGCCGGATTGTGCTCGATGCTTTGCACCAGGTTGGGTTGCAGCGCATCCTTCAAGAGCACGGCCATCGCCCCATCGGCACCAATGTCACCAGCTGTCACCGGTGTCTTGTCGTGTTTCAGCCCCACGATCATGCCGGCAAGGCGCCGCTGCATATCCTCCATGCTGTCGGAGAGGCAGAGGATCGCCATGATCTCGGAGGCGACCGTGATATCGAAACCGGCTTCACGCGGCACACCATGCGCAGCACCCCCAAGTCCGACGATAATGTTGCGGAGAGCGCGGTCATTCATGTCCATCACCCGCCGCCAGCTTACGCGGCGGGGATCGATGCCCAGCGAATTGCCCCAATGAAGATGATTATCCAGCAGCGCCGAGAGCAGATTGTGTGCGGAGGTGATGGCGTGAAAATCGCCGTTGAAATGGAGGTTGATATCCTCCATCGGCAAGACTTGGGCACGCCCACCGCCTGCAGCACCACCTTTCATTCCGAAGCACGGTCCAAGCGATGGCTCACGCAGGCAGACGCTCGAACGCACACCGATCCAGTTGAGACCGTCATTGAGACCGACGCTGGTCGTCGTCTTGCCTTCGCCTGCGGGTGTCGGGGTGATTGCGGTGACCAGGACGAGCTTGCCTCTTGGCCGATCTTTGAGCGTCGCAATGTAGTCGTGCGAAAGCTTGGCTTTATGATGGCCGAACGGAATAAGCGCCTCGCCCGGAATTCCCAGTTTTTCTTCGGCCAACGGCAAGATAGGCCGCATCTCCGCCGCTCGGGCAATATCGATATCAGGTGATCCGGGAGGCGGCAGCTCAGGAGACATTTGCGGCTTCAATTGCACAACTTCCATCGTTTATACCTCCCCTTAGCTAACGATCTTCGTATTGCGGGTCGAACCCACTTTGCGCCTCTGCGTCCTTTATCCAGTCTAATGCAGCACGGACGCCGCCGAAGGGAAAGAAATGCGCGCCTTGGATCAGGCTCTCAGGCTCGTCAGCCAAGTACCGCGCCAAGTCCGCCGTGATATCGTCCGGGGTCCACCGCCCCAAGAGCTTCATGGCACTTGGCTTTCGGCTTAGCGCGCGTGCCGATGCTCCGATGCCACATTGTAGGGCGTAACTGATCACGGTGCGCATTTTGGCTGGGCCTGGGATTCCGACACGGATCGGAAGACCAATACCAGTTTCGCGCAAACGCCGGTCCAAGGCTTTGATAGCCTTTGTCTCGAAGACGAATTGAGTGACAAGCCACATTTCGATGCCAGTCGCCGTGGCATACGCCTGTTTGCGTTGCAGGGCTGCGTCCAACGCATCTTGATCGGCAAACGGATGGCCTTCAGGATGGCCTGCCACACCGACTTGCTTAATCCCGCTACCCTCAATCAGCCCTGTCTCGATGATATCGAACGTGCTCTTGAACGGACCGGCGGGTTCACTGTGATCACCCGCCACGAGCAGGATGGCCTCGACACCTGCGTCGACAAAGCCTGTGAGAGCCTCATGCAGGATCTCGCGCCCTGCCATGGATCGGGCGCCAATATGAGGAACCGGACGCAATCCTGCCTCTGCGAGCGTTCGGCATCCCTCGATTCGATCTTCAAGGACACTGCTCGGCAGCGACGGGATGTAGACCTGAGTCCAAGGCGGCACCTGGTCGACAAAGTGATCGATTGCACGCAGCTGTTTGGGAGTCGCTTCGATCGAATAGCTCGAAAGTAGTTGCCGCCGCAACGCGTCGGCTTGCCTCCGTGTTGAACGGCTCAAAACGTCGTCAATGGCACGCATGACTGAGCCTCCTCGGTTTTTGAGATTGCAATGTCTCAGTCGACGTGGTCCAGGCCTTTGTACTTGGCCACCTCGCGGCTATTCGGGTTGACCGAAGGTCTGAATGGGACTTCGACCACCTTGGCACCAACTGTGTCGCCCGGATGTCCAATGGCGTACTCTTCAGGCAGCCAGACACGCAGCTCGGTGCCGATTTCGGTGAAGGCCAGCGGCACATAGGCGAGTGCGATATTGATCTGAAGCTCCGGCGAATACCAAGGCGAGGTTACGTAGCCGATCGGATCGGAATTCTCGTCTTGCGAGATCAGCCAAAAATCCGGTGCATAGTCGGTCACCGGAAGGCCGCCGAAGGTGAGGCCGACGAGCTTGTTCTTAAAGGGCGGATTTCCGGCCGCGATCTGGTCGCGGATTCCTTCAAGACGTGCCTTGCCGATATAATCAGCGGTCTTTTTGCGCGGCACCTGATAGGCGAGATTGCACTGAAACGGCAGGGTCTCTTGGTCCAAATCCTGACCCCACGAGAGAATGCCTGCGGCAATCCGGCGATGATGTGCGGGAGCGATGACCATAAGGTTATGCGGCTCTCCCGCCTCCAGTACAGCATTCCACATGTCATCCGCATGAAGCGTCGCGTCACGCAGATAGATCTCGTAGCCTTTTTCGCCCGTGAAGCCGGTCTGTGAGATAATCACATCGTGACCCGCAACCTTGCCCTCCATGAGACCGTAATAAGGGATCTTGCGGACGCCATCGCCGAATAGATCGACCATCATCTCTTCGGATTTAGGGCCTTGGATCTGCACCGGTGAGACATCGATTTCGGCAATTGAGACGTTAAAACCCTTGCCGATATTGACGCCTCGGAGCCACATCTCGATGTCGCTGTCGGAAATGGAGAACCAGAACTCGTCCTCGGCAATGCGCAAGAGGACAGGATCATTGAGGATGCCACCATCCTCGTTGCAGAGAATCACATATTTGCCGTGCATCGGCTTGATCCGCGTTGCATCCCGCGTGATCACGTAGTTCACGAAGGCCTCGGCATCCGGGCCCTTGACACAAATCTGCCGCTCGACCGCGACATTCCACATCGTGACGTGATTGATGAGCGCATCATACTCGACCATCGCACCGCCCTGCTCGGGGCGGACATAACCTCGCGGGTGGTACATGCGATTATAGACGGTCGCACGCCAGCAACCCGCCTGATGCGAGAGGTGCCAGTAGGGGGACTTGCGAACCCGCGTGGAGATCAGAAGCTCGACCGGTGTGCGACCGGATTGTCTGAGATTGATCGGCACGCGGCGGTCGGATTGATCCACCGATGTTGCTTGTCCGCGCAGCTCGCCCGCCAAAGTTGAGGTCGATGGAAGCTGATACGCACCTGTATCATCGACTATCGAAAAAGCGGCACCCTGGTCCATCGTCATCGTTGGCACTCACCCTTTGTAACCATCATGGCGCGTGCTTCTGCCGGTTCTCGTTGCTTCATGATGTTCTTGGGCCGACGCCAAATATAAAAAAAACGCCACTACAAAGGTTGTGATTTGTTGACAACACCCAAGTACTTATGGATTGGCTTTCGTTTAACCGAAGATGCTGTTGCTCGATGATCTTCGGGTTGCAATGCGCTGGTTCGCTCTTCTCGTGGCAAAGGAAATTGCGGAACCTTGTTCGGAGCATTCATCAAGAGCCACCCGGAGCAGTTTGATTTCTTGCTGCTCCCCAACTTTTCCATGATGGCCTTCACGTCATGCGTCGAGCCTCTGCGCGCGGCGAACCGCTTAGCTGGCTCCAAGATTTATGACTGGCACACATTCAGCCGGGACGGAGCACCTGTCGAGGCGAGCAATGGTGTTGTGGTATCTCCCGAGGGCGCTCTCGAAAATATCGGCAATGCTCATGCAGTCATGGTCTGTACTGGCGTTGGCGGAGAGAGCTTCAATGACCCGCGCGTCATAAGGCGGCTGCGAGAGCTGTCGCGCACAGGTGTGTTGTTAGGTGGCATCTGTACGGGGGCAATACCCTTGGCACGCGCGGGCCTACTCAATGGCTATCGCTGCACGATTCATTGGGAAAATGTCGAGGGTTTTGTCGAAGAGTTCCCCGATCTCGACACCACGGCGACCCTGTTTGAAGTCGATCGCGATCGGCTGACATGCTCCGGAGGTACCGCTCCCTTGGACATGATGATCAATACCATCGCCAAGGACCACGGCGACGATCTCGCCATCCGTGTTGCCGAGCTCTTACTGCATAATTCGGTGCGGCATCCGCATGACATGCAGCGCATGCCGATCCAGTACCGAACCGGGATCACGCATCCTAAGCTCTTAGCAGTGATCGCCCATATGGAAGCCTATGTTGAGAGCCCGGTATCGGTCCCCGACCTCGCCGATTCGGTAGGGCTGTCGAGCCGCCAACTCGAGCGTCTGTTCAAGGAACGGCTCGGCAAGACACCCACGCGCTATTACTTGGACTTGCGTTTGCAGCGGGCCCGGCTGTTATTGATCCAGACATCGATGTCTGTGCTGCAAATCGCGGTCGCCACCGGCTTCACCTCGGCCTCGCATTTCGCCCATTGTTACGGTGAGCATTTCGGGAAATCGCCGCGCGCCGAGCGGGCTCAACTCGAGCGTGTCCCGAAATAACTTCTCGGGTCACGTTCGTGAATTGAATTCCAAGGCTTGAACCTCATTTCGTTTCGACGCATTGAGGCGAAATTCTTTGACGCGTGACAACACCGACGAGGCACTCTTGCGCTACTCCCTTGGCAATCTGGTTCGCGAAGGCTTTCGGGCACATAAGGGATGGAAGCCCGTATGGCGCGATGCCGTGCCCAAGGAGCGCTATGACGCCGTGATCATTGGCGGCGGAGGACATGGCTGCGCCACGGCTTACTATCTCGCCAAGGAGCATGGCCTCAGCAATATCGCCGTGCTCGAAAAAGGCTGGATCGGCGGCGGCAATGCGGGTCGCAACACGACGATCATCCGATCCAACTATCTTCATAACGAGAGTGCCGCGATCTATGACCATGCCATGCAGCTTTGGAAGACTCTTGGTCGCGAGCTCAATTTCAACATCATGATGAGCCATCGGGGCGTGCTCAATTTGGCCCATGATGACGGCGAGATGCGCCAGCTGAAAAGACGCGTCGAGGCGAATAGGCTCAACGGCGTCGATGCCGAGTGGCTCGATGCCAAACAGGTCAAAGAATTTTGTCCGATCATCAATATGTCCGAGGATGCACGCTACCCCGTGATCGGTGCGACGCTACAGCGATCCGGCGGCGTCAATCGGCATGATGCCGTCGTTTGGGGCTATGCGCGAGCGGCCGATGCGCTGGGTGTCGATTTCATTCAAAACTGCGAAGTGACAGGGATCAAGGTCACAGCGGGAACGATCGAAGGGGTGACCACGACAAAAGGTGAGATCCAAACCTCCAAAGTCGCCTCGGTTACCGCAGGTCACACGAGTGTCACGGCCAAGATGGTCGGTCTGCGTTTGCCGATCGAGAGCCATCCGCTGGAAGCGCTCGTCTCGGAGCCGATCAAGCCTGTTATCCCCTGTGTCGTCATGTCTAATGCGGTGCACGCCTATTGCAGCCAGTCGGATAAAGGCGAGTTGGTCATCGGTGCCGGGATCGATCATCATATTTCCTACACGCAACGCGGTAGCTTCTACATCCTGGAAGAAGAAATCGCAGCACTCTTGGAACTCTTCCCTATGTTCTCGAGGCTTCGGCTCATGCGTCATTGGGGGGGCATCGGCGATGTCTGTCCTGACGCCAGCGCGATTGTTTCCAAAACCCCGGTGAACGGATTTTACGTCAATGGCGGCTGGGGTACCGGTGGCTGGAAAGCGACACCGGGCTCGGGTCATGTCTTCGCCGATCTCATCGCCAAGGACGAGCCCAACGAGATCGCCGAGCCCTTTTCACTAGACCGTTTCACCACCGGCAAGCTTGTTGCTGAGCATGGTGCTGCGGCCGTTGCCCACTAGTCCCGAGTCTTAGGATATGTTTCTGATCCCCTGCCCTTATTGCGGCGAGCGCGACGAGACCGAATTCACCTATGGCGGCGAGGCGCATATTGTGAGACCCAAGGCGCCAGACGATCTCACCGACGAGGAGTGGGCCGACTTCGTCTTCATGCGTCAGAACACCAAAGGCGTTTTTGCCGAGCGCTGGTGTCATGCGGCAGGCTGCGGCAAGTGGTTCAACATGTTGCGCAACACGGCGAACGATCAAATTCTCACAGTCTACCGCATCGGCGAACCCATGCCCGATCACAACGTATCGGCACTTGCAACTCCAGCCGGTGAACCTGAGATCGGCTCGGGCAATGACACCGCAAAACTCGTGCGCTCCGGTTTGTCCTGATGAATTCTTTCCGATCCGAGACCAAGGGCCAAATCGACCGCACGGAGCCCATTTCCTTCACCTTCGATGGCAAGAGCTATCAAGGCTATGCGGGCGACACCCTGGCCTCGGCACTGCTCGCCAATGGTGTTCATTTCATTGCCCGAAGCTTCAAATATCATCGGCCTCGCGGGATCATTGGCTTGGGCTGCGAGGATCCAGCGGGGCTCGTGCAGATCGGCTCGGATCCGGCGACGACTATTCCCAATACACGTGCCACCGAAATCGAAATCTATGAAGGACTTGAGGCTTTCCCTCAAAATTGCTGGCCCTCTTTGAGTCTCGATTTCAATGGCGTGAACGACTTGTTTGCGCGCTTCCTGCCGGCCGGCTTTTACTACAAGACATTTATGGGGCCACCCGGCAATTGGATGACGTTCGAGGAGCGAATTCGCAAGGCCGCCGGCCTCGGCGTCGCTCCCCATGAACCCGATCCCGACCGCTACGAACACATCAACCAACATTGTGACATTTTAGTGGTCGGCGGCGGACGCGCCGGCCTTGAAGAAGCTCGGAACGCCGCGGCAGCTGGAATGAGGGTGGTGCTAGTCGAACAATCGGCCGATCTCGGCGGCAGGCTTCTTTTCGAAGGCTCCATCGACATCGAGAACCAGTCCTCGAGTGTTTGGATTGGCGCCGTCGAAAGCGATCTCGCTGCCAATTCGGATGTTCTCATCCTCAGACGCGCCTGCGCATTTGGATATTATGGAAATAACTGGGTTGGCGTTCATGAAACGCTACAGGATCATCTTCCGCCAACAGCGCGTGATCCCGGACGACCGCAGCAACGCCTTTGGCATATTCGCGCCAAGGAGGTCGTGCTGGCAACGGGTGCCATCGAACGTCCCTTAGTTTTTCACGGCAATGACCGCCCGGGCATCATGCTGGCTGGTGCGGTCCGTGGTTATCTGCACCGCTATGGTGTTCTTGCCGGGAAACTAGTCCTTGTCTTTACCAACAATAACAACGCCTGGAAAACCGCGTTCGATCTCGCGAACACTGATGCCCGGGTTGTGGCCATCGTCGACACGCGGGCCAAAGTCTCTGACGAAATTCTCGATCGGGCCAAGGCTCTCAAGATACCTGTGTATCTTTCGAGCGCCATCACCTCGACAGAGGGGCGAGCTCGTGTTTCTTGTGCCTACATCGCGTCAATGGAAGGCAATGGCCAACTTGCGGGCGATCCACGGCCGATCGTCTGCGACGTCATCGCGATGTCGGGCGGCTGGTCCCCGAATGTCGCCCTATTTTCGCAGTCACGCGGCAAACTGCGCTACGACAACGAGATTTCGGGCTTTGTTCCTGCGCAGTCATGGCAAAATGAGCGCTCGGTCGGTGCGGCGGCGGGTTTTTTCTCGGAAGATTATTCTGTGGAACCCGCATGGGAGCTACCTTCAACGCTACCGGAAACGCAAACGCGCGCATTTGTGGACTTCCAAAACGACGTCACAGCAAAAGATCTCCATCTCGCTGTCCGCGAAGGATACCGCTCGGTCGAACTTGCCAAACGCTACACGACCTTGGGCATGGGAACCGATCAAGGGAAGACGTCGAGCGTCAACGGTTTCGGTATTCTTTCTCAAACACTTGGACAATCGATCCCCGAGACCGGCATCACAACCTACCGTCCGCCCTACAAACCCGTAACGTTTGGGGCGGTCGCGGGTCACCATGTGCGCGAGCACTTTCACCCTCGCCGAACCACGCCGATGCACGAATGGCACGTCGAGGCCAATGCTATCTTCGAGACGGTTGGCGATTGGTTGCGCGCACGCGTTTACCCCAAGAACGGGGAAAGCTTCGATCAGGCGCTGATGCGCGAATGCCGAGCGGCGCGAACCTCCTTGGGAGTGCTTGATGCCTCGACACTCGGCAAGATCGATGTTCGGGGGCCCGGTGCCAGGGAGTTCCTCAATCGCATCTACTCCAATGCCTGGCTCAAGCTTCAGCCCGGCCGTTGCCGTTACGGGCTCATGTTGAACGAAGACGGCATGGTCTTCGACGACGGTGTTACGGCCTGTCTTGGCGATGATCATTTTCACATGACGACAACCACGGGCGGAGCCGGCCCCGTACTTGCGTGGCTCGAGAATTATCATCAAACCGAATGGCCGGAACTCGATCTCTACATGACGTCGGTGACGGAGCAGTGGGCCGTAGCCTCGATTTGCGGGCCCAAAAGCCCGGATATGATGCGCGCGCTCTTGGACGATATCGATCCCGATCCTGAAACATTCCCGTTTATGGCATACCGCGAGGGTCACATCGATGGCGTTCCGGTCCGAATATTTCGGATTTCCTTCACGGGCGAACTTTCCTATGAAATCAATGTCGCAGCCCGATACGGCCTCTGGCTTTGGCGGCTGATCATGGAAAAAGGGGCTGCCTTTGACATCACGCCCTACGGCACCGAGGGCATGCACCTTTTGCGCGCCGAAAAGGGCTTTATTATTGTCGGACAAGACACCGACGGCACAGTGACGCCCATCGATCTCGGTATGGATTGGGCGGTCAAGAAAACAGCCGATTTTGTCGGCAAGCGTTCACTGTCGCGATCCGACACCAAACGCAGTGATCGCCGCCAATTGGTCGGTCTGTTGTCGAGCGATCCGAACTGGGTGATGCCTGAAGGATCGCAAGTCATCAACACGGCGTTCGAAACGCCGCCGAAGACACCGATGATCGGTCATGTGACGTCCAGTTACTTCAGTCCCAATCTCAACCGCAGCATCGCGTTTGCCCTGATCAATGGCGGCCATAGCCGTCAAGGACAGACAGTCTACATCGCGCGTTCGGGCCAGTCACCTTCGGCAGCCACTATCTGCGGTACGGATTTTCTGAGCGAACACGGAGGCAGCGCATGACGGATCCACGCTGGCGTTCGCCCCTCTCACATCGGGATCCGATCATCAGCGGTTCGGATTTGAGCCTTCAAGAGATCGCGTTTCTGAACCTATTTATTGTCAGGGGCGCTCTCCAGGAGCTTCGACAGTTAGGTCTCGTGTTGCCGGCAGCCGTGGGTGAGACATTGGAAGCCGAGTCCTATTCGGCGATGTGGATCGGCCCCGATCAATGGCTGATTGTCGCCCAAGAACGCACAATAGCGAGCGCACCCATAATGACCAGTCCGACGATGGTCGACGTTTCCGACTACTACACGTGCATTGGAGTTTCCGGCGCTCAAGCCAGGCATGCCCTTGCCAAGTTGACCGCTATCGATCTTCATCCGCGCGCCTTTCAAGCGAGCCGCGCCGTGGCGACGCTGATGGCCAAATCTTCCGTTTGGTTGTGGATGACATCGAGTCAACCTGACACTTTTCGCGTTTTCGTTCGTCGATCGCACGCAGACTATCTCTGGTGTCTGCTTGCGGAAATCGGACGCGAATGGGGGCTTCCATCGCAAGACCCTATCGGCAAGGTTCGGCTCCGGGCTTAGGAACGAGCTTCGAGAGAAATGGGGCAGCGATCATGAATCCGATAGCGCCGACATCACTGTTGGATTGGCACATCTATCAAGACGCCTTCTCCACCGAACGCATGCGGGACATCTTCAATGAGCGCGCCGCATGCGCTGCGTGGCTCGAGATGGAGCGCGCGGTGGCGGTCGCACAGGGACGATTGGGTATCATTCCCAAACCCGCTGCCGAAGCGATTGCTCAACAGATCTCGGCAGACAGAATCGATCTCCAGCGGCTGAGAGAAGATGTGCGCGATGTCGGCCGCCCGATTGTCGGCCTCGTCAAGCAGCTCGTGGAGCAAATAGACGAGCCCCACGGCCAATGGGTCCATTTCGGAATTTCCACCTATGACGTCATCGACAGTGGCGCGGTTCTCCAAATCAAGAGTGGAATCTGGGAAGTCCAGTCACATCTGACCGATCTTCGCGTCCGCTGGGAGGATTTGGCTCGACAGCATCGTGACACGATCATGATCGGGCGCACCAATGGCCAGCACGCCCAGCCGACGACATTCGGTGCCAAGATCGCGACATGGATCGAGGAATGTGTTCGGCAACAACAAGCCCTTCACTTCGCCTCTGATCATGCGACGGTCCTCCAACTCGGCAGCATGGTGGGTTCGCTAGCAGCTTTTGAAACCCAAGGCTTGGAACTGCGCGAGGAGGTTGCTCGCGAACTCGGCCTTTCAGCACCGTTGAGCAATTGGCACAATGCGCGAGATGGCGTCGCCAGGGTGGTTCAGGCACTTGGACTGATTTGTGCTTCATTGGCACGAATCGCCCGAGATATTGCGAGCCTCAGCAGCACCGATATGGGCGAGCTAAGCGAGCGCGGGGAGCTCGGGCGCGGAAGAAGCAGCGGCATGCCTCATAAGCGCAATCCGCGCGCCGCCGAATTTGCCGAGGCCACAGCGCGGTTAGGTCGGCAACGGTCGGCGGGCGTTCTCGAGATGATGGGTCAAGAGCATGAGCGCTCTGGCGGGACCTTTATCGCCGAGTGGGTGATCGTGCCTGAGACTTTTCTCCTCACCTCGGGTGCGATCGCGTGGATGACCGACCTCATGGACCGGCTCGAGGTTCATGAACACCGCATGGTCGCCAACATCGATGCGACATGCGGCCTCGCTTTGTCGGAACGATGGACTCTCTTCCTCGCAGCAAAGCTCGGCAAGTCCGCGGCACGCCAGATCGTCGACCAAGCTTGCGCGCGCGCCTATGCGGAGAAATCCTCCCTAGCCGAGGCCATCACTAGCATTCCCGAAGCTGAGAGCGTTCTAACGCAGGACGAGATTAATCAGTTGAGTGATCCAAAGAGCTATTTGGGTTCTGCTGGGGAAATCGTCGACACCGTGCTCGCATACTCACAACAGCATCGATTTCGCGGGTAGTTGTGCGCTTCTCTCAGAGGTCACTGAGGTCATTCACCACGACTGTCGCACCGGCCTCGGCAAGCGCTTTTCGCCCGGCACCACGGTCAATCCCAATGACTTCCGCGAACCCGCCGGCTCGCCCAGCCTGAACACCGGAAACGGCGTCTTCGACGACAACGGCCTTTGAACATGCGACGCCCAGCATGTCGGCGGCCTTCAAGAAC
Organism: uncultured Geminicoccaceae bacterium; assembly: GCA_964412385.1. Lineage (GTDB taxonomy): Bacteria > Pseudomonadota > Alphaproteobacteria > Geminicoccales > Geminicoccaceae > JBGSYN01. The sequence goes on from CAYPOV010000025.1 coordinate 16,843, forward strand.
ATGTCAGGCGCCGGTTTGCCGGAAAGCCCTTGTCGGTAAAGATCCTCACCGTCGAAGATGGCACCAAACAGCGCAGTCAAACGCGCTCGCTCGAGGACGGGCCGGCAGTTCTTAGAGGAGGACACGCAAGCCGACGGAATTCCTTCATCGCTGAGTGCGCGCACCAGATCAATCGTACTCGGGAAAACCTCGACACCGTCCTTTTCCAATGCCGCGTTGAAGTACCCGTTCTTGCGATTGCCTAGGCCACAGACGGTTATCTGATCGGGAAGATCGTCCGCGGTCCCCCACGGGAGAGAGATACTTCTCGAATAGAGGAAAGACTTGATGCCGTCATAACGCGGCTTGCCGTCGACATAGGAAACATAGTCTTCAGGAATACGAAAAGGCTCGCTAGCTGTATCCCGCCCTTCTCGTTCGGCCAGGAAACGGTCAAATAGCTGTTTCCAAGCTACGGCATGAACCTTTGCTGTCTTGGTGATCACCCCATCGAGATCGAACAGGGCCGCCTCAATGCCGCGATCGTGAAACCACCGTACACCTTCGGTCATAGGCTTTCTTCCCTTCACCTATCCCTAGGCACGGCCCATTTCGCGCATCAGCCATTGGGCCGTCCGCAAGAGCAGTGCATCGTTATGCGGCGCCCCTACCAGCTGGACACCGATGGGCAGTCCATTGGATCCCTCAAGCAGCGGCAGGCTGACGGCCGGCACGCCGAAATAGGTCCAGGGTGCACAGAAGACCGGATCGCCTGTGGTTTCCAGTCCCAGCGGTGCCTCGCCGCGAGCCGTCGGCGTCAGGATGACGTCAAACGACGCGAAAATCTCGTCGAGTCTTTTGACCAAGCGCTCGCGCTCACGGAAGGCATTGGCGTAGTCAACAGCTCGGGTATTACGACCTTCGGCAATAATTGCTCGCATCGCCGCAGAGAGAAGATCAGCACCGCGTTCTTCCAGCGGGCCGTAATTCTGGGCCATCTCCGCTCGGATAATAGTGTCGTGAAGTTCCCAGACGTAATCATAGTCCGAAGACAGCTCGACCGCCTCGCAAGCCGGCCCGAGGCGCTCCCGAATTTGATCGAACCCCGCAACGACATCCCTTTCGGCATCCGACCAACGAGCCGTGCCAACAAATGCGAAACGCGGTGTCATCGGCGGTTCTTGCCGGGTGGTCTCTGCGAGTTGCGGTAACGGCATGGGTCGTGTGTCGCGATCTTGGACGTCATGACCAAACAACTGATCGGCAAGCCTCGCCGTTGCATCGACATCAGAGGCGAAGACGCCCAAATGGTCCATCGACTGCGATTCGGTCAAGACACCGGTTCGAGGGATGGTTCCAAAGGTGGGTTTGAAGCCGACAACGCCGCAAAACGCGGCAGGCCGTATCACCGATCCCTTGGTTTGGGTGCCGATGGCAAGCGGCGCCATATGGCTTGCCACGGCCGCAGCAGATCCGCTCGACGAGCCGCCGGGCGTGCGCGCCGGATCATGCGGATATCGGGTCTTGCCGGGATGCATCGAGGCAAGCTCGGTGGTAACAGCCTTGCCCATGATAACCGCACCGGCCGCCCGAAGGGCCGAGGTGATCCACGCATCGTCGCTCGGCATGTTGCCCTTGAAGATCGGCGTGCCGTGCTCCGTCGGCATGCCCTCGACATCGACGATATCTTTCATGGCAACCGGAATGCCATGAAGGGCGCCCAAGGGTTTGCCGTCTTCACGCCAACGATCGAGCGCTTCCGCCTGACGACGAACATAGTCAGGATCGAGATACTGCCAGGCCTGGACCTCAGGCTCACGTACAGCGATCTGGCCAAGAAAGGCCTCCGCCACCGCCGAGGCCGTCACTTCTCCCGATGCCATGGCCTCAAGCAGTGTTGCAACCGAAGCCTTTGTCCAGTCAGTCCCGTCATTCGCCATCTCTTGCCCTCCTGTTTCCCTACCTGCCTCTATCGCGAATAGTCGCCCTTGCCGTCCGCGTCGAGTGAGGCTTGCTATTTCTTCCATCTGTGAGACGGTTCACCAAAGCAGCGTGAGGCACGGCATTGAAACTCACTGTCAACGGCCAACAGCATGACATCTCATCGCCACCGGAAACACCGTTGATCTATGTGCTCCGAGACGAACTCAAACTGAAAGGCACCAAGCTTGCTTGCGGGCTCGAGCAATGCGGCGCCTGCGCCGTGCTCGTCGATGGGACATGTGAAATGAGCTGCGTGACACCGGCCGCGAGTTTCGAGGAAAAATCGATCGTCACCGTCGAAGGGCTTGCCAGCAACAAGGTGGGAGCCTCAGTCCAGCAAGCATTCGTCAAAGAGGGTGCCGCTCAGTGCGGCTATTGCACGTCCGGTCTGGTGGTGGCGGCAGCTGCACTCTTGTCGTCAGACCCGCATCCCGATCGCGAGACGATCAAGGTAGCGCTCGCATCTCATCTTTGCCGATGCGGGTCTCATGCGGGCGTGCTGCGAGCGGTTGCACGCGCGGCCGGAGATCAGGCTTGAGCATCGCCAACCATCCGCTGGTTGGTGACTGGATTGAGTGTCGCTCCGGACGAATCCTCGTGAAATCCGGCAAGGTGGATATCGGGCAACGCATCACGACAGCTCTGGCCCTGATCGTCGCCGAGGAACTGGACCTTGAACCGCACCAAATCGAGATGTCGGAGGTGCGCACCGGGTACTCTCCCGATGAGGGCGTGACATCCGGCAGCAACTCGATCGAGCAATCCGGCAAGGCCCTTCGCCACGCCGCGGCAACCATCAGGCAAGCCGTATTGGAACGAGCAGTCCGGGAACTCGGTGTGACTGCTTCACTCTTGGAGTTTGCCGATGGCGAAATCGGCTATTCTGGGGTCAATCGACGCCTGCGCCTCCTTGACCTCATTGCGGATCTACCTGCCGACTTGATGATCGATCTCGGGGCACCCGTGAAACAATCGGATCGCCAGACGAGAACTGTGGAACCTCGGGGCCTTGCCGACATGGTCCAAGGCAAGTTCATCTTCGTGCATGATCTCGAGCGGCCGGGTATGTTCCATGCACGAGTTGTCCGCCCTCCGCATAACCGCGCGCGGCTGTCTGTCATCGACCAGGAGGTTCAAGACCGTCTCGAGAACGCGGGAATCAATTTGGTTCGGGACGGTAGCTTTCTTGCGGTGGCAGGCGAGCATGAATGGCCCGTCACCCGCGCAGCCGAGCGTCTAGCCAAGGCATGCGAATGGGACGAGCAAGGCGGTCTCCTGGAGGGTGATGTATTTTTGATGCTGCAGAGTAATCCCCGCATCAGCCTTCCCATCGTCGATGGCACGCCTCGGCAAGATGACGTTCCGCCGGAACTCGACGATGTCGATCATGCCGCAATCTTCGAGCGGCCCTATCAGATGCATGGCGCGCTCGCGCCCTCGGCGGCCATGGCGGAATGGTCGGGAACCCATATGCGGATTCATACCCACAGCCAGGGCATCTATCCCTTGCGTGCCAGCATCGCAGAAAGCCTCGATCTTCCACGCGAGCAGGTCGAACTCATCCATGTGCCGGGCTCCGGTTGCTATGGTCACAACGGAGCCGACGATGCCGCGCTCGATGCGGCCCTTATTGCCCTCGCCCTGCCGCAGCGCCCCATACTTCTTAAATGGTCCCGTAGCGATGAACATGGTTGGGAACCTTATGCGCCGGCCATGCACGTGCAACTCGCAGCGAGGCTCGACGCTGACGGCAAGGTCAGTGCGTTCGCGGCAGAAGCATCAAGCGACACCCACATCCGAAGGCCGCGCCCGGGACCCAATAAGGCGGGTCCAGCGCGCCTGCTTGCCAATCAGGTTCGAGAGCAGCCGATAGCACCCCATCCACCGTCGCCACAGATGGGACGGCATGTGGGAATTCACCGTAATCTCGATCCGATCTACGATTTTCCCAAGCGTCGCATCGTCAAGACTCTGGTGCACGATTTGCCGCTTCGTACCTCCGCCATGCGATGTCTCGGGGCTGCCGCGAACGTCTTTGCGATCGAGAGCTTCATGGAGGAATTGGCGACCAAACTCGATCTCGATCCGCTCGAGTTCCGCCGTCGCCATCTCAAGGACAGCCGTGCTGTCGAGCTGTTGGCCGCCATTGAGCCATTTTGGTCCCGAGGTCGTGAAAACCAAGCCGGCCGGGGCCGAGGGCTCGCCTATGCACAATACAAAAACGCTGCGGCACGTGTCGCTACCATGGTCGAACTTCATGTTGATGATGCGGCGAACACCCACCTCGATCATGCCGTCATTGCCGTTGACGCGGGCCGCATTGTCGATGCCGAAGGATTGAAGATGCAGATGGAAGGCGGTTTCATCCAGGCCGCTGGTTGGGCTCTTCACGAAGAGGTTCGCTGGGACAGAGGTGGCGTGCTCACCCGCGACTGGGAATCCTATCCGACAGTTGGTTTTGACAACGTTCCGGAGATTGACGTCATCCTTTTCGATCGTCCGGAAGAGCCTTCGGTCGGTGCCGGCGAGGCATCATCGGGCCCTGCCCTTGCCGCCATCGCGAACGCCATTGAAAACGCCACGGGATTGCGGTTGCGTCGAATTCCCTTCACGCCCGACGCTCTTCGCGATGCCGCCATACGGCAAACGACCTAATCTTCCCAGTCTTCAGGAGATAAACAATTGGCGCTACTCACAATCGACCATTTCGCGGAATCGCTCAGTATCTGCCACAGCTGTACGGTGATACTTCCGCAGGACACACGCGGCCAGATCGGCATGACAGGCACCACAACGGGAGAAAGCCGCTATCCTACTTTGTGGCTGCTGCACGGACGATCCGATGATCACTCGATCTGGCTGCGACGCACCGCGATCGAGCGCTACGTGACGCCGCTCGGCATGGCGGTTGTCATGCCCAATGTGCATCTCAGCCGCTATTCGAACATGCGCTACGGCGGCCGCTATTGGGACTATGTGAGCGAAGAGTTGCCAACCCTGCTCGAGCGCTGGCTTCCGATCGCCGCGACGCGTGACCAGCGCTATGTGGCGGGTTTGTCGATGGGGGGATGGGGCGCCTTCAAGCTCGCCCTCAATCAACCCCATCGTTTCGCCGCCGCAGCAAGCCTTTCTGGTGCTTTGCTATCCGTTGCCGGCCTGATGGCGCACCAGCAAGACCCGGAACGAGCCGGCGACTTCGAAGCCATCTACGGGGACGGTTCGGGCATCGGCGGTAGCGAGGACGATCTTCTCTTTCAGGCCGCCCGTCATGTGCAAGAAGGTACAGCACTGCCGAAGCTCTATGCCTGCTGTGGCACCGAGGATCATTTGCTAGGCAGCAATCGCGCGATGATTCCGGAACTTCGACAGCTCGGCATCAACGTCACCTATGAGGAAGGTCCTGGTGCCCATAGTTGGGAATTCTGGGATCGCTGGATCCAGCGCGCCATCAATTGGATGGATTTTGATATTCCTGTCCCCGAGACCGGCGCTGTCGCCAGTTGAGCCTTGGGCAAATGACACGAAAAAAGGCCGGCATGACGCCGGCCTTGAAGCTCAGGAGGGGCTTGGTGAGAAACTATAGGCTTAAGATCGGATCGGTTGATACGATGCTTTGTCGAACTCCGGCATGCTCTCAAGTCCTTCTTCGGTTTCAGCAGGCAGGACAATTTGATCGTCGAGCACGACTTCAAATTCCTCGAGTGCTATGGCAACCTCCTTGTCACCGATCCCGAGAAAACCTCCGACGCTAAGAACCGCATAAGCGGTCCCACTGTCTTTCACGAGGTCGATAATCTCGGCAATTGTATCACCATTTTCATTGACCACTACGTAGCCGCGCAACTGATCAATCGAAAAAGCGATAAGAGGACTAGTGACCGCTCCCTTCGCAATTGAACTTTCTGAGGTGTTGACTTGGGCCGCTATAGCCTTGTTGCCGGATGGGTCTGCCGCGTCTTGATTGCCCGATGAATCCGCCATCGCTCTGTCGCCTGACCCATTTGCTGTTGGCGCGCTTTCACTAGGATCGGCCTTTGCAACCTGAACCTGGGGCTCTTGCTGATTGACGCGAACTTCAGGCTCCTGAGAACTCACCTCAATCTCGGGTTGTCGACGCTCTGTCTCCATTTGAACACGAGCATCCATGCGCTGCGGTTCAGAC
>CAYPOV010000026.1:0-22768 GCA_964412385.1 uncultured Geminicoccaceae bacterium
AGGCCATGCCGGCGCTCATCGCACCGTCACCGATCACGGCGACGATATTGCGTTGTTCATTGGCAAAGTCTGCAGCCACCGCCATACCGAGTCCGGCCGAGATTGAGGTCGAGCTATGGGCCGCTCCGAATGGGTCATAGACACTCTCGGAGCGGCGCGTGAATCCCGAGAGTCCACCGGGCTGGCGGATGGTGCGGATGCGATCACGCCGGCCGGTCAGGATCTTGTGAGGATAGGCCTGATGGCCAACGTCCCAAATTAAGCGGTCATAGGGTGTGTCGAAGACGTAATGCACTGCCACGGTAAGCTCGACGACACCTAAGCCTGCTCCCAAATGGCCGCCGGTATGCGAGACGGCGTCAATGGTCTCGGTACGCAACTCATCGGCCAGTTGGCGTAAGTCTTCCGGATCGAGCATGCGTAGATCCCCCGGGACCTTGACCCTATCCAGAAGTGGTGTCGTCGACATTGTGATGATTTCTCCGCTTCACCGATCTCGCGTAATGACAAATGAGAATAGCTCGCGCAAAGGATCCGCTTTCATATCAAATCCACTCAACGCCTCAAGCGCGTCTACTTCCAGCGACTGCAGTTGGTTTTCAGCCCCCTCCCGTCCCATGAGCGACACGAAGGTCGATTTCCCAGCGACCGCATCCCGTCCGGCATCCTTGCCTGTAACGGAACTGTCGCCTGTTTCATCGAGCATATCATCCCGAATCTGAAAGGCGAGGCCCAAATTGGCGGCAAATCGCGTCAATCTTGCGATTTCGCCTTCTCCCGCATCGCCGATGAGGGCTCCAGCTTGCACCGAAAACTGAATAATCGCCCCTGTCTTGAGGCTCTGCATTGCGCGCGTTTGATCGAGATCGTATCGCTGACTCTCCGCTTGGAGATCGAGCATTTGACCACCGCACATGCCGGAAACGCCAGCCGCTGAGGCCAGCATCGACACGAGACGAACACGCTTCTCGGCCGCCACTCGATAATCCTCGCGGGTCAATGCGTCGAAGGCTAGAGCTTGAAGGGCATCGCCCGCTAGAATGGCAGTGGCTTCATCAAAAGCACGATGACAGCACGGCTGACCGCGCCGAAGCTCGCCATCATCCATGGCGGGCAAATCGTCATGGATCAACGAATAGCAGTGGATAAGTTCGACCGCGGCGCCGGCACGCAGCAGTGCCATTCTTGGTGCGTCGAAGATCGTGCCGGTTGCGACTGTGAGAAACGGCCTGAGCCTTTTGCCCCCGCCAAGCGTGCTGTAACGCATCGCTTCGACCAGCTGATCAATGCCGTCAGCGGTGTTGGGAAGCAGACCGTCGAGGACCGTCTCGACCTCAAGAGCGACCTCTTCCATGAGCTGAGCCAGCATCGGCCTTCACCAGCGTCTTCAGGAGGTCTCGAACTCGGTGGCGCTGACTTTGCCGTCGCCATCGACATTGAGTTTCTCGACCCGAAGACGCGCCTGGCGGAGTCTTTCGGTGCAATGCTGCTTTAATAGCGTGCCGCGTTCATAGGCATCGATTGATGCTTCAAGTTCCAATTGCCCCCGTTCGAGACGCTGAACAATGCCTTCGAGTTCCGCCAGGGCTTCCTCGAAACTCATGGTCTCTATCGGCTTCGCTGCCTCCGCTTCACTCTTTTCCTGGTCGGTCATACGTTTTCGTGTTCTCAGTTCGCGTCATCGAGCGCTTCGAGATGTGCAAGCACACTTCGAGCCAGTGCTTCAGGGTTGTAACCGCCCTCGAGCACTGAAACCACCCTTCCCTTCGCGTATTTTTCGGCGATCGTGACGAGTTCCTTGGTGATCCACGCGAAATCGCTATCGTTGAGTTCGAAATTGGCGAGCGGATCGGCCTGGTGGGCATCGAAGCCGGCGGACATGAAAAGGAACTCGGGCTCGAAAGCCTCGAGCGCAGGAATGACCTCATTGATCACTTTATCGCGCCAAGGTTTTGAGCCTGTGCCGGGAGGCATCGGACAAATGAGGATCGTGTCATGCGCTCCTGTTTCGTGCGCGGCGCCGGTTCCGGGATAAAGCGGCCATTGGTGGATGGAAACATACATCGTCTTTGGATCGCGCCAAAATGCAGCCTGTGTTCCATTGCCGTGATGTACATCGAAATCGACGATCGCGATCTTGCCGATCTGGTGGTGATGCCTTGCCTGCATGGCGCCGATGGCGACGCTGTTGAAAAGACAAAACCCCATGGGTCTTGCAGGTTCCGCATGATGGCCGGGCGGGCGCATCAGCGAGAAGGCCCGCTCAGTATCGCCTGCCATGATGGCATCGACTCCGGCGCAAGCCGCACCGGCAGCGTGGAGGGCCGCCTCTCCCGTACCGGGTGACAGCGTCGTGTCGGCATCGAGGGCCACATAACCTTCATCCGGGACATTGTCCAAAATGTGCGACGGATAGGGTGCAGGATGAACGCGCTCGATCTCCGCATGCGTAGCCTTTCGCGGCTCCCGCCTCTCGATCTGGTCAAGCGGCGATTGTTCGAGCGCGGCAAGCACATGGCGGATGCGGACCGGCGATTCCGGATGGCCCCTCCCCGCATCGTGAAGCAGGGCACTTGGATGATAATAGATAATCATCGTTCCCGCCTCAGGCTGCGAGTTCGGCAAGTTTGCTCACGAAGGCCTTGGCTTCGCGCAACCGGGCCTTGGGCGAATCGGTGTCCTTCATCAGTACCACCTTATGATCCGGCCGTACCTTGATCTTGCCCTTACTGTCAGCAATCAGGCCGACAAGCCTTTCGGGCTTGGCAAACCTGTTCTCGTGCAAGCTCAGAACAATGCCCTTGGGACCGGCATCGACCTTGGCGACATTGGCTTTCTTGCAGACCTGCTTGATCGCCACAATTTCCAAGAGCTGTTCGGTCTCGACAGGCATAGGCCCGAAACGGTCGATGAGTTCGGTGGCAAAAGCCTCGATATCTTCCGCCTCTTCGAGTGAAGCCAGCCTTCGATACATGGCAAGCCTGAGATCGAGATCGCCGATATAGGTGTCGGGCATGAGGGCTGCGGCATCGATGGTAATTTGAGGGAGCCAGTCGCCGCTCGGCTCGGCTTCCCCTCCAAACTGCTCTTGCTTGAGCGATTGCACCGCTTCTTCGAGCAAGTGGTTATAGAGCTCGAAGCCGACTTCTTTGATCTGGCCGGACTGCTCATCACCGAGAAGATTGCCTGCTCCTCGGATATCGAGATCGTGGCTGGCGAGCTGAAAACCGGCACCGAGGCCATCCAGAGACTGAATGACTTGCAGCCGCTTTTCCGCGGTCTCGTGAAGTTTGCGATCGGGCGGCACCGTGAAATAGGCGTAGCCCCGCACTTTCGAGCGGCCGACACGGCCCCTCAATTGATAAAGCTGAGAGAGGCCGAAAAGGTCCGCGCGATGCACAATGAGCGTGTTGGCGGTCGGGATGTCCAAGCCGCTCTCGATAATATTGGTGGCGAGCAAGAGATCGGTCTTGCGGTCATAAAAATCCGCCATGACGTTTTCGAGGTCGCGAGCCGCCAGCCTGCCATTGGCGATCGAAACCTTGATCTCGGGAACGAGCTTGTCGAGTGTTTCCTTAATTTGTCCCTGATCGCTGATCCGCGGGCAGACATAGAAAATCTGCCCACCTCTGTGATACTCGCGCATGATGGCCTCGCGGAGTACCACGGGATCTGTCGGCAGCACGAAGGTGCGCACGGCAAGGCGGTCGACCGGTGGTGTCGCGATGATCGAAAGATCTTTCATGCCGCCGAGCGCCATGTGAAGGGTGCGCGGGATCGGCGTTGCGGTCATGGTGAGGACATGCACTTCGGCGCGAAGCTGCTTGAGCTTTTCTTTGTGCGTGACGCCGAAATGCTGTTCCTCATCGACGATAATGAGACCGAGGTTCTTGAAGGTGACCGATTTGGCGAGCAGCGCGTGCGTGCCGATGGCGATATCGATGGTGCCGTCGGCGAGGCTGTTTCGTACCTCGGTCGCGGCCTTGCCTGTGACGAACCGTGAAAGCTGAGCGATCCGTATTGGCAGACCTTCGAACCGCTGGCTGCAGACTTGATAATGCTGGCGAGCCAACAGGGTTGTTGGCGCCAAGAAGGCTACCTGCTTGCCGCTCATCGCCGCCAAAAACGCAGCACGCAAAGCGACTTCCGTTTTGCCGAATCCGACATCGCCGCAAACCAGGCGATCCATCGAACGTCCTGATGTCAAATCCTCGACGACGGACTCGATGGCGCGCAACTGGTCTTCGGTCTCGTCGAACGGAAAGCGCGCCGCAAATTCCTCATAGAGCCCGGGCGGAAGATCGAGCGTTTCACCGCGGCGCATGGCACGCTCGGCAGCGACTCGAATAAGCTCGTCGGCGATCTCGCGAATGCGCTTCTTGATGCGCGATTTTCTCGTTTGCCAGCCTATGCCGCCGAGCTTGTCGAGTGCCGCATCGTTATCCGCATTGCCGTAACGCGAGAGCACGTCGAGGTTCTCGACCGGCACGAAAAGCCGGTCATTGCCGTGATAGAGGAGTTTTAAACAGTCATGGGGTGCTCCACCGATCTCGAGCGTGACGAGCCCCTCGAACCGCCCGATGCCATGCTCGGCATGAACCACGAGATCGTTCTCGTTGAGCGCATTGACTTCGGCGATAAATTTGTCGGCCTTGCGCGCGCGACGCTGGGTACGCCCATAGCGCTCGCCGAATAGATCTTGTTCGCCCAGGATCTCCAGACCCGGTGCAGAGAACCCGCTGGGAAGCGGCAGCACGGCGATGGCAACGCCATCATCCGCGCGTTCGCTTAACTGATCGATCCGATAGGTCGTATCGAGACCATGATCACTCAGAACTTGAGAAAGCCGCTCTCGGGCACCTTCGCCGTGGACCGCGAGGACCGGACGTTTTTTGGCTTCGTCGAGATCCCTCAGATGGGATGTGATCGAGTCGAAGAGATTGATCGAGGGATCGGCCCGCTCAGCCGCAAAATCCCGTGCCGTCTGCCCGCCGAGGTCACGCATTTTCTGAAACGCACGAGGCAATGCCGGCGGCAACGAGAAGATCGAAAACTGATAGCGCTCGTATTCGGCCAGTGATTGGCTGAGACTGTGCTCGTCCAAATAGAGAAGTTCCGGCGGTATCGCCCGGTAGGGTGCATTGCCGAGGCTGATCCCCACCAAGGCCGGATCACGGCGTGCTTGATAGTGTTCGCCGATGAGTTCGAGACGTGCCATCGCCGTATCCATCACGAGATGGTCAAGCGTGACCTCACAACCTTTGGGCAGATAGTCGAAGAGGGTCGAAAGCTCTTGGTAGAAGAGTGGTATCCAATGCTCGACACCGGGATGTGTCCGCCCCTCGGAGACCGCATCGAGCAGGGGGTCGTCGGTGACTGCACCAAAGTGCTGGAGATAGCGTGTGCGAAAACGTGCGATCGTCTCCGGCTGCATGATGACTTCGCTGATTGGCTTCAGCTCAATGCCATCGATCTTGCCCAGCGAGCGTTGGGTCAGCACATCGAACCCGCGGATGGTATCGATCTCATCGCCGAAAAGATCGAGCCGGATCGGTGTTTCGCTGCCGGTTGCATAAATGTCGATGAGTCCGCCGCGAACAGCGAACTCGCCTGGTTCGTGAACAGTACCGATACGCCGATATCCGTTATGTGCCAGATAGCTGAGCAGCGCTTCGCGATCGAGCTTGTCGCCCGGTGTCAATTGAAAATGGCCGCCACTGACGATCTCGGGCGGCAGCACGCGCTGCACCACGGCATTCGCGGTCGTCAGCACCAGAAGCGGCGCATCACTTCTGCGCTCGGCAAGCGCACTGAGCGCTTTCAGCCGTTGAGCGGTTATCGAGTGATTGGGCGAAATCCGGTCATAGGGCAGGCAATCCCAGGCCGGGAATGTCACGACCTCGATGTCTGGCCGGTAAAACGACACCATGGCTTGCAGGAACGATGCCCGGTCAGCGTCGCGCGAAAGATGGAGCACCGCCTTTTTGGGGCCGTCGAGAAGCTCAGAAGCCAGAAAATGTGCTTCCAGTCCCTCGCGCGCACTGGCAATGAGTGTCGCTTGAGCCGTCACGCCGTGTGTTGACGGCGTCTCGAACGCATCCTTCGTCTCGAGCTCATTGGCTTCTAGGACTGGCAGCATGAAGGCGCTCTTTTAGGAGATCGGAAAGTTAGCAATTCAGCTATTGGCGACGTCGAATGTCATCAGCTTCAAGAAGACGTCATTGTTGTGCCGTTCGGGCACGGGTTCGCGTCCTCCTATCCAAGCCAGAATATCGTGATCGGGCTCATCCAAGAGTGCTTCGAATCTGTCCAGTTGCGTGAGATTAAAGGCTCCGAGATGCTTGCCGGCAAAGCGCCCCATCAAGAGGTCGCTTTCGAGGCATCCGCGATATCGCGCTCGATGCAAGAGACGTTTGCGCCGGATGTCTTGGTTCTCAAAGGATGTCATGATCTCATATCTTGCAAGCTGTCGTGGCAATCGTGGCATTGGTTGCAAGGGTGCCAACGGCGGCCGTGCCACCAATGACAATGGCCACCAGATTGCCCGCGGGCGCCGGTTTGCGCCCGACCGTATTGCAGCAACTCTTTGCCGACATTCAAGTCGTTCCTGGCATAGGACCCGCAATGGCGAAAAATTTGGGACGTTTGTTAGGCAACGGCAAGCCACGCGTCATCGATTTGCTGGTCCATTTGCCGTTTCGCCGCACGCTATTGCGACCTCTGGATGACGCAACTCTGCTCGAAGAAGACGTTCAGGTAACCCTCAAGGGTGAGGTCGGAAAGTGTGTCGCAGGTCGTACCCGTCGCCTGCCAAGCCGCATCACTTTCCACGCCGTGGATGAAGAGATCGACCTCGTTTTCTTTGGTCAAGCGCCGACCCAGCTCACCAAACGTTTTCCCGAGGGCCGCATGCTCACGATTTTCGGCAGGCTGACGCGCTACAATGATCGTTGGCAGATAGCGCATCCCGATCGGCTTGACCTGCCCGACGGCAATATCCCCAAATCACTTCCCGTCTACCCCTCGATCGAAGCTGTACCGCAGTGGCGCATTCGCTCATTGGCACGAGAAGCGGTCAAACTTGCGCCCGAACTCCCCGAATGGCTACCGAATGACTTCTTGCAAAGCCGGAATTGGCCCTCTTGGTGCCGTGCCTTGCGCACGATTCATTCGGGCGATGTCGATCCCGCGGATTTGGTCACAGGCGAACGTTCGCGTCTAGCATTCGATGAACTCCTCGCCAATCAGATCGTCTTAAGGGTCATGCGTCCTCATCTCTCGGAAGGCCGGCCGCTAATCGGTTCAGGCAAGCTCAAGGACGCTCTTCTCGCATCCCTTCCCTACACCCTAACCCCTTCGCAGCAACGAGCGGTCCTCGAGATCTCGGCCGATATGGAGAAACATTCCGCCATGAGGCGTTTGCTTCAAGGTGATGTCGGCGCGGGCAAGACTCTGGTCGCTCTGATGGCGATGGTCGGAGCCGTCGAGGCCGGAACCCAAGCCGCAATGATGGCCCCAACGGAAGTTCTGGCCGAACAACATGCCCGCACGATAACGACGCTCATCGCCCCTCTGGAGCTCAAAACTGCATTGCTGACCGGCAAGACCAAGGGCAAGGCGCGGGCCGATCTTCTCGGTGAGATTAAAGATGGCTCCGTCGACATCGTCATCGGCACCCATGCCTTGTTCCAAGCGGGGGTCGAATTTTTTGATTTGGGACTTGCTATAATCGATGAACAGCATCGCTTCGGCGTCAATCAGCGTTTGCAGCTCACACAAAAAGGCAAGACCGTCGATCATCTCTTGATGACCGCCACGCCCATCCCGAGAAGCCTCATTCTCAGCCATTATGGCGACATCGCGACCTCGAAGCTGGAGGAAAAGCCGGCTGGAAGGCAGCCGATCAGAACGAGTGCGTTATCCAAGGACCGCATGGACGAGTTGCTTGGATCAACAGGGAGGGCGCTGCAGAACGGCGACCGGGTTTTCTGGATTTGTCCTCTGGTCGAACTGAGCGACAAGAGTGATCTTCAGGCCGCTGTCGAACGCTATGACGACCTCAGGCGCCATTTTGGAGACATTGTCGGCTTGGTACACGGTCAAATGCGGGCTGATGAAAAATCATCGGCGATGCAGGCCTTCGCCGAGGGCGAAACGGGGCTTCTTGTTGCGACCACAGTGATCGAGGTCGGTATCGACGTCCCCGAAGCGTCGATTATCATTATCGAGCATGCGGAACGGTTCGGCCTAGCACAGCTCCATCAGCTGCGTGGTCGTGTCGGTCGGGGAGCTAAGCCGAGCGCATGTGTTCTACTCTATGAGCCTCCGCTAGGGCCGGTTGCCAAAGCCCGCCTCAAGATCATGCGGGAAAGCAATGACGGCTTTCGCATCGCCGACGAGGATTTGCGGCTGCGGGGACCCGGCGACGTTCTGGGAACCAAGCAGAGTGGGTTTCCGGAATTGCGTTTCGCCGATTTGGCGGCCCATGAACACTTGCTAGACGATGCGCGGAGATTGGCTGGAACAATGCTCGAAGAGTCCGGAACGGCGTCAGACAAAATCGGTCTCTTGCTGCACCTGTTTGATCGCCAGGAGGCTGTTGCGAGGCTCGCCGCAGGCTAGCGCGATGCGGCCGAGATCAGCGTTTCCCGTTTCTCGGCTTCTTCGTCGATCGCTTCGAGTGGTTGCCGCGGCGGAGGCGAGACGATGCCACTCGAGATCACCATTTTAACGCCTTCTTCGACGGTGATGTCGAGCCGGACGAGATCTTCCTTAGGCACGAACAAGAGAAAGCCGGAGGTTGGATTGGGAGTTGTTGGCAAGAACACATTAACCAGATCGCGCTCGGTCCTTTCTTGAACTTCGCCCGTCGTTCCGCCCGTTACAAAACCCAACGCCCAGATGCCGCGTCTTGGATACTCGACAAGAACGACCTCGCGAAACGACCGCGATGATTGAGCGAGCACGGTTTCAAAAATCTGTTTCAGCGTCCCATAGACGCTGCGAATAACCGGCATTCTATCCAATAACCGCTCGCCGGAGCGCATGATCGAACGGCCGACCAACCCCGCCGCGAACCATCCGATAAAAATGAGAACGACGATCATCGTCAAAAATCCGAGACCCGGAAGGCTGAACGGCAGATAGGTTTCGGGGTTGTACTGCTGTGGCAGCAAACGGTCGACGCGCGTGTCGAAGAAATTGACGACCTGAACCACCAAAAAAATCGTGATTGCGATGGGTGCCGTGACGATGATCCCGGCGAAGAGATAGTTGCGCAGCCTCGCCAAAAGCCCGGGCGTGCGGACATTCGGTCCATCATTGGGCCGACGAAAAACGCCGCCAGTGCGGTCTGCCTCACCCAAGCGGTGCCGCGATGAGCCTTGATACCAATCGTCAGGACGCCGGCGCGTCATTGATCACATACCTCATTAGGTCTTGTCGTCATTCGATCTGTCACTCGTCCACTTAGATCTCGGTATCTGGCAGCGTCCAGTCCGATCTCAACAGGACACAATCAATCGGGATCACTATCGCTGTGGCCATGTCGATGACCCGGACATGCAAATCTAGCACCAGATGATCACCATAGATGTTTCATGATCCTCGACGATGCTCTCGAAATGCTCGGAGTGACCGACGTCGGGGCGCCCTTCCGGCTTGATGCGCTCGCCACCTTCCAGCTACCCGAACAAGACAAAAACTGTATAAAATTTTATCTAATTGTTAGATTAATTTAATTATCATTGAGAATAATGAAAATTATCTAAAATTTTCTATATATTGCGTGTATTCGATTTATTTTTTTCTTATTGACAGCCGTTTTACTGTATAGCAATTTTCGGTATCGACAGGACTGCAGGTCTCGTTTTTAGGGCGCTGCTGTTTCTGTGCTAGTCAGCCAAGTCTTTGTTTTGGCTCGGGTTGGCGCTTGGTGACAACGTCTAGGGGCTAGATGACATGAATGTCATAACCAACACGATCCTTCTGGTCCGTCGCATTCGCGATTTGCAGCGTCGTCGTGAGGCGATTGTGGAACGCCAGGATAGGCTTCGTCGAAGCTTGCCTGAATGGACTTTTGCACCACTCCAACTCGTCGGCATGTCGGGCGAAGAGATCCGGGCGGCGATGAGCGATCTTACCAAGGCGGAAGCCGATGCCGGGCTGAATGAACTCGAGAAAGAGATTGAAAGGCTCGATCGCGATATCGAAGCCTTGGAAAATCGTGTGTTTAGCACGCCTACAGGGTCGCTCGATGTCATTCAGGCCGTGCTTGAATTGGCAATCGAGCGGTTTCGCAGCCAAACCGTCGTCGATCCCAATGACGTCTTTTATGACTATGGCGATGCACGAGTGCTGACCTTTCTGGAGCACGCCTTCGACGATCTCAGCGAGCTTCTAGCCGGCGAACAGCGCGAGGCCGTCTGAGCCGACATTTGCCATTTGCGTGGCAGGTTGCCTGGGATGTTACCCGCAGATCGAGGAATGCTGTTGGCAAGTGTCTGATCGACAAGAGTTGTTGTCACACTGTGCCGCGGCGCAATGATCACGTCTCTCGTGAGTCCTCTCTCGACGATACAGCCCTGATCGATCACGGCGATATGATCCGCGAGTTGCGCCACCACGGCTAGATCATGGCTGATAAATAGCATCGCGAGGCCATGCGCGGCCTGAAGATCCTTGAGCAGGTTGAGGATGTGCGCCTGCACGGAAACGTCAAGCGCCGATGTTGGCTCATCACATATCAGGAGTGCCGGATTAGGCGCCAGAGCACGGGCAATGGCGATACGTTGTCGCTCGCCGCCTGAAAACTCATGAACCCTTTTTTCGGCATCGCTGGTCGAGAGACCGACATTCTCCAACAATTCCGAGACCGACAGCCGGCCCCTTTTGTCGCCGCGTGTGTCGCCAGCTTGTCGTGCTTCATCGAGAATGCTGCCAACGCTGAGCCCAGGCGTGAGGCTCGAATAAGGATCTTGGAAAACCATCTGACGGAGAGAAGCGTGTTGACGACGCTGTGAACGTGAACCGCTATAAGCCTCTGTCGGTCCAAGTCGAATACTGCCTTCATCCGGCTTGATCAGCCCTGCAACCAGCCGTGCTATCGTCGACTTGCCGCTGCCCGAGGGACCAACAAGGGCCAATGTTTGCCCTGCCTCGATCGCAAGACTTACATTCCTGACGGCTTGCACGAGGGGTGTTGCGCCGAACCGGAGCCCACCGAATACTGCTGATCTGCGCCAAAAACGCTTGGAGATATCCTCGACTGTGAGCAGTGTCATGATGCGGCCCGCTGACCGCGTTGAGCAACCTCATCGCCGTGGGTGAGCCAGCAGGCGAAAGCGTGGTCCACCCCGTCCGGTCTTATGGATGGCTTAAGGTCTTGGCAAATTGCCGAAGCTTGGGGACATCGCGGGTGAAAAACGCAACCGGATGGCCTTGATCCCGGACTCGGCATCACACCAGGGATCTGAACGAGTTTGGCGTGTTGACGAAAAAGATTCGGAACCGCCCCGATCAGGCT
The DNA here is from genome assembly GCA_964412385.1 of uncultured Geminicoccaceae bacterium. Classification (GTDB taxonomy): domain Bacteria; phylum Pseudomonadota; class Alphaproteobacteria; order Geminicoccales; family Geminicoccaceae; genus JBGSYN01. Next base: position 11,525 of record CAYPOV010000026.1, read on the forward strand.
TCGTGTGTAGGGGTGGCGTGGCTTACCAATGACTGCGTCCGTGGCACCGCTTTCGACCAGGCGTCCAGCATAGAGCACGGCAATACGGTCCGAGGCATTGGCGATCATGCCGATATCGTGGCTGATCAAGAGCAGCGAGAGCCCGTGGTCTCGAACCAGTCGCTTCAAGAGCATGACAATTGCGGTTTGATTGCTAACATCGAGTGCCGTCGTCGGTTCGTCGGCAATGATGATCGCAGGCTCGGCCGACAAGCTCATGGCAATCGCGGTGCGCTGGCGCATGCCTCCCGAAAGCATGTGGGGGTAAGACCGCAAGACCCAGTCGGGATCTGAGAGATTGACCTTCTCGAGCCAATCTCTCGCTCGTAGCCGGGCCTCCGAACGGGAAACTTTGCGATGAGTGCGGATGGTCTCGATTATCTGGCCGCCGATCGTCATGAGTGGATCGAGACATGTCATCGGATCTTGGAAGACGGCGCCGATTGTCTTTCCACGGAGCTTTCGCATGCTGCGCTCGTCGGTGATGTCGACAGTCTCCCCGTCCAGCAGTATGCGTCCGCCGGCAATGAAGAAAGACGGTTGCAGTAGGCCGAGGACTGCTCTGCCGATTATCGATTTTCCAGCACCGGATTCGCCGACCAGGCCGGTGATCGTTCCGGATTCGAGCCGGATTGAAACATGATCAACGACACGATCGACGCACCCACCCTCGCCCATGCCGATGGAGAGGTCTTGAATGTCGAGACAACTCACTTCATTGCCCCTGATCCGTTGGGCTCGTGGGCAATATGCCCGCGAAGCGAGTCCGCCATGAGATTGAGTGAGATGATCAGCACCGCGAGAAATGCTGCAGGAAACAGCGCGATCCACCACTCGCCGGAGAACACATAGTCTTGGCCTAGACGAATGAGCGTTCCAAGGGAGGGTTGCGTGGCAGGCACGCCGATACCGAGATAAGAGAGAGTCGCTTCCATTATGATGGCATTGGCCACGGCAATCGCTGCAACCACAACCATCGCGGGCAGGACACCTGGAAGGACATGCCGAACAAGGATTGTCAGAGAAGAAAGGCCAAGGAGTCTCACTGCGGCAACATAATCTTGGGTGACGGCCAGTCGTGTCTTGGATCGAGCAAGACGCGCAAATTGCGGCCATTCAGCAGCAGCAATAGAGGCGGCGATGATAACAATCGCCAGCCCGCCCTCCATCCAATGAGGTGCGAAAGCGCGACCAAATCCGGCAAGTGCCATGGCGATAAAGAGGGCTGGAATCGTGAGCTGGATCTCCGCAAGACGCATGATGATCGCGTCGAGCCATCCTCCAAAGTATCCGCTGAGTAGGCCAAGAACGGCGCCGACACAGCTCGCAAGAAGCACCGCACTCATGCCAACGATCAATGACGTCCGACAGCCGAATAGAATGAGCGAGAGGACGTCGCGTCCTTGATCGTCCGTGCCCAGCAAGAAGTGCGGGGCACCGCCGTCAATCCAGGCCGGCGGCAGGAACGAGTCCAGAAGATCGAGGGCGGCTGGATCGAATGCGTTTTGCGGTGCCAGCACGGGCAAGAAGAGAAAGCCGCAGGCCAGAAATGTAACTACCGCGGGAGCGTAAGGACGCGACCAGACATGGCCAGTTCGGAATCCCGGCCAGCCCTTACGTGTCGTTTCGGCATGAACAAAAGATAGCAATGAAACCCTCGACAAGTTGCCATCAGCGACCTGTCGAAGACTTCTAAAATCTCTTGGTTAAGATTTCCCCAAGGGCAATCTGATCGCTAGGTGCCGTTTCGCGAATTCCAGGGATTGTAGGACCCGATATTCCAGAGCTGGCCCTCTGGATCACGGCACGAAAAGAGCCTGCCGCCATAGTCCTGATCAGCGATCTCCAGAACGATTTCCGCTTTTGCATCTTTGGCTTTCTGGTAGATCGCGTCCGGATCCTCAACAACGACGTAAGCACTCTGGGTCACGGATTCGCCCGGTGAGGTCGGTTTTTGGACACTCCCGAACTCGTCATCCCGCGCCGAGCCAAGCATGATCATGCCACCATTCAGCGCTAGTTGCGCATGCGCGACGCCGCCTTTCCCATCTTCGTGAATGGCAAAACGATCAAATCCGAATGTGCTACAAAGCCAATCGATCATCGCAAGCGCGTCGCGGTAGCGTATCGTCGGGATGACCGTCGATCCGGTCACCATGATGCCCCCATCAGAATGTCTCCTGTGTGCCTATGATAATCGACGGGAGTTCTTCATGCCATTGCGATCAACGGCTTGGCGATGATTTGATCAGCCCTGTTGCGATTTTGCGGCGCGATGTTTCATCAGCTCTCGCGAAGCCGGGGATCGGTCGCCAGACTGACCAGATCGACCAAAAGGTTGGTTACAACGAAGACGACGGCAGCAAAAAGCAAATAGCCCGTCATCATCGGGATGTCAGCGAATCGGATTGCTTGGAGAAACAGCAATCCGATTCCGGGCCACTGAAAGACCTGCTCTGTGACGATCGAAAAAACCAACAACCCACCAAGCTGCAATCCAAGAATGGTCAGAATCGGCGGCAACGCGTTTGCCAAGCCGTGGCGAATTGTAATTCTGAGCGCGCCAACACCCCGAGCGTGCGCAAACTGAATAAAGTCTGAACCCAGTACGGAAATCATCTCGCTTCGAACCAGCCGCACGACAATAGCCACCTGAAACAGTGCCAAGGTTGTCGCGGGAAGAAGAACAGAGCGCCACCCGTCTGCCGTCATAAGCGATGTCTCGAATACCCCCAGATCCAAAGTGCGGCCGCGACCGAAGGAGGGAAGCCACTGAAGGTGTACCGAGAACAAGACGATCAGCATGATGCCGATAACGAACGTCGGCGTTGAGACGCCAACCAGTGACGCAACCAACAATCCGCGTGCGACCGGGCTGTTCCTCCTGACAGCGCAGTAGATGCCGACTGGAACACCGACCGCCACCACAATGAATGTCGCGGCAAGCACAAGCTCGAGGGTTGCTGGAAGCTTTGCCCAAATAAGCTCGCTCACCGGCTGTTGCCATCGATAGGAAATACCGAGATCGCCTTGGACCAGTTTGCCAACGTAGACGGCGAATTGAATGACGAAGGGCTGATCGAGGCCTAGCTCCGAGCGGAGTGCTTCGCGCTCTTGCAAGCTCGCATCCTGTGGCAAGAGATTGCTCACCGGATCGCCCGCCTGGGTGAACATCGCAAAGCTCAAGAACGCGACACCAAGCAAAACTAGAAAAGACTGCGCCAGCCGATTCGCCACAGCAGCAAACATGAGGAATAGGCTTGCCGCTAGAGAATGTCGGTGCCGGGCGCCGGGCGGTCGCTCAAAAGACGAAGACCGCCTCTGATGATCCTATAGACCATCCATAGCCAAGCTAGGATCAAGATAATCCAGGCCACCGGGATCAAGATGACAGTGAACCACAAGATCGCGGCAATAACGCCGGTGATCAGCACAACCCAGAATATCGTGATGCAGTAATTCAAATGGCTCTCATTGGCCGTCCCTCTCGCCTCACCGCGGGCGAGATAGGCGATAATCGCTCCGATGAATAGCGGTACGCCTGTGAAGAGGGAAATGACGTAAAGCCCGTAGACCAAGATCGCAGCCGCACGGCCCGGACTTCCCGAACTTGTTAGGTGCTCGACCATTGTGACAATCCTCTGTGAAGCGACCCTCCCGAGAGGGTTTGCCCGACTGATATTAAAGATGTCTTAAGTCAAACACGGTTATGGCGACAGGGAGCTACCTCAAGTTATTGCAGCTTGACAACTTGGCGCGCCAATGCCTCTGCCGCTTTCTTGGCGCGACGACGTTTTTTGCGAAGTTTGATCGCTTGTTTGATCGAGGGAATTCTCAATAGAGGGGCCAAAGTTTGCGGGTAACGCCGCGCATAGCGCCGGAACCGCAGCTTTGTCCAAGGCGAATGAGTCAAAAGCATCGTGAGCGCGATGCCGACGAGAACAATGCCGAATGGCGTCGGCGCTACGGTCGCAAGGAGGCCGAAAACCAGCAAAAACCACCCGATCGCGATCATTGTTCGGCGTCGGTAGACCGTCCAGATGCTTGCGGGCGCATGGTCCGTCGAGTCAATGTCAATGGAGGATCGAGCCCGTTCGGGAGTCGCAATGACTGTTTCAGGGCTCTGGCTCATTCCACCTAGCCCAGCCAATCGAAAGAATTGAGTAGGTAGCGCGTTGCTTGAGGCCATTGCTGAGATCTCTGCCATGGACATTCCATCCTCGCCAAGAACTTTTCAACCAGTGACATTTTTCGTCACAGACTTCCTTAGTTTACGCGCCGGTCCATTCATTCATGCAAAACAAAAACTCATTGGATGGGTTCCCGTTAAATACCGAAAACCACGCCTTAAGTCCGGTTCGCATCATCGCTCGATTCACCTTGCGCCTCCACTTCCTTCATCTGAGCGCGTTGAGCGGCGTCGCGCAAGGCTTCTCGTGCCGTGACCGACAATTGCAGGTTAAGCTCCTTTAGTTGACGATCGGTTACTACGCTTGGCGCTTGTAGGAGCAGTTCTTCGGCACGCTGATTGAGCGGAAACGCGGTCACTTCTCTCAGATTAGGGGTATCCGCGAGCAACATGACAATGCGGTCGAGGCCTGGCGCGACACCACCATGCGGTGGTGCGCCGAATTGCAGCGCCCGGAACATTCCGCCGAATCGTTCTTCAAGCACCGACCGGTCATAGCCCGCGAGTTCGAATGCCTTGATCATGATGTCCGGGCGATGATTACGAATGGCGCCACTCGAAAGCTCGATTCCGTTGCAGACGATGTCATATTGGAACGCCAAGATCTCGAGGGGATCAGCCTTTTCCAAGGCCTCCAGGCCACCTTGTGGCATCGAGAAGGGGTTGTGGGAAAAGGCGACAGCTTTTGCGTCCTCGTCCCACTCATACATCGGGAAATCGACGACCCAGCAGAAGCGATAGGTATTGGTCTCCGTAAGCCCAAGTTCCGTGCCCAAGCGGTTGCGAACGAGCCCTGACAGCCGCTCGGCATTGGCTTTCTGATCGCAGGCAAAGAAGACGGCATCACCAAGTTCGAGGCCGGCCGCTTGCCTCAGTGCAGAAAGCCTTTCTTCATCCAGGAACTTGGCAACAGGCCCTTTGGCTCCGTCGCTTGCAAACTGAATATAGCCCAAGCCAGGTGCACCCTGCTCCTGCGCAAAGGCGATCATTTTATCAAAGAAGCTCCTTGGCTGTCCGACAGCCCCCGGTGCCGGGATGGCTCGGACGACAGCACCTTTCTCGATCGCTCCGGCGAATACCTTGAAGTCACTGCCGCGAAAGACTTCGCTCATATCAGCCATCTCGATCGGATTGCGCAAATCAGGCTTGTCCGAGCCATATTTGAGCATGGCGTCCTTGTAGCCTATGCGCGGGAACGGGAGCGGCGTAACCTGCCAATCACTGAATTCTTCGAAAAGGCCGTGCATTACCGGTTCAACGGCAGCAAACACATCGTCCTGCGTGACGAAGGCCATTTCAATGTCGAGCTGATAGAATTCGCCCGGGCTTCGATCGGCACGCGCATCTTCGTCGCGAAAACAAGCTGCGATTTGAAAGTAACGATCGAAGCCGGACATCATCAGAAGCTGTTTGTATTGCTGGGGGGCCTGCGGCAGCGCATAAAACTTGCCTGGATGAATTCGGCTTGGAACGAGAAAGTCCCGCGCACCCTCAGGTGAACTTGCCGTGAGGATCGGCGTTTGAAATTCCGTGAACCCCTCGTCGTACATACGATTGCGGATGCTCCGAATGATCGCCGAGCGCAGACGGATGTTGTGCTGCATGAGTTCGCGGCGAAGATCGAGAAACCGATACTGCAACCGCGTTTCCTCCGGAAATTCGCGATCGCTGTTGACCTGAATGGGCAGGGTTTCGGCAGGGCCCTGGATTTCCAGGCTCTCAGCAACGAGTTCGATCTCACCAGTTGGAAGATTGGGATTTACCGTGTCCTCGGTTCGCGACACGATATTTCCGGTCACCGTAATCACCGTCTCGTTGCGCAGGCCTTCGGCCGTCGGGAATATCGCGGTCTCGGGCTGAAAGACGATCTGTGTCAGACCCGTGTGATCGCGCAGATCGACGAACAGAAGCTGGCCGTGATCGCGCTTTCGGTGTACCCAACCGCTCAATCGGGCTTCAGCACCCACATCCTTTGCCCGCAGGTCGCCACAATGATGCGTTCGGTATAAATGCATTAGTTTCCTCATTGATGACGCGTTCACGGTTGGCGTCGGCCTTCGACTAGCAGTGCGGCGGTACGCACGGCGGTAATGGCGCCGCAAGCGTGGCCGGTGTCAAGCGGACTGCCCTTGGCTTTCGGGCAAGTCGTGTTGCGGCCACGGATCTCTATGATGGAGCGTTGATGGAAACCATCACTCGAACCGACGAGCTTCAAGATCTTTGTTCCAGTTTGAAGAACGAAGACTTCGTCACTGTCGATACCGAATTCATGCGGGACCGCACCTATTGGCCGAAGCTATGTTTGGTTCAGCTTGCGGGATCCGAACAAGCTTTGGCGGTCGATCCCTTAGCACCCGGTTTGCAGCTTGATCCGCTGATCGAGCTCATGAATGCGCCTCAACCCCTGAAAGTCATGCACGCGGCACGTCAGGACCTCGAGATTTTTTGGCGCTTGTCGGGGCATCTGCCGACGGCACTCTTCGACACGCAGATTGCCGCCATGGTCTGCGGGTTCGGCGAAGAGGTCGCCTATGAAACGCTCGTCAACAAGCTTGCCAAAGCGCGCCTCGACAAATCGTCACGTTTCACGGATTGGTCAAGACGGCCGCTCAGTTCTGCGCAGCTCCACTATGCCTTAGGTGATGTCACGCACCTTCGCGTTATCTATGACCGGCTCAACTCGATGATCGAAAAACGTGGCCGTGCCGCCTGGGTCCAACAAGAGACGGCGGGATTGTTGCGCGCGGAACTCTACCAACAGCCGCCCCAACTGGCATGGCGCCGCCTCAAACTCCGCTCGCGTGACCGGAGGTTTGTTGCGATCGTTCAAGCCTTGGCAGCCTGGCGCGAGCGCAAGGCCCAGAGCAAGGACGTTCCCCGCAACCGCGTTGTCCGTGACGACGTCTTGATGGAGATCGCAGCGAACCGACCGACGGATCCCAAAGACGTCCAGAAACTCGATCGCGTGTCCCTGGATCGCACCAGTTGCGCCGATGTTGCTGGCGCCGTGAAAGAAGTCATGGCAATGCCCGAAGACGCCCTTCCGGCATTGCAGCCACCACCGACACCTGTACGTGGCATCAGTGCGACGGTCGATTTGCTGCGGGTCTTGCTGAAATATCGAGCCGACAAAAGCGAGGTTGCGCAAAAGCTCATCGCCACGACTGCTGATCTCGAAGCTGTTGCCGCCGATGACGAGGCTGACGTGCCGCTGCTCAAAGGCTGGCGGCGAGAGCTCTTCGGCGAAGAGGCGTTGGCTCTCAAACGGGGTGAACTCGCACTCGCCATCAAGAACCGCAAGGTCGAGGTGATTTCGAGGGTCGATGCCGCTTGAACACTGTCCTTGTTTTGGGTGCTGGAGGCCTGATCGGCGCCTCGGTGGCCAGCGCCCTTCCCAGCGGCCATGTAACGGGGCTGCGACATACCGCAACGTTCGAGCACGCGGCCTTCGATGGCGTCGATGTAGTACTCTTTGCCGGGCGTGATCCCAAGCTCGGCACACCCACCTTCAACCTCGAATCGACAGCCGAGATTGTCGCCGCACAGATCGCTGCAGACCAAGGCATTCACTTCATTTCGCTCGGGACCGGCCGCGTCTATGCGCCATCGGATGGTCCTTGGAGCGAAGCCTCGCCGATCGGCCCCGACAACCGATACGGCCAAGACAAGCTTGCACTGGAAAACCGCCTCCTCGAAATCCTCGGCTCCTCCCTCACCCGCTTGCGCATCGCCAATGTCTTCGGCTTCGAGCCTGGTCATCAGACTTTCATGGGTCAGATGCTTCAATCCCTTGGCGATGACCAAACCATACGTTTCGACATGAGCCCATTCACACGACGTGATTTCCTGCCGGTCGACATTCTCGGCGGTTGGATCGCCAAACTCTGCCTCGATCCGCCGGGCGGTGTGCTCAATATCGGCTCAGGTATCGCCCTCGACTGCGGCCGCCTCGCACTTTGGGTCATCGAAGGATATGGCCGCGGAGAGCTTCGCATCACGGACCCCACAATCACCGCGGAATTCGTCATGGACATTGCCCGCTTGCAACGATTGGTGAATACGTCCATCAACATCGAAACGTTACGGACCAGCGCCATCAACCTCGGTGCTCAACTCAAATTGTCAGGGGCATGACCAATGCTGCTCGTTCAAGTGAATTGTGACTCGCTGGATCAAGCCCACCAGATTGGCGAAACACTCGTTGGCGAGAGGCTCGTCGCCAGTGCCAACATCATCAGCCAGGCGCACTCCATTTTCCGCTGGAACGACGAGATCGTTGCCGAGCCGGAAAGCGTGATCCTTCTCAAGACCCGCGCCGACCTCTTCGACAAGCTCGCAGCCAGGATCAAAGCCATCCACTCATACAGCACGCCTTGCGTTATTGGCATTCCGATCAGCCATGCCGACTCGGAATATAGTGAGTGGGTGAAGAAAGAGACCCAGTCGGACTAATCGATTCGGCCTCACCGTAGCCGTACAATCTCGAACATTGTTGAAGGCTCGAGATAGTTCATTTGCGCCTGAACCAACAGGAGTTCCCTGGCATTGCATTTCTTGGTGACGTCGACCAAAGCGAACATCGCCGAAACAGCCGCTTGGAGTGCCCGGTCGATTGCCCCTTCGTGGCGAAGATAATGCCCGAGCAGCAATGACGAAAATGCGTCGCCCGTGCCGTTGAGCGCGATATCGACACGAGGCGTCGTAATCGACCAGCTTGCATCCCTGCAATCGGCAATCACGGCAAGTTCCGCCGGTTTCTCCGGAACGTTCACGCTCGTCACGACCACGAACTCGGGGCCGCCATCACGCAGGATCGCACAAGCCTCAAGCACACTTTCGATCGATTCGGTTTCACGTTCGGCAAGCAAGCCGAGCTCGAACTGATTGGGTGTGATGATCGTGGCGCGCGGCAACGCCTGCTCACGAAAGAACGCGGGTATTCCAGGCTTGACGAATATCCCTCGATCGTCATCGCCGATCACCGGATCACAGACATAAAGCGCTTCCGGCCGGTAGCCGCGAAGACGGTCGAGCGTATCCAAGACCACCGCACCGAGAGACGCATCGCCGAGGTAGCCACTCAACAGGGCCCGGCAGCGCCGGAGCGCACCACGCTCGTCGACGCCTTCGATCAAATCTCGAACCTGCTCGGGCGAATGAATATGGCCGCGCCACGCCCCATAGCCCGTGTGATTGCTGAAAATCACCGTCGGCACCTGCCAAACCTCGAAACCCAGACGCTGCAACGGAAATGCCGCCGCGCAATTGCCCACATGCCCGTAGGCGACATACGATTGAATCGATAGAATGCCCTCAGTGACCGCCGGTTGATCGTTCAATTGGAATTCCTCTAGGGCTGGCTTGTTGTGGCCGTTGGTGCGACTATCTAGCGACGCTAGATGATGCCGCGAGTGAGAAACAATGACCCAGGACCCAGCGGATCTCCGCGTCAACTACGATCGCGACAGCCTGATCGAAACCGAAGCGTCGGTCGATCCGCTCAAGCAATTCGCGATCTGGTTCGAGGATGCTCTCAAGGGCGATCTTGTCGAGCCCAATGCCATGACCCTCGCAACCAGCGACGCGGAAGGCCGCCCGACCGCGCGCACGGTCCTCCTTAAGGGCTTCGACGAACGCGGCTTCGTCTTCTACACCAATACCGAAAGCCGCAAAGGCCGGGAACTCAGCACCACCAACCGGGCTGCCCTCCTGTTCTGGTGGGATAAGCTTCATCGCCAGGTCCGCATCGAAGGACAAAGCGAGCCGGTCACTGCCGAAGAGGCCGACACCTACTTCGCATCCCGGCCCTATGGCAGCCGCATCGGCGCTTGGGCCTCCGAGCAAAGCCGGGAGATCGCCTCACGTGAGGTGCTCGAGGAGCGCTACAGCTTCTACGAGCGTGAATTTCCCGACATGGTGGCCCGCCCTTCACACTGGAGTGGCTATCGCATCATTCCCGACATGATAGAATTCTGGCAAGGACGGCAAAGTCGGCTCCATGACCGCCTCTGTTACACCAAGACCAGCGACGGTTGGCGGATGTCCCGCCTTGCCCCCTGACAACAGCCCATCGATCACCGGGAGATCGGCATGAGCGCACGCAAGACAGTCTTTATTACCGGCGCCAGTCGCGGCATCGGTCACGCCACCGCCAAATATTTTGTCGATCACGGATGGCGGGCGATCACCTGCTCCCGCGATCCTGTGCCGCCGCAATGTCCACGCAACGAGCGCCACGCCCACATTTCGGCCGACTTCACCGATGTCGACCACCTCCCGGAAGCCATCCAGGAATTGGAAGCCATTCTCGAAGGCGCACCGCTCCATGCCCTGGTCAACAATGCCGGCTACTCACCGAAAAGCAACGGCGGCAAACGCCTCGGCTGCCTCGACGGCGATCTCGCCACCTGGCAAAAAACCTTTGCCATCAACTTCATCGCACCGGTCTTTTTCAGCCGCAGCCTAGCACCCCACCTCCAAGAAGGCGGCGGAGGCGTCGTCAACATCACCTCGATCGCCGGCCATCGCGTGCACCCCTTCGCGGGCGCCGCCTACAGCACATCGAAAGCAGCCCTCACGGCCCTCACCCGCGAACTCGCGGCCGACCTCGCCCATCTCGGCATTCGCGTCAACGCGGTCTGCCCAGGGGAAATCAATACCGCAATCCTCTCGCCCGGAACTGATCAGCTCATCGAACGAATCCCGCTGCGCCGCCTCGGCTCACCCGAAGAAGTCGCCCAATGCGTCTACTACCTCTGCAGTGACCAATCCTCCTACATCACCGGCGCCGAAATCCCCGTGAATGGCGGACAAGACGTTTTTTAGGAGGTCTTGTATCTGGGGGCTTTTTGCCCCCAGGCCCCCCGGGACTTTGGGTTGGTGATTGTTGGGATGGTTGGTGAGCCGATGACTAAACGAAGTCGCTAGCGATAACCGGGCGGGCCGCGTTTGTGATGGGCGGGGACCTTTTCCGGCCGCCAGTAGCAATGATTGGGATCGGGCGGGTTGGCCGAATT
>CAYPOV010000027.1:0-22401 GCA_964412385.1 uncultured Geminicoccaceae bacterium
GTATTCTTGCTGCTTTTCTATCTGAACCAAAAAGAGAAACTATTATTGTGGACAATGATTAATCTTGTTGTAGTTTTGCTATGGTTACCCTGGCTGCCAATAATACTTCAACAACGGCAAGACGCTATTGCAATAAGCTGGATTGAACAACCTAGTATTTTCTTTGCCGTGTATTCCTGGGCTCGCCTTTATTCGGAGCGTTATATTGAGAGCTTCGGAACTTGGGGCCAGATTGCGATACCGTTTCCCCTCTTAATTGTTTTAGGGCTTGGTCATATTGTCCGATCAAGGGCCTTGAACTGGCTCCCAGTCGCAGCGATAGCATTGGGTTGGCCGGCCATCCTATGGCTTCTAGGATCATTTGGGGCAAGCATATGGATCGAGAGAGTTCTGGTGCCCAGCATTCCTTTTGGCCTGCTGTTAATGGCATTTGCATTGAAATGTATAGGTCGGCATTTCATACGTAACTTGATCTTGGCCCTTACTTTGACTGTGCAGGTCATCAATCTTGTTGCTTATTACTATAATACTCAGAAACCTCGTTGGGATGAACTTGTAGGGATCATAGCCCAGGAAAAGGCTGATGATTCGGCATTTGTCGTGGTTGGTGATTTCGTGCATGGGGCCTTCGGCTACTACGCCGATCGACATCAATTGCCCAAAAATGACTTTGTGGTCCCGCAATTTTCAAATCTGCCGGATGCCTTTCCGGACCTTCGGGCCTTAAGGAGAGATTATGCCAACGTCGAAATAACGGACTTGCAAGAGAGCCTGGTAGCGTACGAAGAAGTTTGGGCGATCGTTAGAAACCCAGGAAATTCGATGCCAGGTTGGAAGGCGGTGGAAACATTAGGGGTAATGCGGAAATTATGCAGAACTATTTCATTCGATGACAAGCTTCGACTTTATCAATTTCGAGTCGTTTGTTCGGGGCCTAATTTAGACCAAGACTAGACGTAGGGCTGTCGTGGATAACAGCGTCCATCCGAGTCAAAAAGATAACAAGCGTTAGCCGGCACGCCGACTTTGATTCTGTCTCCCCACTTAGTCTTCGAGTTACCCGAAGCTTTGACGACCAGTGGAAGTTCCTGGTGCAAATCAATATAGAGATATGTTTCGGCCCCCAGGTGTTCAACGGTGATGATTGGCCCCTCGATTTCGGCATCGCCTCCGCCTCCCTCGATGAGGTGCTCTGGCCTAATTCCGACTTCGTACTCAGAACCAATGCCTGTGCCTTGGGAGTTCGTTGTCGCTTCCACCACACCACCTTGCGGTAACTTGATGGTGCTCGACGTACCGTTGGATGCAAGCAACTCCGCAGGAAGGAAGTTCATCTTTGGACTTCCTATAAACCCAGCCACAAATCGATTGTCGGGGTGATGATAGAGTTCGAGTGGCGCGCCAAACTGGCGGACATATCCGGCCTCTAACACAACAATTCGGTCAGCCAACGTCATGGCTTCAACCTGATCATGCGTCACATAGATCATCGTGGCATTCAAAGAGTGGTGAAGTTTTGCGATCTCGATTCGCATTTGTACTCGCAGCGCGGCGTCCAAATTGGATAGTGGTTCATCGAAAAGGAACACCTTCGGATCACGGGTTATGGCTCGTCCAATAGCAACTCGTTGGCGCTGTCCGCCAGAAAGTTGCTTCGGTTTCCGCTCAAGGAGGTGTTCCAGTTCCAGAATTTTGGCGGCTTCTTTGACCTTGCTATCCAAGGATGAGGCGTCAGTCTTGGCTAGCTTGAGTCCAAATGCCATGTTCTCGTATACACTCATATGAGGATAAAGCGCATACGATTGAAAGACCATCGCAATGCCTCGCTCTGATGGAGTAAGGTCATTGACCCGATTGTCGTCGATCCAAAGATCTCCATCGGTCACATCTTCGAGGCCGGCTACAAGCCTAAGTAGTGTAGATTTTCCACAACCGGATGGTCCGACAAAGACCACGAATTCATTGGACTGTATGTCGAGGTCCACGCCTTTGATGACGTCTACGTTGCCGAATGACTTCTTAACCTTGTCAAGCCGTATTGCGGCCATTTTGCGCCTCTCCTCTAGATCCCGGGATCAATCCCTTGCTCGAACTGGCATCAAAGAGCGTTCGAATTCGCAACTCAACCCTTGACGGCTCCAGCGGTAAGACCGGCTACGATGCGACGCTGGAAAATCAACACCAATACGACAAGGGGAATCGTTACAATCACAGACGCGGCCATGATCGCGCCCCAAGGTATCTCATGCTCTGATGCCCCAGAAAGCAGCGCGATCGCTACCGGTACAGTCCGCTGTGCATCATTCGAAACGAAAGTAAGGGCGAACAAGAACTCATTCCAAGCAGCTATGAATGCCAGCAATCCAGTTGTGACTAAGGCAGGCCACATCAACGGCATGAACACCTTGAAAATTATCTGGTATGGTTTTGCGCCGTCCACAATCGCTGCCTCTTCCAATTCAATGGGAAGATCACGCATGAAGGTTGTCAGGACCCATACTGTGAACGGAAGTGTGAATATCATGTACGACAAGATCAGTGACAGTAGGCTGTTGTATAGACCTACACTACGAATCATTTCGAATAACCCTGCCAACACTGCAATCTGTGGGAACATCGACACTGAAAGAATTGTAAAAAGTAGTGCAGCTCGACCTCGAAATCTTACCCGAGCAAGAGCATAAGACGCGGTAACTGCAAGGAAGAGTGAAATAACTACCGTAGCAATTGAAACAACAATCGAATTGAGTAGATTTCGGGGGAACTGTCCACTTCCCATCACACTAACATAGTTCCCAAGAGAAAAGCTCTCGGGAAGGTAACTAACTGTGAAAATTTCCGCCCCAAATTTGAAAGACGTGACTATCGCATAGTAAAAGGGAAAAAGAGCATAAACTGAAATGATTGCGATAAGGACCCACAAACCTATATGATTTAGGATCTTTCGCCGAGAACGTGTCATGTCTTTTCCCCTCCTAAATCAAGACGGCCCACCTTTATATAAACAATAGTGATAATCGCAATAATAATGAAAAGCGCGGTAGAGGCCGCAGAGCCGTAAGCGAAGTTGTCAAAATCGAAGAGTTGTTCTCGCGCGTAAACAGACATCGTCATTGTTTGTTCATTATTCGGCGTCAACACGTAGATAAGATCAAAGATTCGCAGGCTATCGAGTGCGCGAAAGATGACAGCAACCATGATAGCCGGTCTGATCAAAGGTAGTGTCACCTTGAAGAATGTCTTGATCGGATGAACACCGTCGATTTTTGCTGCCTCATATATGTCGCCGGGAAGCATCTGAAGCCCTGCCAAAATTAACAATGCCATGAAGGGCGTGGTCTTCCAGACGTCAACGATAATGACTGCGGCCATCGCAGTGTCTGGAGACGCGGTCCATGCGATGGGTTCGGAGATGAGGTAGAGGCGCATAAAGAGATCGTTCAAGATACCGAACTGATCATGCATCATCCAAGCCCACATCTTGGCTGACACGATTGTCGGTATTGCCCAAGGAACGAGAATGGCGGCTCGAACAAAACCCCGGCCGGCAAACTGTGCATTCAGGACGAGAGCGACAATGAGACCCAAAACGGTTTCGATTGTGACAGAGATGAGAGTAAACTTGACGGTATTCCAAACGGATTTCCACCAAACTGGATCAACGAGCAGGCCGATCCATTCTCCTTCGCCGCCACCGTAGTCGAGCCAGAAGAAAAAGTTATCTATCCCGATCCAACTCCAGGTCTCTGCGGGGGTAGATAGTTTTGCGTCCGTGAAGCCAAGCCAGATTGTTCGTGCAAGGGGCCAACCTGCTACCGCTAAGAGTACAACAATCATCGGAGCAAGGAAAATCCAAGCAGCCCGGATCTTCTCCCGGCTCAAATTCGAGCGCGCAGCCATGATCGTGCTCCGACAATGTCCTTATTTGATAACTGTCTCGCGCTTCGTTATGGTCGTATAGCCACCACCAGAGATCGTCACTACCAACTTGTACGGCGGATGCGTCTTAGCTTCTTTTCAAGTTCAGCGAGATTGTCCTCTGCCGACCCATTGCCTGAAAGCGTATTGTGAACAGCCGTCCAAAATTCGCTGGAAACTTCATTGTACTTCGATTTCGTCGGTGCGGACGGACGAGGTACGGCATTCAGAAATATATCCAGCCATTTGGGTATGATCGGCTGTTGTTCAGCGATTTCCGGATCCTCATACAGGGCTTTAATCGTGGGAAGCCGCGACGAAGAAATCGCCCGATCTTTTTGAATGGCCGTCGAAGCAAGGAATTTAACAAGCTCAATCGATGCTTCTTGTTCGTCTGTGTATTTTGAGACGGCTAAGTTCCAACCACCTAGGGTCGCAGCACTGGCGTCCCCGCTCGGGCCAACAGGAAGTGGGACGACGTCAAATTTATCTTTGACGGCGCTATCGTCGCCGTTGCCGAGAGCATACGCGTACGGCCAGTTTCGCATGAAAACAGCATTCCCAGTTTGCCAAACGCCCCGGCTTTCCTCTTCTTTATAACCGAGAACACCCTCTGGAGCGATCGTTCCAACCCAGCCAGCTGCTAGTTCAATCGCCTCGGCTGCCTGTGGGTTGTTAATGGTAATTTCTCCATCAGGACTAACAATTTGACCGCCTCCATTGGATTTGACCCACTCAAGGGCGTCACATGTGAGACCCTCGTAAGCTGCACCCTGAAAAACGAAGCCATACATATCTGTGTTTCCGTCAGCACGCTCCGCCTCCATGATTGCTGTTGCCGTTTCTTGTAGCTCGACCCAGGTTTCTGGAGGAGCTGCGCCATGTTTCTCCAGCAAGTCTGTCCGGTAATAGAGTGCGGGAGCGTCCGTGAACATCGGCAAGGCGACTAGGTTGCCATCCACGGTTTGAGATTCGATGATTGCGGGGAAATGATCCCTCACGACATCCTTAGTTGCTTCGGTAAGATCAACAAAGTGCGTCGCGAGTTGGGGGGCCCAGATAACATCCGTACGATAAACATCGATGTCCGGGTTCTGGGCTGATAGCCAAAGGCGATACTGGCCGAACTGGTCCGTCGTTGACGCGGGCATCGTCACTATTTCAACGCTATGCCCTGATTCGCTTTCGAACATGTCCAGGTGCTTGCGTAACTCTTCGATGTCTTTGCCTACAGCTCCACTGACAATCGACAGTTCGGCAGAAAATGCGGCAGTTGACAGCAGAGTACCCACAAAGCCCAGCGTAAGGATTGGACTACAAATCTTCATTTTTGGCCTCCCAGCGTAGAACCATTGCATGAATAGTAGCATCGCGCACGAGTGAGGAAAGGCCTAAATGTCAGTATGTTGTTTGGCCAGCCTCCTAGTTCCTTGGTAAAACCTTTTCCGGATATACGCACCATTTTTTGATGGAACACTCGGGGCAGATGGGCTTTCGGGCCTTACAAATGTATCTGCCATGAAGGATGAGCCAATGATGAGCTTGATGCTGGTATTTCCGCGGAACGGTTTTTAGCAATTCTGTCTCGACAGCGATCTCAGTTTGTCCAGATGCTAGTCCAATACGCCTCGCGACGCGGAAGACATGCGTGTCGACAGCAATCGTGGTCTGGCCAAACGCCTCGCTCAGCACGACATTGCTGGTCTTTCTTCCGACACCCGAGAGTGCCTCGAGCGCTTTTCGTTCAGATGGGACCTGTCCGCCATGGCGCTCAATCAACTGTTGGCTGAGTGAGACTAGGTTCTTTGCCTTGTTGCGAAACAAGCCTAAAGATCTAATCTTCTCGCATATTTCCTTCTCGCCTAGCCGAACCATCGCACTTGGCGTATCTGCAGCCTGAAACAATGCTGTGGTGACCCGATTCACCGAAACGTCGGTCGCCTGTGCGGAAAGAACGACTGCCACAAGTAATGTGTACGGTGAGCTATAGGACAGCTCAGTGCGGGGAAAAGGATTTTGTCGTTCCCACTCTTGAAAAATGTACTCAACTGAAAGGCGAGAAAGCTTATTGCTCATTCGATTTCTCTGGGAAGGATTTTGCAAGATATCTTGAGCTCAATGGATGGAAATATGTCTAAGCACTTCGGGATTCTTAGCTGTCAATGATCTTCTAGTTTGCAAAAGCTCAAATGCAGTTAAGCAAATTACCGTCGAACTGGCCGACACCTACCGTTTGATCTTTGTCATGGCGTACAAACCAAACTGTGCAGATTCCGCTCAAGCGGCCACTGAAGAGGAATAACGCTGACCTGTTGATGTTAAAGGCAAGCTGCGGGAAATTTGAATGAGCGGCTCAGCAATCCATATACTGCGATGTAGAACCAACAGGTAGTTTCTATCACGTTGTCGGCGCGCAGCGCGGTAAGTCTACTCCGCTATTGGAGTTCAGCCGATAGTCTTGCTCAATTACGACCATCAATGATCAAGCCAATTTCGCGTACCAAAGGGCATCAAACCCATGAATCCGAACTATTGGGCGGTGAAACGGTTCGACCATAGTCCTGTTATCGCTCAGTCTCCAGATGTTGGTAGATTGACGTCGAACGAAAATTGTCATCGCAACTGAGCTCGTTGTCTTAAACATTATGCTTGAATGGTATCGTAGAGGTTGTTGACGAACGCTATGAACAAGAACCACTCACCCGATCTCTTGCAGGGAAATCAGAAATTTGCGCTTCCGATAAGCAAACTTCGTGGTCTTTCGGCGAGGGCGAGGCATGCACTCAAACTCAAAAGAATTACGACTTGTGGGCAGCTCATGCATGCCGCAGCGACGGCGGAGCAGCGCCGAAATCTTAGTCAACAAACTCACATTGATGAGAGTGAAATACTAACCCTCGTTCAGCGTGCGGACCTATCGCGTGTTAACGGAATTGGTGTCGTATTTTGCATGATGCTCCAAGACCTCACGGTGCATGACGTCGGAGACCTCTCCAGACAGAACCCGGAAACTCTTCACGGTCAACTCAGAGACTACAATACCGAGTATCGCTTGGCCCGGCGGTCACCAACACCAGAGGAGGTCGAAGACTGGGTGCGTCAAGCGAAAGAACTAGGAAGTGTCTTGACGTACTGAGAGTAGCGAGAACCCGTGCATCGCAAGACTATTCTCTTAGATTCAGCACGTCTGACATGTCATAATACCCAGGCTCTTGTCGCATCAACCACGTGGCGGCATTTAGCGATCCCGTGGAGTAGATACTCCGGTCAGTTGCAACATGCTTCAGCACAAGCCTTTCGCCTTGACCAGAAAATGACACCTCATGCTCGCCGACATTGTCGCCGGCTCTGCTAACAGCGAATCCAATTGCGCCGCTGGGCCGAGGTCCCGTCAGACCATGACGTTCGAATACTCCAGACGTCTCAAGATCAGTGCAACGACCTTGTGCGGCGGCGTGACCAAGGGAAAGCGCTGTGCCTGACGGAGCGTCAACCTTCAGTCTATGGTGCCTCTCGAATATCTCGATATCGAAGCGGTCATCGAGCGTCTGGGCAACTAAACGCACAAGAGCGAGCAGGGTATTAACTCCAAGGCTCATATTAGAGGCTCGAACGATCGCGATTTTTTCACTAATGGCTTCGAGTTCGCGATCCTGTTCCGGAGAGAAGCCAGTCGTACCGATCACATGCCTGACCCCTACCTCCGCACACATCCTCGCATGATGCAAAGTAGCTTCAGGTATCGAAAATTCGATCGCGACATCTGCCTGCTTCAAAGCGTCGAGTGCACTTGGAGTCGCTTTGATGCCTACGTCTTCCCTGCCTGCAAGCAGACCTAGATCCGAGCCGATGCAGGAGTGTTCCGGTTTATCGATTCCGCCAACAAGTTCGCAATTTGGATGGTCGATTGCTGCAGCCAGGTTGCTGCGACCCATCCGTCCACCACAACCTATTATGCACACCCGCATCTATTGTTAGCTCCGTGTCTCGCTCACAAGCCTGTGCTACCAACTACGTAATACCAATCCGAGATATGATCTTGTAGCAAGAACAGGGACCTCACAATGATCGATCACGATCAAACGTTGACCCATCTCCAAAAGCACCTTCCCCTAGATCTCAGACCTTACAAGTGCGGGTCGCGACCAACGGGACTCGTCATTATTGACGAAGTCAATGGTTTCTGCACCGTTGGAGCAGGAAATCTCGCACCGCAGCGAGATGATGTTCAGATCACAAACATGGTCAACAACACGGACGCTCTTGCGCGAGAATGTCTCGACAGAAGATTTCCAGTCTTATCGTTTCTCGACACGCATGAGCCGGGTGTTCCCGAACCCCCCTACCCACCTCATTGCGTGAGAGGCACTGGAGAGGAAAATCTCGTTCCCGAACTCACTTGGTTGGCAGATCATCCCGATGTCACAATAATTCGGAAAGACTGCATCAACGGTCTCGTAGGCTCAATAGAGATTGCGCCCAAGGGTCATGGGTTGAGTCACAACCGATGCATTGACTGGATAAATCTCCACGGATTGGAAGACCTACTCGTCGTCGGAATTTGCACGGACATCTGCGTCATGGATTTCGTTCTCACAATCCTTTCAGTGCGAAATCACGGAATGTCGCCCTCGCTGAAAAACATAGTCGTAGTCGAAGAGGCTTGCGCAACATACGACCTTCCGTTGTCCGAGGTAGAGCGCCTAGGACTGCCTCTTGGGCAGTCTCATCCGAAAATGGAGACACATCATTTGGGCCTATATTTCATGGCATCTCGTGGGGCCGAAATCGCCGGCTCAATTGAATTCGTCGAGCGCAATTAGACGCTGTCGCGATCCTTGATGAGATTGTCAACAACGCTAGGCTCCGCGAGAGTCGAAGTATCACCGAGATTCTCAAATTCGTTTGCAGCGATTTTTCGAAGTATGCGACGCATTATCTTTCCTGATCGTGTTTTTGGCAATCCAGGAGCCCACTGGATCTTGTCGGGTGTGGCTATCGGCCCGATGTCTTGACGCACGTGCTTCACCAAGTCGCTTTGTAACTCACCACTGGGTATAATTCCCGATTTAAGTGTGACATAACAGTAGATACCTTGCCCTTTAATGTCATGTGGGAAGCCAACCACTGCGGCCTCGGCCACTGCAGGATGAGCAACAAGCGAGCTTTCAACTTCGGCAGTTCCCATTCGATGGCCCGAAACGTTAATCACGTCGTCGACTCGGCCTGTTATCCAATAGTAGCCGTCGTCATCGCGTCTGGCACCGTCACCGGAAAAATACTTCCCAGCAAACATTGAAAAATAGGTCTGTTGAAACCGTTCGTGATCGCCGTAGACCGTGCGCATCTGACCGGGCCAACTATCGAGAATGACCAAATTTCCCTCAGCGGGCCCGTCGAGTAGGTTCCCCTCATTGTCTACTAGGGCTGGGCGAACACCGAAGAAGGGTCTAGTGGCGGAACCGGGTTTCAGCGCGGTCGCGCCAGGCAGTGGCGTTATCAATATTCCACCGGTCTCGGTCTGCCACCAAGTATCCACGATTGGGCAGCGCTGATCACCCACCACGTCATAGTACCAGCGCCATGCTTCGGGGTTGATCGGTTCGCCTACCGAGCCGAGAAGCCTCAAAGACTTTCTCGAACACGACAAGACAGGTTCGTCGCCCTTTTGCATCAGCGCCCGAATCGCCGTGGGAGCAGTGTAAAATATGGTTACGCCGTGCTTGTCGACAACTTCCCAGAATCGAGAAAATGAGGGGTAATTTGGTACACCCTCAAACATGAGTGTCGTTGCACCGTTGGCTAACGGCCCGTAGACGATATAGCTATGGCCGGTAACCCATCCTACGTCAGCAGTACACCAATATACATCGCCCTCGCGATAGTCGAAAACGAATTGATGAGTTAAGGATGCGTAAAGAATGTATCCGCCAGAAGTATGCAGAACACCCTTCGGTTTTCCAGTCGAGCCTGAGGTATAGAGTATAAAAAGTGGGTCCTCGGCATTCATAATTTCGGCAGCACATTCATCACTTGCCGATGACATTAAATCATTAGCATCAAAGTCGCGGTTGGACTTCATTGGAACATCGAGACCCGTGTGGCGAAACATCAGGGTCCGGACCTCATCGGTGCATCTACCAACTGCCTTGTCCGCGTTCTCCTTGAGCGGAACTATCTTTCCTCCCCTGAGGCCACCATCCGCAGTTATGATCAGCTTCGAACCGCAATCGTTCACTCGATCAGCAAGGCTATCGGGGGAAAACCCTCCGAAAACAACTGAGTGAACTGCGCCTATTCGTGCACATGCAAGCATGGCGTAGGCAGCTTGCGGTATCATGGGCATGTAGATTGTTACCCGGTCACCTTTTTCGACACCTAGTGACTTCATAACATTGCTGAGGCGGCAGACTTGGTCCTTCAGCTCACGATATGTAATTTTCTGATCATATTTTGGATCATCTGATTCCCATATTATTGCGACTTGGTTGGCGCGAGCGGGAAGATGACGATCGATGCAGTTATGGGAAACATTGAGTTCGCCATCCTGGTACCAACGAATATGGACATCACCTTCGAAACTGGTGTCTTTGATTTGGGTCGGTTTTTTGAACCATGCGAGTCGTTCTGATTGCTCCCGCCAAAAAACTTCCGGCTGCTCGATCGACTGTTGGTACATGGCACGATATGTTACGTCGTCGCACAAAGTACCCGAGACCCAACTTCCAGGAACCGGATAGAGATCCGACATGTCTACCTCCTCTGATCTGGTAGCGCTCTTTTAGCAGGTTCCCAATTTCGCGCGAGTATATGGTGCGTTTTAGTTTGCGCAAATCCAGATGCACATTTAGCCGCGCGGTTCGATTGAAGTTGCACACGAACTCTCTATCCCCAAACTTATCAACAGTTTGTGGGTAAACATCTGAAAAAGCAGGAAATTATTATTTATGGTTTTGTAGGAACTAAAATCGTTCGTGTTGAAGTAATGAAATTAACGACGCAATCTATTCCGCTTTTGAAACACGCGTCGTCAGAAACTCTGTCACCATCGGGCGTATCCTATCCACGATTTCTCGCACACCACGCTCATTCGGGTGAATCCCATCCGGCTGCATAAGGTCCGGCTCGAGGGCGACACCCTCTAGAAAGAATGGATAGAGATAAAGGTCATACTCGTTTGCAAGGCGTCTGTATGTCGACGAAAAAGCAACGGTGTATGCCTCACCAAGGTTGGGCGGAGGGATCATGCCGGCTAACATAACAGGTATGTTTTGATCGAGTGACGTCTCGATGATCTGACTTAAATTGCTCTCCATCTGCTCTACCGGCAAACCACGAAGAGCGTCATTGCCGCCCAGTTCGACCAGAAGGTGTGTGGGCTCATTGCTGAGAACCCAACTTATACGACTGGCCCCTCCTGCAGTCGTGTCTCCGGACACACCCGCATTAATGATGTCGCAACTTAGACCGTGTTCTGACAGATTATCTTGGAGTACCGTAGGAAAAGCCTCACTTGCCTCGACTCCGTAGCCTGAGGACAGGGAGTCTCCGAGTATAGCCAATCTGCAAGTTTCTTCGGAATGAGCCATCCCTGCTGAAACTGTCAGGGCAACCAAGGTCTTGAGCAATAAGCTCTTGCGACCCATTTGGCCAAGGGCACAGAAAATCACTTTCGCTTTTTGAATCATGATCGAGCTTGCAGATATTGAACTCACGCTGTTTGGCGCCGCTGCACCGGTACATATCCTGCGCGGTGTCAATCTCAAGATTGATGCAGGGGAACGCGTCAGCATTGTCGGCCCATCTGGCTCCGGCAAGTCCAGCCTCCTTGCGATCATGGGCGGTATCGAGAGACCAACGAACGGTTCACTTACTGTGGACGGCATGGATCTAGTCGGGCTGAGCGAGGATCAACTGTCGATGTTTCGCAGGGCTCGAGTGGGAATTCTCTTTCAATCGTTTCATCTTATTCCGACGATGACCGCAGAGGAAAATGTTCGACTTCCCCTGGATATTTCCGGTGGGCGCAGAAAGAAGACTGCAGCTGGCCATGCACTTGCTGAAGTGGGTTTATCCCATCGGCTCCATCATTACCCATCACAGCTGTCCGGGGGTGAGCAGCAACGGGTCGCCTTGGCACGTGCATTAGTGTCCGAACCGGGAATCCTTTTGGCTGACGAGCCAACCGGCAACCTCGATTCCCAAACGGGGCGAAACATCATGAACAGTTTGTTTGACGTGCAGTCGCGTAGACAGATGACAATGGTTCTTGTGACGCACGATAGAGATTTGGCAGGCTCCTGTGACCGCCAATTTTTGATGTCCGACGGGCTGATTACCGAAAGCACATCAATGCCTGATATGTCGCACGCTGATGGCCAATAGTGGGATGAATTGGATCAAAGTCTGTTCAATCGCCTTGAATGATCTACGGGGTAGTTGGGCCGACTTTTTCGTGTTCAATGTTTGCTTGGCACTTGGTGTCGCATCGATTGCCACGGTCGGGCTCTTAAGCCACTCGATAACGACAACATTGGACAGAGATGCAAGGATCTTGCTTGGAGGGGACCTTGCCTATGACATAGCCAATCAGCCCATTGATGCCTCAGATCTTAGCGTTCTCGCTCCAGGCGGGTTTAGCCTGTCTAGTTCGGTCTTCACCAATTCGATTGTGTCTACCAACTCAGAAAAGAGTGTCGCGGTTGCCCTCAAAGCGGTGGACGATAGCTATCCACTGCTTGGATCTGTGATTACTGGCAGTGGAACTTCCCCAACCTTAGCGCTGAAGCTCGACGAAATAATTGTTGGCCCAACCCTCTTGCCAAGGCTCGGTGTCGACATCGGCGACACCGTCTCAATCGGTAACGCCGATTTTAGGATTGTAGACACTGTCTTGGGTGAACCCGATAGGGTTGGCAGCGTTATCGGTATTGGACCCCGAGTCATTATTTCGGACAAGGGATTAGAGAGAGCAGGGATACTACTGCCGGGCGCGTTGGTCCGCTATTACTACAGAGTTTTGGTGCCCGACGGAGTCTCCTTAAGTGAGCATATCAGCAGGGTCGAGAGTGCCTATCAAGAAGCACCATGGCGCGTACGGCAAGCTGGAGACCTTCAACCGCAGATATCCAGAATTACCGAGAGGCTGACGAGCTATCTCACGCTTGCGGGTTTAGGTACTTTGCTCATCGGGGGGTGTGGTATCGGTATTGCTGCAAGACATTACTTTCTAAAGAAGTTGCCCTCTATGGGCACGCTCAAGTGCCTGGGTGCACTGCGGAAGGACGTATTTCGGATCTATCTAATTCAAATTGTTTATGTCAGTTCCATTGGCATAGCAGCAGGTCTTGTTTTCGGAGGGTTGCTGCCCTTCTCAGTTCGATTAATTCCCCAAGAGCTATTTCCGGTACGGATCGACTATCATCTCGCATTGGGGCCGATGATCGTTGCTGCGGTATTTGGGATTGCCACGACACTATTGTTCACGATGCTGCCGCTAGCGTCCGCTATCCGTGTCTCTCCTGCGAGAATTTTTAGAGCGCATGGCGAGCCTTTGCGCGTAGCGATCGGAAAGACCGAGGTGATCATCGTCATAGGGTCGATCTTGGTTATTCAGACAATACTCTTATTGACAGTACGCCCAATTGTGGTTGGCGCACTTGCCCTGCCCCTCCTCGTCATTGCCGTCGGTCTGATGGTCGGTCTAGCCCGATTGTTGGTTTATGCGTGTAAAGGGATGAGCGCGAATGTCTCGGGATTAGTACGGTTAGCGATCAATGGCCTAGCCCGACCCGGCTCACCGATCACGAGTGTATTGGTGGGATTGGCCTGCGGTTTCGGCGTTCTCACCGTTGTTACGATGCTTGAAAACAACCTATTGAACGAAATCGATCGTGGCGTACCGGATAGGGCGCCCTCTCACATACTGGTCGATGTTCAGCCCAGCCAGTCGGAACCTTTGCTCAACATGTTGAGAGAAACAGAGGGGGTAAAGGTGCTTCAAGCCCTACCGATGCTTCGTGCGAGAGTGACCCGTATTGCTGGGAATTCTATAGATCCGGCACTGGTCAGTGATGATGTTCGTTGGACGACCCGGCGTGACCGCGGCCTCACCTACGCCGATGAAAAACCAGCCGAGACGAAACTTGTTGCGGGCGATTGGTGGGCCCAGGACTATGAGGGTGAGCCGTTAGTGTCGATTGAGGAGGAACTCGCAGTCGGGTTTGATGTGAGTGTTGGCGACACGCTCACATTCAATGTCTTGGGACGACCGATCACGGCGACGATTCACAA
Organism: uncultured Geminicoccaceae bacterium; assembly: GCA_964412385.1. Taxonomy (GTDB): domain Bacteria; phylum Pseudomonadota; class Alphaproteobacteria; order Geminicoccales; family Geminicoccaceae; genus JBGSYN01. The sequence continues at coordinate 14,212 of CAYPOV010000027.1, forward strand.
CCTCCGAGAGGAAATAGACTACACAAGCGGGAGGCTCGACTTCCTCTTTATTCTTAATTCGAAGGCGCTTGAGGCAGCACCCCATACGCTGATCGTGTCATTGGAAGTGGAAGCGTCGCGAGAGAGTAGTTTGTTAGTGAGGCTCGCCGATCAGTACCCCAATGTAACGCCTATATCCGTCAGAAACGCTATCGACACTGTCGTGACGACATTGGAAAGGATCGGATTTGCGGTTCGGGCAGTCGCCTTAGTTACGATCCTGAGTGGAGTTTTGGTACTGATCGGTGCTGTTAACTCAGCCAGAGTGTCTCAGCTGTATGAAGCTTCTGTTTTCAAGGTCTTGGGCGCGCGAAGGCGAGAGCTTCTCGCGATCTTTCTCGGTGAGTATGGCGTCTTGGGCTTTATCGCGGGTTTCGTGGGTGTCCTAGTCGGTGGTATCGTAGCATGGGGTCTCGTTGTTTTCGTGTTTGAAATTGAATGGCAACTTCAAGTCCAGCCGGCATTTCAAACAATAATTCTAGCAATCATCTGTGCGTTAGCTGTGGGAATGGCGGCCCTGTGGCGAGATCTCGGTCTTCCAGCGGCGCGGCTCTTGAGATCTGAATAGCGTTCGAGTGAAGAAGACCCATCCAATGCTCTAGATACGTTGTGCCAAAGCATGGCCGAACATCCGATTCGTCTTGATTGGTGGCGGGATGTCACCATATCACTGGCGGTGAGATTGGGGTGATTAGTGAGGATTATGACATGGCTTTCGGCACCGATCCCAGAGTAGCAAGTCGCAACGCGACGCATTCGAGGACCTCGTTTGCAGGCCAGATCGATGAAGGTCTGCGCAGCTACATGCTGGGCGTTTACAACTATATGGGGCTCGCCTTGGCGATGACGGGGCTCACTGCGTTCGTTGTTGCGTCGACACCGGCTCTTCAAGCAGTATTTTGGACCGCGCCACTGGCCTACATCGTGATGTTCGCGCCCTTGGCGTTCGTGTTCTTTCTTGGGTTTCGTATCCAGAAGATGAGCTTGTCGTCTGCACAGCTGATGTTCTGGGCATTTGCGATTCTGATGGGGCTCTCGTTATCGACAATATTCGTAGTGTTCACGGGCGAAAGCATCGCAAGAGTCTTCTTCATTACGGCAGCGACGTTTGGTGCGGTAAGTCTGTACGGTTACACCACCAAACGTGATCTTTCGGGGATGGGATCGTTCCTGTTTATGGGTCTGATCGGTATCGTCATCGCGAGCATCGTGAACATCTTTGTCGCTAGCACCATGCTACAATTCATTGTGAGCGTTGTGGGCGTCTTGGTATTCACTGGGCTGACCGCATATGATACCCAGCGCATCAAGGAAGAATATTACGCCGGTGATGATGGTACGCTTGCCGGAAAGAAGTCCATTATGGGCGCCCTCAGCCTCTATCTGAACTTCATCAATCTTTTCCTTATGTTGCTTCAGCTTTTCGGTGGGAATCGCGAGTAGACAGGCGACTTCTTATTGGAAAAAATGGCCCGTTCTGACGGGCCATTTTCGTTTCAGGCGGTGGGAAATCCGCAGAGCGGTCGTGTACGAGTGATAAGCCGGAATGGCATTAGAAGAAGGACTGCAACGCAGCACTTGACGAAATAGTCGCCCACGGCCCACGTAAACCATGGTAACCCGGTGCCGACAAATGCAAAGCTGAAAAACACAAGGGTGTCCCATAGCGATGCCGCCAACGAAGAGATAAGGGGTGGCACCCACCAAAGTTTTTGACGCAATCTATCGAAGAGTGCTGTGTCAACGAGTTGAGCACTTAGAAATGCTGCACACGAAGCGGCTGCAATCCTCGGCGTCGCAAGCAATGCGGACAAAACCAGCGCCACCATGAACCCAATGAGGACAACTGACCGGGCCTTACTCGGACCCAGACACCGGTTGGTCAGGTCATTGACTAGAAATGACAAGGGGTAGGTGAATGCACCGAACGTTAGCCAGTCGTTAATCGGAAACTGTACGAGTATGTTGGAGGCGATGACAACTGCCGCCATCGCAACTCCGGCAAGGAGTTGGAGCCTGAGCAGCTCGATCCTCTATGGGGCTATGTCTTTTGGACGTTCTTTGTCGCTTCGATCCGACGCTTTACGCGCACGAGTTCGTTCGGGAGCTGGGGAACGGGTGTTTCTGCGAGAAAAAGATCGAGACCACCAATCTTCTCAATTGTGCGCAGCGTTTTGGCGGCAATTCGAATTCTGAAGCTTTGTCCAAGTTCCTCGCTGTACAGCCTGCGATTCTGGATGTTTGGCAGATAGCGACGACGGGTCTTATTGTGTGCGTGACTCACATTGTTGCCGGTCAGCACGCCCTTGCCGCTCAAAACGCAGCGCCTAGCCATTCTTGTTCCTTTCACGGGATAGATGAGATAAGCCCAACGATGAATTGGACGCAATTTTGACAGCCTCGGCTCTAAGGCGACGAGCACCGATCGTCAAGGTTTAGTAACAACCGCCACCTATCGTATGTTCAACAACACTGGCTGGCTCGACAAAATCAGGCGACACCATGAACGCCGAGCGTACACGGTTCATGACCATTTGTGCACTAGCCGCGTCCCTAGAATGCAGAACCGCCAAAGGTTCACTCTGATCCACTCGTTCTCCGGGCGCTTTCACATGGGACAATCCGACCGAGTGATCGATCGTTTGATTAGAAAATGCACGCCCTCCTCCGAGTTCTACAATCGCAATGCCAAGTTCGCGCGCATCAATCTGTTGCACGTAACCCGAGGACTCCGCTATAACTGCGCGCTGTTCTTCGGAACTCGGCAAGAAATCCTGCGGTCGTTCCAAAAAGTTTGTAGGTCCGCCTAGTGCTGAGACCATTCGAGCAAACCTCTCGGCAGCCTCTCCTTCTTCCAATGCCTTCGTCGATAGCAAAACTCCTTCTTCCTGGGAGCGCGCTAGACCCGCGTCAAACAACGCTTGGCCACACAGGGCATGCACGATCTTTTCAACGGTCGTGTCTTTAATCTCCCTGGAGAGTAGTTTTGTTGCCTCTGTTACTTCGAGAGAATTGCCTGCCGTTCGGCCAAGGCACCTGCTCATGTTCGTGATCACTGCACTGCATCGCATTCCGGCGCCTCGGGCAACATTCACGAGTTCTCGAGCAAGAACGTTTGCATCCGAAAGCTTATTCAAAAACGCTCCGGTCCCAAACTTCACATCGAGCACTAACGTGCCAACGCCTGCGGCCAGCTTCTTGGACAGAATGGAAGAGACGATTAGGGGAATGGACTCGACTGTCCCTGTTGTATCCCTGATCGAATATAGTCGGCGATCTGCGGGGGCTATATCGTCGGTTTGGCCTACAATTGCACAACCAACGTGCCGAACGACTTGCCGAAACAGGGAAATGTTAGGTCGTGTGGAGTAACCAGATATACTGTCGAGCTTATCGAGCGTACCACCGGTATGACCCAGAGCGCGTCCGGAGACCATTGGAACGAAAGCTCCGTTTGCCGCCAGAATAGGTGCGACAAGGAGGCTGAGCTTGTCACCTACTCCCCCCGTCGAATGCTTATCGACGACGGGACCTTCTAGTTCCTTCCAAGACAAGACACTACCGCTCTCGCACATGGCCTGTGTTAGCGCAACAGTTTCGGTCGTGGATGCGCCCTTGAGGAAAATGGCCATTGCAAGAGCACCGACCTGCTCGTCTCGTAGCGTGCCTGAGGCTATACCCGCAACAAGATCCTCAATCTCGTCCGCTCTGAATTCCTCTCCATCGCGTTTTCGTCGAAGAAGCTCTTGCGGCAGGTACCTTGCGGTCATTGATGTTGGATTTCCGCAATCTTCCTGACAATGCCACGAATCAGCTTACGAAGCTTCGGCGAAGCATGTTCGGCATTGGTGAGAGTGTGGTCATCGCTCAGATGGGCGACGTCAAGTCCGGCCGCACGATTGGTAACCGTCGAGATCCCTAAGACTTCTAGTCCTGCATGACGTGCGACAACAACTTCGGGAACTGTGGACATGCCCACAATGTCCGCTCCCAGTTGTCGCATGGCCCGAACTTCTGCGGGCGTTTCGAAGGACGGTCCCAGAGTGCCGAGATAGACGCCGGAGGGCAACGCTATGTGAACGTCGGATGCCACCTCTTGAGCCAATCTTCGCAGATTTGCACTATACGCATTCGACATGTCCGGAAATCTCGGTCCAATACTGTCGTCATTGGGACCGACGAGAGGTGAAATTCCGGTTTGATTGATGTGATCCTCAATGAGAACAAGGGTTCCCGGCTCAAGTCCTTCCCTAATGCCCCCTGCTGAGTTAGTGACAATCAGCACCTCACAGCCGAATTCGGCAATTTGATGAATTAATCGCACTATTGCGGCAGGTTGATGGCCCTCATAGAGATGGAGTCTTCCCTGTAGGACGACCACGGGCACATAGCCGAGGGTACCTAAGTACAAACGCCCCTTGTGTCCAGGCGCAGTGGGTTCCGTAAATCCGGAAAGCTGCGAATAGTCATATGCAATTGCATCCGAGAGGTCTGAAACCAAGTCAGCCAAACCTTAACCCAAGATGATTGCAATCTTTGGAACATATTGACTTATTGCTGCTCGGAGAGATTCATCCGCGTGATTGATGTCGGCTTGTTTGTCACTCATTAGATTTTTCGCGCCGAATGAATGGGGCAACAGCTCTTGCAACGTGGTGGACAGAACGAGATGTTGGAGCCGATAAATGTTGACGGGGGTATTGGCTGCCGCAAATTCGATCAGACGTTGGCGACAACCTCCGCACGGGGTGCATGGAGTATCGCCGTCACCGACCACCGCAATTTCCGATATGCTTGTGTCTCCGCCGGCAATCATCGATCCAACGGCGTTCGCCTCAGCGCACTGACCTAGCGGATAGGCAGCACACTCAACGTTGCACCCACTATAGATCCGGCCACTTTTTGCCCGAATGGCGGCGCCGACCTTAAACTTTGAGTAGGGGGCGTACGCCCGTTCCCGTGCTCGAATTCCAGCTTCAATTAAACTCGACAAAGAGAGTACTGCCGATGATTCATGGGACTCTTCGTTGAAGCTCAAGCTGAGGCGGCACGTCTGAGGCGATCATTGAGCGTTTCTCCCAAGCCGCTATCTGGGATTGGCGTGACTGCGATTCGGGACGCTCCACTAGCGTCGAGCGTTCGCATCATCGAGTAGAGATTGAAAGCAGCTTCCGGTAGATTGCCCGAAGGACTGAGGTTTAACGTTTGGACATCACTCTTGAGTGCAATCGGTCCAAATGCAAGCAACGCTTCGCAGCGATCTACATGCGACACATTGAGGCGCATTGGAAGAAGCGGAGCATAGTGCTTCTCGAACAGGCCCGGAGATCGAAGCGGTCCGGACGAAGATGAGAAGTGACCCACAAGTTCTTGGCCTAGACACGCCTCAATGAGTCCCTTCGGTATCCCGCCCGGACGCAGCAGCTTTGCACTCCTATCGTCGGATAGGTCGACAATTGTGCTCTCGACGCCAATCTTGCATGGACCGCCATCGACAATCTCGTCAATGCGCGTTCCAAACTCCGCTCTTACGTCGTTTGCAGATGTCGTGCTCACGCGACCCGACATATTGGCGCTGGGCGCAGCAATTGGTCTATCGGCTGCATCCAACAATTCTTGCGCGATCGGATGGGATGGACATCTAACACCGACAGTGGGCAGACCCGCAGTAGCAATTTGCGATATCTCACTGTTGTCTCGATACCTCAGGACAATCGTAAGTGGCCCTGGCCAGAAAACTTCGGCCAATTCGTGCGCTTTATCGTCAAAATCTGCGAACGCTTCGGCATGTTCTCTTGTTAGACAATGGACGATCAACGGGTTGTTCAATGGGCGGCGTTTGAGAGCGTAAACTTTTGCCACAGCCTTGTCGTTGGTAGCGTCGGCACCGACGCCATAGACGGTCTCTGTCGGAAAAGCCACAATACCGCCGCGGCGAAGTATCGCCGCTGCCCGTTCAACTGTCTGTTCTAAGCGGCGTTCACTCGGCATTCATACGAAGTCTAGACCAGAGTTCGAACGTACCAAGCGCAAGGGCGATCTTTAGGATCTCTCCGGGGATGAAGGGTGCAACCCCGATAGTCCAAACCTGCTCCCATCCGACGAAACCCGACAACCATGTGACGCCACATAGATAGATTGTGGTCACCGAAACTGTGGCAGCAATTGCAACAATCCACCGGTTCGAGGTGCGGGACGTGATCAAGCCGATCAGCCATGCAGCAACTACGAAACCAACAATATATCCGCCGGTAGGGCCTAGGAGGTAGGCGACACCAACACCGCGTTCAGGTGAGCCTGCAAAAACCGGCAATCCAATCAGTCCTTCAAACACATAAAGCAACACCGCTAGGCTTCCCAATGTCGGGCCAAACACCATGCCTAAGAGTAATGCAGCATAGGTTTGGAGGGTCATGGGAACAGGGAAAAAGGGCACCTGAAGCTTAGCGGACAGGGTTAGCAGTGCGGTCCCAACGAGCGCGGCAATAGCCAATCTTGCCACATTCAAGTTTTCGCTGGGAAATCGTTTGAAGATGGGACTCGAAACCGGATGCATCGGTAGGTGTGCCTCAACAAGATTGAGTTCAGACAAGGCCTTCTGTGGAGCGCATCTCAGCAATTGTGTCAACGCGTCTATTAGATGGCGCCCAACGCGATGTCGTTTCGATAGAAACCATCAGGCCAGTCGATGACTGAGATTGCCTGATATGCTTTCCGTCGCGCTTCTTCCAAATCCATGCCCATTGCCGTTACGTTTACCACACGCCCACTATTCGAGACCCAGTTTCCGTCTGTTTCAGCGGTGCCAGCATGGAAGCACAGTATATTGTCAAGCTCGTTGAGTGCATCCAATCTCTCGATACTAGTGCCTCTGCTGAATTTCCCCGGATATCCATCCGATGCCAGGACGATCGTCACCGCAGCACCGTTGTCCCACTCAATGGTAGTTCCCTCCAATTTTCCATTCGCACATCTCCAGAAGATTTCTGCGATATCATTGGAAATGAGAGGCATGATAGCCTGACATTCAGGGTCACCAAAACGAACATTGTACTCGATAAGGCGCGGCCCGTCATCACACAGCATTAGTCCTGCATAGAGGATACCACAATACGGCATGCCCTCGGCGCCCATTCCTGAGACCGTCGGAATGATAACACTATCCAGTATGGCGTTTTTGAGCTTCTCGTTGATGGAAGATGCAGGCGCAGATGCACCCATCCCGCCCGTATTCGGTCCATTGTCACCATCATAGGCGCGCTTATGATCTTGCGCTGTCCCAAGCTCCACAACATGATGTCCGTCACATAGGGCGAAAAAGCTGGCCTCAGTTCCCTTCAGGAATTCTTCGACAACAATTTTGTCTCCGGCAGCGCCAAATTTGCCATCAAACATGCTTTCCGCCGCTTGTCGAGCCTCGCCATTTCCATCCGCAATTATCACACCCTTGCCCGCCGCAAGACCGTCGGCTTTCAACACTAATGGATACCTCGCTCCACTCAGGAAGTTGAACAATTCGAACTTCTGGCTCGAATCGAAAACACGGTAACTGGCGGTCGGAATGCCGTGGCGAGCGCAGAATGACTTTGTGAAGCTCTTTGAGCTCTCAAGTTGCGATGCAGCCTTCGAGGGGCCTACTGTTGGTATGGACGCCGCTCGAAGGTGATCGGCCAAGCCGGTCACGAGAGGACCCTCCGGCCCGATGATGACCAAATCAGCCCCGATGTCACGTGCGATCGCAGCTACTTGTTCCACGTCGTTAGCATCGCAAGGAACGCATTGAAACTCACTCGCAATACCAACATTGCCTGGCACGCAAACAACGTTCGAAACTCGACGAGATTTTGCTAAGGCCCAGCAAATCGCGTGCTCACGGCCACCGGAGCCTATAACGAGAACGTTCATACTCAATCCCATCTCAATTGAAGTTTATGGGCGGATTGGAGCGACATGTCTCGATGTACCAAGAACCAAATGTTGACGATTGCGGGTCCAAATTTGACTAAAAACACTGTAAAAAACAGTACAATATAAGAAGATTACCAAGAAATGTAGAAAAGCCATTTTGGAGGATATAATTCTTGCAAATTTCTCTTTATGGGTATAAGATCGGTTACATCGTGCGGCTTGATCTGTATCATGCACGTTAGC
>CAYPOV010000028.1:0-16823 GCA_964412385.1 uncultured Geminicoccaceae bacterium
GGTTTGTGCGACGTGTGGGGCAAAGCGACGCTTTGTTGTGTAAGCGAGATCGGTCCTCGCTCAACGATTTCATCCTATACGCTAGTGAAGAGCTGGTTAGTGTGGCTGATCAAGTCGACGATTGCGATATTGTGCTCGACATGCCGACACCCGTTTCGGAAAGACTGCAATTTGCTTTGCCGGATAGGGTATTGGCAAGGGTCACTCATGTAATCGAAACGGATATGACCCATTGCACGATCGCCGAAATTCAATCGAGGCTAACAAGTGAGCTCTCGCAAAGCCCTCTGCCGCGCATGGGTACAGTGGCTTCCAAGCCATCTGCGGCAACGTTTGTGCACTGAGCAACCGACAAGCCACCTTATCGCGGACCGCACCGCTCGAGATTCACATCGTCGCCAGTGAAATGTTTGGGCCAATGCCCGCTACGCTCGAGCGGGAGAACATGAGGATTGGCAGAACTCGAGCATAGCCATGATCCTCAAAGAATCGCCGAGAGGCTTTCTCGCGGTCCGCGCGTCAACTATCTTCGTGACTTGATCTATGGCGGCATTGATGGGGCGATCACGACCTTCGCCATTGTCTCCGGCGTGGTCGGAGCTGATCTATCTCACCGCGTTATTCTCATTCTCGGGGCCGCCAATCTTCTGGCCGACGGTTTCTCGATGGCTGCCAGCAACTATTCGGGTACGAAGGCCGAAGTGGATGATACCGAGCGTCTCCGCCGCATGGAAGAGCGCCATATTCGACTGGAGCCGGACGGAGAGCGGGAGGAAGTGCGCCAGATCATGGCATCGAAGGGTTTCCAAGGACAAGATCTCGAGCGAGCGGTCGAGATCGTCTCGGGGGAGAGGGCCCAGTGGATCGAGACCATGCTGACGTAAGAGCATGGTGTGACCATCGTCGAGCGATCGCCGATGATTGCCGCCTTGTCGACATTGGCAGCATTCATCCTCTGTGGAATAGTCCCCTTGGCACCGTATGTGTTGGGACTTCAATCAGCGTTTGCAGTATCCGTAGCGATGACGGCCGTCGTGTTTTTCGTGATAGGCTCGATCAAGAGCCGTTGGTCGACCCGAAGTTGGCTCGCAAGCGGGAGCGAGACACTCTCCATCGGGGTCGCGGCAGCCGGAATTGCCTATCTTGTCGGATACTCTTTGCGGCAATTAATCCTCGAGTAAAAAAACGGCGCCCCCAATTATCTGGGGAGTAAGGGGTGGGGCAACGAGCGGGACGCCGTAATTCTATCTCAAGAGTTGATCTTGATCGTCTTTCGCTGAGCTTCCACTTCTTTGGATTTTGGCAGCTCGACTTTCAAGATACCGTCTTTGAAACTGGCCTTGACGTTCTTCTGTTCGATTTTGCAGGGCAGCGGGATATGACGGGCATATGATCCCCACGAGCACTCCATGAGGTGGACATTCTCGTCTTTCTTTGTCTCTTCCTTTTTGCGCTCGGCCTTGATGACCAGCATGTCATTGTCGAGCTGCAAGCTGATGTCGTCCTGCGCGACACCGGGCAATTCGGCCGTCACTTCCACTGCCTTATCGGTCTCTTTGAGATCTACCGAAGGGTTTATCATCCCATTGGTTCGTGCCAAAGGCGCGGAACCGTAGCTTCGTGTCATATCATCGAACAGGCGGTCGAACTCGCGCCGCATCGACGAGAAGGGATCGTTGCCGCTGAGATCTCGGCGCTGCATCGGCATAAGTGATCGAAAGTCCATCGGATTCTGCTCCTCCATTGAAAGGTCGAGACAGGTGCAGCCAAGCAACAACAAGGCGCATTGGCTTCATGCTTTTCTTATGGGCTCCGTGATTGTGGCGCTTTGATGCGCATCAAACGGCAGCGAATTTTTTTTCTTGTCTTTGATCCAGCGCAAAGTGAGCGGGCTGGGTTCCGCTAGCTTTGTCTGTGACCATTGACAGGTGTCAATCGAGGATAGGCAAATGTTTCAGTCAATACTGGTTGCGACCGACGGATCGCAGAGCGCTGCTCGGGCTGTCGATTTGGCTGTCCGCTTAGCCCATCGACACGAAGCGGGTCTCATCATTGTCAATGTGATCAGTGACTGGGATGTGCCCGACGACCTCTACCAAATGGCCGAGGTCGAGCATCTGATTGATCGGCCGTCAGATAGCGACAAGCCTCTGAACGTTGGTACCTTCGGCTCTCTCAATCGAGAGAACCGGTTTCGTGTCGCCGAAGCAGTCAGCAAGCGCATCTTGGAGCGTGCCTCGGAAGCGGCGTCGCATTGGGGCGTTAGTCGGATCGAGACGCTGAGCCTCGAGGGGCCGCCGGCCGAAGCCATCATCGAACAAGTCCGAGGATCGGGCGCCGAACTCGTTGTCGTCGGCACCCGCGGTTTAGGGCGTCTCAACGAGATGATCCTGGGCAGTGTCTCCCACAAAATCAGTGTGAACGCGTCCTGTCCATGCTTGATCACTCATTAAATGTTCCGTCTTGTGCGCAGGTTTGTGGCTGCGTCGGCTAGTCGGAGCATGTTCACTCATGTAGACGGAGTTTGATGGTGGGGTAAAAATTTGCCGGAGCGGGACATGGGCGGGAAACGTGCACAAGAGCTCAAGTCAGAAATAGAACTGCTACGTCAGCAAGTCGTTGCCGAGGCGGTGACGATCAAAAAGGCTTGGAATGTGGAAGGCGGACGCGACGAGTTTGCCGGTTGCGCCGACAATCTCGCCGCCTATTTGGCGTTCCGGCGACGCGATTTGAGGCCGATGCAGCGATCGCTGATGGCGCTTGGGCTTTCGTCACTCGGACGGGCCGAAAGCCGGGTGTTGGCGTCGATCGATTCTGTCTCGGCAACACTTGCTGCCATAACCGGCACCAATTCCGATTTTCTTGAGCCCGAGGCGTTTTTTGAAGGCGAAGCGACGCTCAGACGGAATAGTGTCGGGCTTCTTGGCAACCTGGGGGCCGGTCGCCAGACGGCGATACTGGTAACGTGTCCGTCGGAGGCTGCGAGCGAGCCGGATTTCATGAAGACAATCCTCGAGGCGGGTGCCAACGCCATTCGCATCAATTGTGCCCATGATCACCCGGATGCATGGGCGTCCATGATCCGAAACTTGCGTGACGCCGAGGTGCAAACCGGCAAGCGTGCCAAGGTCTTTATGGATTTGGGCGGACCTAAGTGCCGCACGGTCGACATACGACATCCTGACGGGACAAGCCGGATCAAGAGCGGGGAGGTTCTCGTTCTAAGAACTCCGGATGTTCCGTTGGACCGGGCGGAGGCACCCTTTCAAGCAGGGATCAGCATTCCCGAGATCTTGGATCGCCTTCGCGTAGGCCATCGGGTCTTGGTTGATGATGGGCGCTATGGCGGTGTCGTCGAGGAAATCGAAGGAGGTTTGGCGAAAGTTCGGATCGCGACCTATCCGGCCGGCGGCAAACTGAAGGCTGAAAAGGGGCTAAACTTCCCGGACACCGATCTCGGGCTGTCGCCGCTCACGCCTGCCGATCTGGATGCACTCGATTTTGCCGTGAGCCACGCGGACGTCATCGATTACAGCTTTGTGCAGCATGGCAGCGACATTGAGCTCTTGCAGGAGGAACTTCGCGCGCGAAGGCCGGATGATTGGACCAAGCTCGGCCTTGTCGCCAAGATCGAAACACCGCGCGCTGTAAGCAATCTGCCCGAGATCATTGTTCGTGCAGCGAGCCATCAGCCGTTCGGTGTGATGATTGCGCGTGGCGATCTCGCCGTCGAAATCGGTTTCGCCCGGACGGCCGAGATGCAGGAGGAGATCTTGTGGATCTGCGAGGCGGCTCATGTCCCAGTCATCTGGGCGACGCAAGTGCTCGAGAGCATGGTCAAAAAGGGTTTGCCGGCACGCGGCGAGATGACCGATGCGGCGATGGCCAGCCGTGCCGAGTGCGTCATGCTCAATAAGGGGCCCTATGTGACCGATGCGATTCGCGCTTTGGATGGATTGTTGCATCGCATGGCGGATCATCTCGACAAGAAAACGCCTCAGCTGCGCGCGCTGCAGACCTGGGCTTGATTTGGAGCGAAGACATAGGGCCCGAAATCGTCACCGCCCGCGTCGTTGTCATCCCTCGACAGTGGTATAGTGAGCTTGCCTTCTGGGTGTTACGGGCGGTAGACCCATTAATGTACGATTAGTCAATGAATTGCGGGTTGAGAAAGATTGTGGACGAAAGAGTTTGCCTGGATCGCAACTCCGTCTGTAGGGAAATCCCAGGCTATGCCGACCAGTAAAAACACTATTTTCTTAGCTGGATTCATTTTATTTGTGATCTTTGTTGTTTCACTGATTCCTCGTATTGACAGGATTCAGAACGGCCCTCTTGATCCATACTGGCATTCGGGAGCCGAACGATTTTGGAACTACGAAGTCACCGCGAATGTAACCGACTCCCTTCTTGGATATCAGTATGTATTTGATCTAAAACTCCCTAGGACGTATCTCCCGATTATAAGCCCTGACGAGAACGACATCAATCAAGGATGGGAAATTCGCGAGATATTGGGAGAAGACCTGAATGACCCTGCGCTCAGCTGGCGACCCTTTCGTTATGATAGGTATGGATACACAGCATACGTGTCATTTCCTCCAGGATTCTTCCTCACAACTTACGCTATCCTCAAGGCTTTGTCTCTGCCAATAGAGCCGGTTGTTCTGCGGTGGTTCAATATCGTGCTGCAAGCGCTCACCGTAGTCCTATTGGCCGTGTTAACGTGGCTGGTTCTAGAGGATCTCAGACGTACGCGCAATGCCGCCGCAACGGGATTAGTCGTCGCGGGAACGTGTTACATCTTTGCCCTTGAACCATTTCACAGCCACGTTGCGTCGATTTGGGCACATCAATTCATTCAGCCGTTGTGGCTGGCCGCAGTCATCATCGTCTTCTGGGTCAAGCATAGCTGGTTCAAGCTGTTGGTCGTGTTTGTCATTGCGATGGTTACGCCGCTCATAGAATGGACAGCATATTTGATGCTGCTGGGGCTTTTCGTCGCGATGATTGTGTTGGCAGTTTGTTGCAGATCAGAACGAAATGACTGGATTGCCAATTGTATCGTGATGACCATGGGCGTCCTCATCGCGATGACCATAAAGTTCCTGTGGTATGATTGGGCCATCGGAATCGACACCTATATCGAAGTGCTGACAATACGTGCGGGCGAACGCAGTATAGCTGTCGATTCTTATGATCTTAGCGATCTCTTTCGTTCCTACATGTGGTCGTATGGTCCTTGGATCATCGCCACGCTTCTACTCGGATCATTGTCATTGTTAATCAATCGTCCGTCTGAAAGCGCTCTACCACTGCGGGTTTGGCTTGTATTTGGGGCTCTCGTATTCCCAGTCTTGGAGAACATCCCGCTCTTGGAGCATGCTATAGTCTACAGCTTTGCGAAACTTAAATTTGGGCTGCCTCTCTCACTCATTCTTGGTGTTGTCGTAAGTTCATTGTGGAATTTGCGCTACGGCAAAATCACAAGCGTTGCGCTGGTGGTGTCGGCTGTAGCGATAAGTTTATGGACCTATAACTACATACATACGGAGCAAATCAGTTAGCTCAAGACTTACTTGTTACTACCTCAAATTGTCGCAACTAGTCCTTCTGGCGTTTGGGAAAATCTGAGAACCCATCAGGTGAATGAATGGGAACCGGAACTACCAGTTTATGCGCCGGTGTCTCAATCAGTGTCGGTCTTCTAAATGCATTCAGTTCTAGGGGACGTATTGGCACTGGAGTTCTTACATCAATCTCCCTTAGGAGATAGTCCAATGTCGATGGATCAAAATTTTCCTTATAAACTGAGAGCGCATTTATTGCTAAACTCGCACTGCCAAATACACTTTGAGTCATTGGACAAATGCTCGTGGGGCCAGAGACGGGGACGATTAAAGGAAATGAGAGGAAGCCGTCATAGGCTTCGGGCGGAGGCACAGGGACTCGGTCGGGCCGCATCTCATTGGCAATGAAAACATAGTAACGCGAGATCCTATCGACTACAGGGATCCATCCAAGCAGATCGGATGTGTCATAGGTCATTTCAGCCGTCTAGACGCCTCTCGGAAGCTCCAATTCGAAGCAACCATTCAGGGCAATGTCGGTCTTGGTCTCTGACCCACGAGCTACCGGTACTTGACGCTTGGTCCATAACGTGGAAAATTCATCACTATGGGCAAGATCGTAATTCGCAAACACTGCCCGGTGGAATGGCCAGTTGGCTTTCAAGAGCCAGTTGCCATAAACCCAGCTTCGACGATTATCCAGGCGAATGACATCGGGTGATACTTGTTCGAAGGTTCTTAGGTAATCAGCGCGTCTTCTTGGTCCCAAAGCATGGATAATGTAGTCATAAGGCGAAGGAAGGAAGATCCCGAAATGCGATTCGGGTAGTCCGGCATATGTCGACCACAGTGATTTACCGTCTATGACTTGCTTCACGGCTTCGATATGAGATTTCCAGTAGTTTGAAAGATATGCAGATTGATTGGGTAGGGTCTCCGTGTAATGCTGCCTCATCATATACGGTATCCAGCTTGTCAAATAAGCAAGCAAGCAAGCTGTCGCGAGAGTCCTTATCGCTGCGTGGATGGGAACGCAAAAAAGTGTTAGCAAGAGTACGGCAAAACCTGCACGCTCAGGTGCATGCAGATTGCCGTAAAAAATATACCCAAATTGAGAAACCACCCCAAATGTAGCGTAACTCATCAAGAACGTCATGGCAATGAATTGTTCGGGACGTTTCGACCAAAATATGATCACAGCAAGCCATCCGAAGGACCAGACGAGAAGATAACGTCTTGTTTCCACGTGAGATAGCAAGAATTGCCAATTCTCGTACAAGTAGAGATTCGGAGAAGATCCAAAGTACCAGAACTGGTCTGTTGGGATATCAATTAGTGAAAATCTAACAAGTTCTAGTAAGTTGCCATTGCTTGTCAAAAAAAGAACAATTGCCGCGATTGTAGTGCCAAGCAAAAGCGTTAAACAAAGAAAAGCGGACTTTTTCCAGGTTTTACGATTGAGCAGACAAGCGAAAACAGCTACTCCAAGCGAAAGGATTGCTGCAATCCCATGCTCGACGCTGACAATTAGACAGGCCGCAAGTAGCGGTGCCGCAAGCAGTAGCGGTCGAGGGTGAACCAGTGCCGCAGCTAAAAAGAGAGGTACAGCGCTGCGGACACCCAAGCTGGCGTTTTCTGGCAAGTAGGTGTAGGTTTGTAGAATTGCCGCGCCCGAAAAAAAGATGAATATGAAGGCGTAGAAGCCCTGTCGAACCGTAAATGTGCGAAAGAATGATGTGCCAAGAGCGATTGCTGCAATCAAATGCAGTATTGCCGGGATCGTGTAGCGAGAAATCTCGGACGCGAAAAGGTCACGACCGAGAATATCAAAAATGGGATAGTGTAGCCATACAAGTCCGATGCCGTGAAAGACAAAAAAATCTTGACCGACTGTCTGTCCCACAGACAGACGCCTTAGAGGATTCAGCAGCTGGAAGGGGCCATTCGCAAAGTAACCATCGAAATAGGCAACGTTCGCAAAAATTTCCCACCCAAGCCAGCAAATCGATAGCATTGCAAGCAACGCTGGGACAACAAAGAAAACCAGCGATTCTATTTGGGGGCGTTCGAGTAGTCGAATGCAAGTGGTTATGACTATATGATCTCGGCACCTTACAAAAAGTTTCGACCACCACTTCAAAAAAAACGACGCGACAAACTTCAAGTTTCGCGCCGTAGACAATGACATCGGCAAATGTCTCCTAGACCATATAAGTTTAGTCCATACGTTTTCAAAACTACGACAATTTGTCTAGCAGGCCTAGATGATTTGTTACGTGCGAGTTTTCGTACGAGTTTCAGACCATTCCTTGATTGGCCTCAATAGCAACATCTACTTCTCATAGGCAGCGAGGCAGTCTAGAGCCTGTGCCCAACGGAAGAATTCTTTCCGTGCTAAATCCTCAACTGTATTGATGCCGAACGCGTCTTTCAGCTTTTCGGCATCACCCGTGGACACCCCCTGCAACGCATCGGGTGGGAGCTTCATGATTTCCTTGAGCGACTTGGACTCGTGGTCTTTGATCAAAATGTGCTCAAGACTTGCATTCATCTTCCTGCCCTCCAATGACCAATCTGGTTATCCGAACCACCCGAGGCCCATTAACGAGAGTAAACGCTGCTGACAAGAGGCAAGCAAGTCTGTCGCCCGACGGGCAATGGCTCAATGATGATATCATCAGATGCGATTGGTCGTATCGACGCAATGTCACGAAGTTGCTAGCGATTTGTTCAGGAACCATTCTCCCGTTGAGGCGCCGCATTTGAGTGTGACTGAAAAGCCGCAGACACGAACCAAACCGAAATCGAACGGCAATTCATGGCGGTTCGGAACCATGATCGTCATGGCGCTTCTCGCCATGGCCGGCGGCATAACGGCGTATGTATTAGGTGGCTTGAGCAAGGTCGAGGATGGCTTGGCCACGAGCGGATCGACGCTTTTAACGCTGGCGCCCCGGCTGATCGGCGCCATGCTGCTTGCGGGATTTATCCAAGCCCTCGTACCGCGGGACGCAGTCGCCCGATGGCTCGGTGCAGAGTCGGGCCTTCGCGGGCTGATTCTTGCAGCCATAGCCGGCACCTTCACACCAGGTGGGCCGATGGCATCCTTTCCCATCATGGCGGCCATTGCTGCCGCAGGCGCCGATGGCGGCTGTTTGATTGCCTATCTCACGGCGTGGAGCGTGCTCGGCATCAACCGCATTATCGTTTGGGACATTCCGTTTCTGGGCCTGGAATTTACGGCTCTTCGCATGCTGTTGTGCCTACCCTTTCCGATCCTTGCGGGCTTGCTTTACCGTCAACTGTTTGGGGCGAGGCCGATCGCCGAGATCATTGACCTCGGCAAGCCCAAGACATCCTCGACGAAGCCGGCCGAGTAATGGGTTTCACCTCGCTTGGCGATGCCTTGAGCATGGCGGTGATCTATGTGGGCGCTATTGTCGCCGGAGCAATTTGTTGGCGACGCGACCCATCCTTGTTTCGCCAAGGTTTGGGCATTGCCTGGCGCACTATCAAAGGCATTGCCCCCATGCTTGCCATCGCGATCATCGCCGCGGGCTTTCTCGAGCAGATACTCCCAGGCCCGGTGATCGGCGACCTGATCGGTCCCGAATCGGGCCTCTATGGCGTGGGTCTCGCCATTGTTGTCGGCGCCATCACGCCCGGAGGGCCGATCGTTTCGTTTCCGCTGATCGTGGCGCTGGCCAATGCCGGCGCCGGTGGTGCGCAGGTGATGGCTTTTGTGACTTCATGGTCGACATTGGCGGTGATGCGTATCGTGGTTTTCGAGATACCCGTCATCGGGCCGAAATTTGCTCTCCGCCGTTTCGTCACAAGCCTTTTTATTGCACCAATCGTCGGTGTCATCGCCTATATGATTGGCGTGACGTTGCAGCGGTGAAGCTCAGAAGGCTCGGCGGTTTCCGGATCGCGTGCTGACGTCAAACAGGACGGCGATACCGAGGAGCAAGCCTTTGACAACGAGTTGAATGAAGCTCGAGATGTTCATCAAGCTCATGCCATTGTCGACGGTGACAAGCAGCAACGCGCCGACAAGGGCGCCGTAGACCGTCCCGATTCCGCCGCTTAGGCTCACTCCGCCAATCACGGCCGCGGCAATGGCCTCCAGTTCTAAAAACTCACCGACAGAAGGCGCAACGGCATTGAGGCGTGCCGTCGTGAGTATTCCGGCCACGGCGTAAATAGCACCCATGCCCAAAAAACTCAGAAAAATCGTGCGGCGGATGTCGATCCCGGAGAGGTGCGCTGCTTCACGGTTGCCGCCGATGGCATACATCTGCCGGCCAATGACAGTTCCTTGGGTGATGAAGGTAAGAACAGCAGCAACAAGAAGCGCAATCACTACCGCCATGGGGATGCCGCGAAAGCCCAGGGCCGCATAAAGCAGGATGCCGGCACCTACTAATGCCCAAAAGAGAGGGCGCAGCACACTGCCGATCCCTGCGGTTTCGGGACCGAAACGCGCGCGCCGGTGCCGCCAGCGGAGGATCAACATCACGGCGAAGGCAAAAAGAAGAACCGTGACGAGAGCAAGCGACCACTCCGGAGAGATGAAGGATTCGCTGATGGCGCCAAAAGATGGGTTCATCGGTGCGTAAGTCGCGGCGTTCGACCAAACAAAGCCGATACCTCGAAAGGCCAAGAGGCCCGACAACGTTACAACGAAGGATGGCATATTGAAGCGAGCGATCCAGAAGCCCTGCCAAGCGCCGAGTGCAAGGCCGACAACGAGCGCCGTTGCAACGGCAGGGACAGTGCCCAATCCCCACTGGGTTTGGGCCGTTGCTGCAGCGAGGCCGCAAAGATAGACAGCGCTACCGATCGAAAGGTCAATCTCGCGCTGGATGATCAGCATCGACACGCCAACAGCGACAACCACGAGAATTGCCGTTTGGCGCATGAGCTGGGCAATGTTTCGCGGCGACAGGAAGATGCCGTCTGTCAAAACAGTGAAGATCAGCGCAATGACGACCAGTGCTATGATCATTCCATAGGCGCGCCAATTGAAGCCCGAGAGTATCGTGGTGATCATCGATGGCTCCAAATTGGGTGAATGAGAACGTCACGCATGGGCGGCGATTGGCGGCCGTTGACCCGCAGCATGCTCCATGACGCGCTCTTCGCTCGCATCCCGCCAATCGAATTCCGCGGCAAGTTCGCCTTCGTGCATGACAAGGATGCGGTCAGCAATACCCAGGACTTCAGGAAGTTCGGAGGAGACAAAGACGATAGCCACACCACTGCCTGCAAGCTCGTTGAGGAGGTGAAAGATCTCGACCTTGGCGCCGACATCGACGCCGCGTGTCGGATCGTCGAGCAGCAGGATTTGTGCGTCTGCTGAAAGCCAGCGGCCGAGGAGGACTTTTTGTTGATTGCCGCCGCTCAGGTTATCGATCGCGGTATCAAGTGTCGGCGTTCTTACTGCCAGTTCTTGGACATAGCGTTGCGTTTGTTCCCGTTCGAGATCGGGGTTGAGGCGCGAGCCTGCGCTGATCTTCGCGAGACTGGCTAACGTGAGATTGAATTGAATGTCCTTGCCAGGAACGATGCCGGACCGTTTACGATCTTCGGTCAGAAGGCCCACACCCAAATCCATCATGACACGTGGCGATCGCGGAACCGCCGGCTTGCCGGCGATTTCGAAGCGGTCAAAGCGTATGGGTCCGTTCCATGCGCCAAAAAGCGCTGTTAGAAGTTCGGTGCGACCCGATCCCATAAGGCCGTAAATGCCCAGGATCTCGCCGCGTCGTGCCTCGAAGCTGATGTTCTTGAGAACAGGCTCGTCGTCCACGCGCTCGCGGTAGGTGCGTAGCCCCTCGATCGAGAGGGCAGACTCTTGCGGCTCTCTCTCCACCCGAGGGTACATTTGGGCGATCGATCGTCCCACCATCATGGCAACGATATCGGCGGGTTCGAGCTCCGAGGTTGGCCGCGTGCCGACCCACATGCCGTCTCGCAGCACGGTCACCGAATCGCTTATCGCCATCACCTCGTCGATTTTGTGGCTGATGTAGAGGGCCGTGACCCCTTCACGACGAAGTTGGCTCAGCCGTTCGAAGAGACGCTCGGCTTCGACCGCGGATAGAGAGGAGGTGGGTTCGTCCAGTACCAAGACGCGCACGTTCTTGGACAGTGCCTTGGCGATGAGAACCATCTGCTGCTGAGCCGCACTCAGGAGTTTCATGGGCGTGTCGAAGCCTACCGTGATGCCGAGCCGGTCGAGATTGGCGCGGGTCAAATCATAGAGGCTGTCCCAGTCGACCAGGCCGCGACGGCTTGGCCAGGCATTGAGGAACATGTTCTCGGCAACGCTCAATTCGCCGACGACGGCAAGTTCTTGCGGGATCATGACGATTCCTGCGGCCTCGGCGTCGAGAACATTGTCGAACCGGCATTCCGAACCTTCGATCGACACTGTACCTTGAAAGCTGCCGAAGGGATAAACCCCGGCAATAATCTTCATAAGTGTGGATTTGCCGGCGCCATTCTCACCCATGACGGCATGGACCTCGCCGCGTCTCGTCGAGAAGCTAACGTCGGCAAGGGCCTGAACGCCGGCAAACGCCTTGCCGATGCGCTCGACGCGCAGGGATGCGCCGTCGTTCACGTAAGATCAACCTTGAACAATGCGGGCCCGGTCGGGCAGATCTGCTCAGACCGGGCCATGATGATGTAGCGTTAGCCGGCGCACCCTTCCGGCGGCTCGACATTGGCATAGACGTCCTCGACTGTGACCCAACCTGCTGGCGCCACGTTCTGGATCCAGTCGCACATATTGTCGGCGGTTACGGGAACCACTTCGATGAAGGCTGATGGCACGTCGAGCATGCCATTGTTGGTGGTGCCATCTGCCGCTGGCTCTTCACCATTAGCGAGCGCCACAGCCGCCTCGACAGCCCGCTGTCCCATCTCATCGATCTTGGTCCAGACCGATCGATCGATCAGTCCTTCGACGATCATGCGGTCGTTCGGCACGTCGGCGTCGAGACCCGAGACATAGACCTGACCCCCAAGATCACGACCCTGAAGCGCCTGTACGACGCCGAGTGCCATGCCGTCATTCGAGGTGATAAAGGCCTTCACTTCATCATCCTGGGCGGCGAGTGTGTTCTCGGCGGTCTGAAGGGCAGCTTCGCCTGACCAGTTCTCATGCCATTGATCGGCGACAATTTCGATCTCACCTTTTTCGGCAAGCGGGGCCAGCATCTCTTCATAGACCGATGCCAGATCGCGCGCGACATTGTTGTCCGGATCGCCCTTGATCAGCACATATTTGGGCGGGTTTTCCGCACTAGGAGGTGCGAAGTCGAGCGCACCCTGAACTTGAAGACGGCCGACTTCGTGATTGTCGCGCGTCAGGTAAAATTCGACTTCGGCATCAGGGACCCCGATGTCGTAGGCGAGAACCGGGACATCGGCCTCGTCCGCTTTGGCGACCAGTGATGAGGCGGCCCTGTCATCGACGGGGACAAGAATAATCGCGTCGACACCTTGGCTCAGAAGGTTCTCGAATTGGGAAGCTTGGCGAATCGGGTCATCATTGGCCCACTGGACGAGCAACTCGGCACCCAGTTCTTCGGCCTTTTCCTCCATCGAGGCGACGTCAAAGCGCCAGCGCGGTTGCGTTTGCGTGCGCATGGCGACACCGATCGTCACATCGTCCTGTGCCCAAACCTGCGATCTTTCGGCATCAACGCCCACGCTCATGATGACGACGGCACTGGCCATCGCCGTAAGTCCCACTGCATGTCTCATTAACAAATCCTCCTGATTATGATGATTGCGATATTGTTTCGACGTTCGATGGATACGGCTATCCACGCGCATCCACCTGTTCGTGCGACTTCCAGGTCTTGGCCTCTTTGGGGAGGTCCGGATAGCCAAAGACTTTCGGCTCTGCCCCTTCGATGTCGAGGAGGAATTTCTGTGCGTCGCTGCTGCGCCGATGAAGTTCGGGGGTCAGATGCTCCCGCTCGATCAACTGCTGGGGAATGTCGCGGCGACCGATGGCCAGGTGAAGGACACGGCGCGGCGCACCGCTTTTATTGCGCGTGCCGCCATGCCAAATATGGCCATTGATCACGGCAACCGATCCAGCCGGCCCCGTCACCTTGATCTCTTTGGGGTGTGTGGCGATCGGATCGGTGGGAATATTCTCAGAGTCCGCCGGATCGACTTCGACCGAGGTGACATCGAACATGTTGACGTCAGGGACGTTGATCGGTGTCCATTTGTGCGAGCCCGGCACAACACGGGTCGCCCCATTCTCAGGCGTCATGGGATCGAGCATCACCATCGAATTGACGAGGCGCCAATCTCCCTTCTGCTTGCGTGGAACGTCGCTGTGGAGAAGTTGCTCGCCCTGTCCTCGAAGCGGGTTGCGGGCGTTGAGTGAAAACACCTTGATCTCACCCAGCAAGTACATTGCTGCAGCCATCGTAGGCTTGCAGGCGAGGCAGCGATCGAATGCGGCGGATTTGTTGAAGAGATTGGAAAGTCGTGGTGCTCCAGGCTCAATGTGAACCTCATGGCCACCGAATTCGCCTTCGATCCCAAGCAGCCGATCGAACTCATTCCGCATCTCCTCGACTTCATCAGGTGAGAAGAAGCTTTCGACGATGAAAAAACCGTCCTCGTCGAACTTGCGTTTTTGCTCGGCAGCAAGATCGTCGAGCGTCACGCCGAGAGCCGCGAGGGCTTCTGCGGTATTCATGCCATACTCCCTGCAATGGACTATGTTTTCGATATCAAACTAACCGTATTGCCCGCCGGTCGGCAATGGCAAACTCGTTGGAGGACGGGGCGGCGACACAAGCGGGTTGCCGTGGCGCAGCGTGCCGCAGCGAAGCACTGTCACCTTTTGCGAGCCCGGTTACGTGCCTAATTAACGGTCAAGAGAGACCTGCCCGAAAGGACAATGTGATGGCCCAACAAAGCGGACCCGGCAATCAAATCGGCGATTACATCAATCGCGTGACCGAATGGATCAAAAGCCGCAATCAGAACGAGTGGATCATGTTCGGCGTCGGTCTCTTGATCGGTCTGATCATCGGCTGATCAAGGCCGAGCTTAGGCTGCGTAGGCCTGGCCCCGGAATCGGATCATTTCGGCTTCGGGGTTCGACGCATGAATAAAGCGGCAATCGCAGTATTTGCAGACGGTTTCACCGCCTTTCTCTAAGGTCAAATATTCCACCGGGTGGCCAAGGTAATCGCTGCCCCCGTTACATTGCGTATGCAGACGGGACGTGATCACGACTTGCCGGTCGTCGACCAGGTAAAATTCATCTTCGGTAGATGACATTCCATCACTCCAGCGAGCCCGGGTTCCAGGCCGAAGCACCACGAAAGCAACATGACACCTTCCATGGTTCAGACATCCCCAGCCACGTCGAACGATCTGCCAGCGAATGCCATCGAACTCAAGCGATTGCGCAAGATCTACGCTGCGACCAAGGATCAACCGCCCAAAGACGCACTGAAAGGCATCGATCTCGAGATCGAAAGGGGCTCGATTTTCGGCCTGCTCGGTCCCAATGGTGCCGGCAAGTCGACCCTCATCAACATCCTCGCCGGGCTCGTAATCAAGAGCTCCGGCACGGCCCGCGTGATGGGCATCGATATCGACCGCAATCCAAGGCGTGCCCGCCGTGCCATCGGTGTGGTTCCCCAAGAGCTCAATCTCGATGCGTTTTTTACACCACGCGAGACTCTAGAGATCCAGGCGGGTCTTTATGGCGTCGCCAAGCGCGAGCGCACGACAATGGAGATCCTCGAAGCGGTCGGACTTGCGGATAAGGCCGATGCCTACGCCCGTTCGCTCTCGGGCGGCATGAGGCGGCGGCTTCTCGTGGCGAAGGCACTTGTCCACCATCCGTGGGTTGTCATCTTGGATGAGCCGACGGCGGGCGTCGATGTCGAGCTCCGGCGTTCTCTATGGCGCTATATGCGGCAGCTAAACGAAGAAGGTGTGACGGTTGTTCTGACCACACACTATCTCGAAGAAGCCGAAGAGATGTGCGATCGGATCGCCATTATCGATCAAGGCGCTTTGGTATGTTGCGACGACAAGGCCAGCCTCCTGCGCCGGCTCGATGAAAAGCGCATGTATGTGACGGTCGCAGAGCCGCAATCCGGCGCGCTTACACCGGAGCTGCAGGCGTTCGGTGCCTGGGTGGAGTCCGACGGTCGCATCGCCATCGACTACCGGCCGAGCCGCGCCAAGGTCGGCGAGATTGTCGACGCAATCCGCGATGGTGGCTTTACGATTGTCGATATCGCAACCAGAGAAGCCGATCTTGAAGAACTCTTCGTAAGGCTCACCGGCGAGCCTGCAATCGAGGAAACGACAGCGTGTGCGGCAGAATAGACTTTCCGGCTTCTTGGCCTTGCGCAAGAAAGCCCGCACGCGGCGCGCGTAGCACAGTGGATAGAGCGCTTGCCTCCGGAGCAAGAGGTCAGAGGTTCGAATCCTCTCGTGCGCACCACTCTCCCGATTGCGGCTTGGCCGCGGCGTCAGGATTTGATCCGATAGCCGGTGCGGAAGATCCACCAGATCAAGGCAAGGCAAATTCCCAAGAATAGCAGGATCATGGCGAGGCTCAGTCCGAGCGCCACATCCGCGATGCCGAAAAAGCTCCATCGAAAGCCCGAGATCAGATAGACGACCGGGTTGAAGAGCGTGACCGTTTGCCAAAAGGGCGGCAGCATGGTGATCGAATAGAAGCTGCCGCCGAGAAAGACCAATGGCGTGATAATCAATAGCGGCACGAGCTGAAGCTGCTCGAAATTCTTCGCCCAGATGCCAATGATGAAACCCATTAGACTGAACGAGACGCAGGTCAGGACGAGAAACGCCAGCATCCAAAACGGATAGTCGACACGGATCGGCACAAAAAGGTCGGCCGTCACGAGTATGATCAGAGCGATTACAAATGATTTGGTTGCAGCCGCACCCACATAGCCGATGACTATTTCCAAGAAGGATACCGGTGCTGACAAAAGCTCGTACATCGTGCCGATGAACTTCGGAAAATAGATCCCGAATGATGCGTTTGAGACGCTTTGAGTGAGCACGGTGAGCATGATCAGCCCAGGGACGATGAACGATCCGTAGCTCACGCCTTCGACTTCTTGAATCCTGGATCCAATGGCACCACCGAAGACGACGAAGTAGAGCACGGTGGCGATGACCGGTGAGGTAACGCTGCGTGGTCGCGTGTTGGCAATTGGT
>CAYPOV010000028.1:16833-22297 GCA_964412385.1 uncultured Geminicoccaceae bacterium
ACCGGTGAGGCGACACTCTGCAAAAGCGTGCGCCTGGTACGGGCCATCTCGTGGAAATAGATGGCTTTGATGGCCTGAATGTTCATCGGCGGTCCCGCACCAAATCGACGAATATCTCTTCGAGCGAGCTTTGGCTGGTTTGCACGTCGCGCAACACCAGGCCGGCCTCGCTACAGTCGCTTAGGAGTCTGGTGATCCCGGTGCGCTCGGCCTGCGTGTCGTAGTTGTAAATCAACGCGTCACCACCATCGACGCGCTCGAGGCTATAGTGGTCGAGGGAGTCGGGAATCATCGGAATGGGCGATTGCAGTTCGATGCGCATGCGCTTGCGGCCCATTCTGCGCATCAGTGCCGCCTTCTCCTCCACAAGCAGCAGTTCGCCTTTGTTGATGACACCCACGCGGTCGGCAATCGCCTCGGCTTCGGCGATGTAGTGCGTTGTGAGGATAATCGTGACACCCTCGTCGCGTAGTGCACGGACGATTCCCCACATATCCTGGCGCAACTCGACGTCGACACCGGCGGTCGGCTCGTCGAGGAACAGCACGCGCGGCTCGAGCGACAATGTTTTGGCGATCAATACGCGCCGCTTCATGCCACCCGAGAGTTCGTGGATTTGAGCGTCGCGTTTGTCCCAGAGCGAAAGTCGCCGCAACGTATGTTCGAGATGGGCCTCATTGGGCCGTTTGCCGAAAAGCCCGCGAGTGAACCGCATGGTGTTGATGACGGTTTCAAAAGGCTCCAGAAACACTTCCTGCGGCACGACGCCGACCAGCTTCCGGCTTTCGCGATAGGCTTTGATGACATCGTGGCCACCGACAAGCACTTGGCCGCCGGTCGGTGTCACGATCCCGCAGATAATGGAGATCAGCGTTGTCTTGCCGGCACCATTGGGGCCCAAAAGCGCCAATATCTCGCCGTCTTCGATCTCGAGCGACACCTTGTTGAGTGCCACGAGATCATTCCCGTAGGTTTTCGAGAGGTTGCGAATGGAGACGATTGACGACATGCCGGATCCCTTGTGCCCGGCCTCACTTAGCTTGAGTGCATAAGGGCTTCAACCGCCCCACCCACAAGTGTCAGTCAAACCATATCCCCGTCAGTCGACAGAGACACGATCTCGTCCTGGGTTAAAGGCCGGTCGAAAACGAGGAAATCTCCAATGGTACCATCGAAGAAATGGCGCAGATTGTTGAGCGCTCCGGGACTGCTCATGGCTGTGCTGGCACCGAGGGCCCACGGCTCCGAATTCGCCTCGAGCCCGCCCGCGTAACTGTCGGCAGCGACGACATCGCCATCGATATAGAGTTTTACGCCGTCGACATCACCGAAGGTGAAGGCGACATGGGTGAATTGATCAGCATCGATCATTCCTTCCGCTGATGTAAGCTCATAGGATTGGCTGTCGTCCTGGAGACGAAGACGAAGTGCCGTGTCCTCCATCCAGAGCGTAGCGTGACCGCCTTCGCCATATCCTGAAGCATCCATTGAAAAGAGCGCTTGCGGGCCGCCTGGTGCGTCCGCGTTGATCACCATCGAGATTGTGCCCTGTGATAGCGCGAGTTCGGGCACGTCTGCTGTGTCCACGGGCGGTCCCAAGAGTTCGAGCGTTTCCGGGAGAATGTTCTCTACCATCACAGCGACACCCGCCGAGTTGGGATGGATGGTGTCGCTTTCGAGAAGGCTCGTGTCGCTGAGAATTCCTTCTGTGAAACGGGGTTCGAGTGACACGGTCTTGCTTGAGGCCAAGCGGTCGTAAACCGTATCGAACTGGAATTGATCATCCGGATCGGTCCAACCCTTGTTGCCGCTGCGGAGCGGATAGTCCGGATCCGGCCGGGCCAGTAGCACCTCTGTTCCCATCGATTCGTAGAGGTCGATGATAGCAGCGAGATCGCTTTCCATCTCAGCATAGCTGGTGGATCGGAGGGCATCATTGATACCCAGCATGACAAGCGCGTAGTCAGGCACGACATTACCAGTATCTGCAAAGTAGCTGTCGAGACGTGCCAAGCCGTCGCCCGCATCATCGCCGCCTTTGGAATAGGCGATGACCTCAACATTATAGCCTTTACTATCGAGGGCAGCTTCAAGCTGGCTCGGGAACCCACGCCAATCGACGGTGAAGCTGTCGCCGAGAACCATGATTGCGGGTGTCTCGCCTTGCGGACGCAAGAAATCGTCGACGCCGTCGAGCACGGCGGCTTCGTTTCCGGTGAGCCACTGGTAGTTTGGCTCGAGGGGGCCGGTTGCCGGAGGAGGGGGAGGCGATACCGGCGGCTGTGACGGAGGAGGGGGTGCCGGTGGCGGTGGCGGGTTGGTGGATGAAGAAGCCAGGCTATTGATGGAGTCGTCATCGAGCGCGATGTCGTAGATCTTGACGTCATCGATCCAGCCCGCAGCGAAGCTGCTCAAGGGATCGATCGTGCCGTTGCCGCTGCGGGTCGCGAGAGCACCCAACACACCGGGCTCGTTATTGCCGACGAGCCCGCCGCTATAGCTATTGCTTGCAACCAGGGCGCCGTCGACGAAGAGTTTGGCACCGCCGCTGTCACCAAAAGTGAATGCAATATGCGCAGGCGTTCCAGCCTCGATGACGCCTTGAGCGCTCTTAAGCGTAAAGCTTTGGCTTTGGTTCTGTAAGCGCAAGACGATTTGGCTTCCCTCTGCCCACAAAGAGGCGTGGCCTCCTCCGTCAAAGCCACTGCTGTCTTTCGACCAGAGCCCCTGCTTGCCGCCCAGATCATCGAGCATCACGCGTAGGCTGACGGTTCCTTCAGGAAGGACGAACGCATTGCCCGAGAGTTCCGGCAGGGCGAAAAAATCGTTGATACCATTGAGGTTGAGCACGTCATCGGGACGGTTCTCGAAATTCCACTGCGCGATTGGCTCGTCGACGGATGGTGTCGAAGACGGCGGTGGCGGAGAAACGGGTGGCGGTGGCGGCGAAGCTGGCGCGGGTTCGGCAGTCGCAGCTCCAGCGAGTGCCGCAATGCCACTCTCGGATAGAACGTCATCATAGAGTTCCGCACAGGTGATCGAGCCGCGGAATGGATGGGCCAAATTGTCGGCTGTACCCTCAGGGCTTCGGGTTGAGAGCGCACCAAGGACCAAGGGTTCATCATTGCCGTTGAAGCCACCCTTATAGGTCGAGCTTGCGACTACCTGGCCGTTAATGAAGAGCCGAGCGCCCTCCGATCCGCCGAATGTGAAGGCGATGTGGACAGGTTCATCTGTCGGAATGGCACCAAAACCGCCTTCGATGATATGGTTCTGGCTTTGGTCTTGCAGACGGAGCAGGAGCTTGTCGTCATCGAGCCAAAGAGACGCATGGCCGCCGCCGCCAAAACCGTAGGCGTCTCGCGACCAAAGTCCCTGACGGCCGACGAGATCAGCGGCTTCGATGACTAAGCTGACGGTTCCCTGGGCGAAACCTAGCCAACTCCAGTCGACGAGCGTGTCGAGTTCCGGGTGCCATTGTAGGATGGGCGCGGCAATTTCGGTGTTCGACGTTGAGGCCATGGTTCGAGGATCCCTGCTTTCCGTGGCAGCGTGCGATAGGCGAGGCGCCGATTTCCGACAATCAGGTGAAATCACACCATGGTGCAGCAAATCTTGGTTGGAGCATTCGGATATGCGTTATTCGATGCTGTCGTTAACCTTTGCATGGTGAAGGCGGTGTGCTTCATTCAATGCGAAAAAGGTCGGGGAGAGTCTCTGTGGCACGTACTCTAGACGAGCAAAAAAACGACATA
Organism: uncultured Geminicoccaceae bacterium; assembly: GCA_964412385.1. GTDB lineage: Bacteria > Pseudomonadota > Alphaproteobacteria > Geminicoccales > Geminicoccaceae > JBGSYN01. The sequence continues at coordinate 20,589 of CAYPOV010000028.1, forward strand.
ATCAGACAATTGGGCGAGCGGGTCAGCGAGCGCCTCGCATCGTCCGATGCCGCCAATGCCGATGCCTTTGTCCGCTGTTACTTCCGGTATTCCGCACCCGAGGACATTATCGGTCGTGATCTCGGCGATCTCTATGGCATGGCGCTGGCCCATTTGAGGTTCGGCGACACTCGCGAGATCGGCAAGGCCAAGGTTCGGGTTTACAATCCAAGGGTTGAGCAGCATGGCTGGCAAACGACCCATACAGTCGTCGAAACCGTCAATGAGGACATGCCCTTTCTCGTCGACAGTGTGAGCAACGAGCTTACACGACGCGGGCTTGGCATCCACGCGGTATTGCATCCCATTGTCAAGATTGCTCGGAGTGCCGGTGCTGTCGACTCGATTGCCATGCTGGATTCGACTGCGGACCACATGGCACCTGAAAGCTTCATGCATTTCGAGATCGATCGGCAAAGTGATCCTGCTGCGCTTGCGGAAATCGAGCGAAACATCCTCGAAGTGCTCGATGATGTGCGGCTTGCGGTTCAGGACTGGCGGGCCATGCGAAGCCAGATCGATTTGGCGATCGAAGAAGTGAAGCCCGCGGTGTCGAGCGTGACTGCGGAGGAACTTGACGAATATATTGCGTTTCTTGAATGGATCCGTGACGATCACTTCACCCTTCTCGGATACTCGAAATATGACCTCGAGCGGGCCTCCGACGGGTTGTCATTGCGCCGGCAAAAGGGCAGTGGGTTGGGTATCCTCCGCGGCCACGACGAGGGCTTGCCGTCGCGCAGCTTTCAGGCATTGACAGCGGCCGCGCGGGAACGCGCCATGCAGCCATCGCCGCCGGTAATCATCGCCAAAGCGAATACCCGAAGCACTGTCCATCGCGCCACTTATCTCGACTATATCGGTGTCAAGCGCTTCGACGGAAACGGTAAGGTTGTCGGCGAGAACCGCTTCTTGGGTCTTTTTACCTCTGCAGCCTACAATCTCAGCCCGCGCTTTATCCCTGTTCTCAGGCGAAAAATCGACCGAGTCTTGAAGAACGCTCAACTCGAGCGCTCAGGGCACTCGGGCAAGGCACTCACCAACATCCTCGAGACCTATCCACGCGATGAGCTTTTTCAGACAAGCGAGGAATGGCTGCTCGATGTCTCACGGCAAATTCTTTATCTGGAAGGCCGTCAGCAGGTCCGACTGTTCGTGCGACGCGATGATTTCGATCGCTACGTGACATGTTTGGTGTTTGTGCCTCGAGAGCGGTACACGACGCAGATCCGTTTCCGCATCCAGAACTTGCTTGCTGACGCACTCGGCAGCGATGAGATTGAGTACCAAGCGCAGCTCTCAGAATCGCCTCTTGCGAGGATCATGTTCCTTGTTCGAACGCTGAAAGGCGTTCCCGACGATCTCGACACCGAAGAGCTCCGACAAAAGATCGCGCATGCGGTCGAGACCTGGGCGGACCTGCTTCGCGCATCTCTCGTCGATGCCGAAGGTGAAGAGGAGGGCAATCGCCTCTTTAATCTCTTTGGCAACTCTTTTCCCTTGTCGTACCAGGAAAGATTTTCGCCGCGCGAGGCCGTGCCGGATGTCATCGAACTCGACAGGCTGGATCAGGACCGAGACGAGCTGTTGCTTAGGCTTTATCGGACACTGGAGGATCGTCCAAGCGCCCTTCGTTTGCCGCGGTCCGGGCAAGAGAGAGGGCCTGGTTC
>CAYPOV010000029.1:0-22206 GCA_964412385.1 uncultured Geminicoccaceae bacterium
TGCATGTGTTAGGCGCGCCGCCAGCGTTCGTTCTGAGCCAGGATCAAACTCTCAAGTTCATCCAAGCATACTTCACTGACCAAAAGGCAAAACCAAAAATCAAAAGCTATCAACCCAACCCAACACCCAAAACAGCAAGCCAAAAACCGCCGCCTCAAATGCCAAACCAAGCCAATAACCCAATCGACTTCGGTCGCACCATCAAAGAAGATGCTCAAACAACAGCAACAAATGCCGCCGCCTGCTCATCCCCTCTCAATCAATCTACCAACTTGTCAAAAGAACAAATGACCCTGTGAACCGGTATAACCGCTTCCACTAAGGCCTCTCTTGCGAGATCGTCACCGCAGAAGCGCGGCGACAGACCAGCAACTTAGTCTTTGGCCGTTTTGCGATCAAGACCCTATTTCACGATTTTTTCACCAGCCGAGAACCGCCGATAACGTCTTGAGGATTCGATTGACCTTTCAGCATGATTCGCGTATGCGCATCGCTCTTCGAAACAAACCCACGAACCAAACTGGCTGCGAATGGCGCGTTGCCTTTCGTTCGACTTGCCCACAGGAGTTGCCGATGGCCGTACCAAGCAGGAAAGTGACGCGCTCCAAGCGCAACATGCGCCGCTCACACCACGCTCTGCACTCACCCAATCTAGTCGAGGACCGCGATAGCGGCGAATTTCGTCGCTCACACCACATCGACCTCAAATCGGGCATGTATCGCGGACGTCAGGTCATCATCAAGAAAGACGATCAGGACGAGGACTAGTTTCCGCCTCTTTAGCGGCACTGCAATTTCTCTGATGCAAACTGCGGCTGGTAGCGGAGGAGGGACTTGAACCCCCGACCCAAGGATTATGATTCCTCTGCTCTACCGACTGAGCTACTCCGCCATGCATCGCTAATTTTGGGGAGCCCCGGATTTATGGATCGGGGGGCGGACTGTCAAGCTGATAGTGCTCCGTCTTCCTGATCCGCCAGAAGGGGCGCCTTGTCGATCCAGCCCCCGCCGAGAAGCCGCGTGCCGTCATAGCATACCGCGGCTTGTCCGGGCGCCACACCGGATTGCGGATTAGCGAAGGCAATCCGTGCATAACGACGATCGCTGCCCTCGCCGCAATGCAGCGTTCCTTCGACCGCCGGCTCGTTATAGCGATGTTTGACGCTGATCACCTGTCGGTATGTCTCCGACCGGTCGAGCCAAATGCTCTCTTTCAAGAAAACTTCGGCACAATAGGTGGCGTTCCGCGGGCCGACATATACGCGCTGCTTGGCCGGCTCGATTCGAAGAACATAGAGCCGCTCGCCGGTTGCTGCCCGCAGTCCGCGTCGCTGTCCCACGGTGAAATGGCCGATCCCGCGATGTTTTCCCAAGACCCGTCCATCGACATGGACGAGTTCGCCGGCTTCTCCCGCTTGCGGTCGCAGTTTTTCCACGACCTTGGAGTAGTGGCCCTGCGGCACGAAGCAGATATCCTGGCTTTCCGGCTTGGCGGCGATCGCTAAATCAAGACGGGCAGCTTCGGCCCTCACCGCGTCTTTTTCCAGCATGCCCAGGGGAAAACGCAGGAAATCAAGCTGCTCGGGCGTGGTCGCAAAGAGGAAGTAACTTTGATCCTTGCCGGCATCGCAAGCTTTGTGAAGTTCGGCTCCATGATCGCCTTGACGACGTCGAACATAGTGGCCTGTCGCCAGGGCTGCTGCACCGAGATCGCGGGCAATCCGCAACAGATCCTCGAATTTGACGCGCTGATTGCAGCGCACACACGGGATCGGCGTCCGCCCCGCGAGATAGCTGTCGGCAAAATCCTCAATGACAGCTTCGCGAAACCGCGCCTCGAAATCGAGCACATAGTGAGGAAAGCCGACGCGCTCGGCGACGGCGCGGGCATCTTGGATGTCCTGTCCCGCGCAGCAAGCTCCTTTCTTGCCGACCGCCGCACCATGATCATAAAGCTGAAGCGTGATGCCAACGACATCGTAGCCGGCTTCCGCGAGTAGGGCTGCCGTTACCGAGCTATCGACACCGCCGGACATCGCGACGACAATCCGCGATCCTACCGGCAGCCCGATATCGGCTCGAATGTGATCCTCAGACAGCGTCATCACTTCTAACCAAACAGCATTGTCGAGCGCGGCACTTTAAGGACCAATCCGTCATGGTCCGCGCTAAGCTTGACCTGACAGCCCAAACGCGAGGTCGGAGTCCATTCAGCCGCAAGATCAAGCATGTCGTCTTCTTCGGCACTGATCGGATTGAGCCTCTCGAAAAAATCCTCATCGACGATCACATGACAGGTGGCACATGCCATCGCACCACCGCACGCCCCTTCGATGTCGATGTCATGCGCCCGCGCCACATCAAGGACAGTCAACCCCGGAGCGGCTGTCACCGATCGTCGGTCGCCGCCCGGCATGATGAAGGTGATGGCAATCTCAGACAGTGAAGCTTTCGCCACAACCGCAGCGCGATGCCTCGTTGGGATTGTTGAAGACGAACATGGCGCCAAGCTTGTCGGTCACATAGTCGACTTCGGTCCCGAGGACGAACATCACCGCCATGGGATCGACGATCACTTTGACATCGCCCGCCTCGATCACCTCGTCGCCCGGTTTGATCTCGTCAGCAAAGTCCATTTGATAGCTGTAGCCGGAGCAGCCTGTCGTCTTGACACCCAACCGGATCCCCAAGGCACCGTCGCTGTGGGTGTTGACAAGCTCGCGCACGCGATCGACCGCCGCCGGCGTCAGCGTCACTATGTTCGAAGGGGCGTTGGTTTGGGCCATCGCGTGACAACCTCTGGCGTTATGAAACTCATAACCGTTTATGTCGTGATCGGCGCCCTCGAGACAAGCCCTGCCAGTTTAGACCAGCTCTCAAGAAACCGTTTGATGTCGTCTTCGCTCGTTTGCCAACCAAGGCTTATGCGGATCGTCGATTCTGCAAGCTCCACAGGCAGATCCATGGCACGCAACACATGGGAGACGGCAACCTTTCCCGAAGAACAGGCCGATCCCGTGCTTACCGCTATGCCGTCGAGATCCAGGCGCATGAGCTGCGTTTCGTGACGCACACCTGGCAGCGCCAACGCAACGGTGTTGGGCAAACGCTCGACAGCCGAGCCTATCACTCTTGCCGACGGCGTGCAGTGCAGGACAGCTTTCTCCAGTAATTCTCGAAGTGCACGAACACGTTCGATCTCTGAGGCTGAAATCGCCTCGATCGCCTCGGCAAACCCTGCGATCCCGGCGACGTTCTCGGTTCCGGCACGCCGCCGATTTTCTTGCGCACCGCCCATGAGGGCTGGGCGAAACGGCACATCCTCGCGCACGATCAATGCCCCGATGCCTTGCGGGCCACCGATCTTATGGGCCGAGAGACTAAGATAATCCGCATCGATCGCATCGCGGTCGACGGTCAATTTTCCAAGACCCTGCACCGCATCGACATGCAGCAGCGCGCCGCATGCCCGCGTGATCTTGGCCAATTCCGAGACCGGCTGCAGACAACCTGTCTCATTATTGGCGAGCATCAATGAGACGAGCGCCGGACACTCGCGCTCGATGATCGCCTGTGCCTCATCCAAATCGAGCACACCAGATTCGGCTACCGGCAGTATCGTAGCGTCATGTCGGACGTTGAGGACCGAGGGATGTTCGATTCCGGAAATCGCTACCGGGCCCGGAACGGAACCGAGGGCGATATTGTTGGCCTCGGTACCGCCGGACGTAAACATCACCTCGCCCGGTCGCGCACCCACAGCATCGGCGACGACCTGACGACACCGCTCGATCATACGTCGCGCCGCGCGGCCAAATCCGTGGACCGATGACGGGTTCGACGGCAATTGCATCGCCTCCGCCATGGCGGCAACGACCCCAGGCCGAATCGGTGCGGTCGCGTTATAGTCCAGATAGACCTGATCAAGTGACGGCATGCCTGCCGTCCATCGGATCGTCAGGCAGCATCCGAGTGCGGCGGCGGACACTTATCCCGGGCATGTTCGCTCTGCTCGAGCCGTGCCTCAAGCTCTTCGACACGTGCCGTGAGACGCTCAATCGCCCGGCTGACCGGATCGAAACTGTCGCCAGGTGAGGTTCCGTAGGCAGGAAAGCACGTCTCCTCGTCCTCTGCCGGGCGCGGGCCGACTTGCCGCGCTGGAACACCGACCACCGTCGCACCTGCAGGCACTTCACGGAGCACAACGGCATTGGATCCGATGCGCGCACCATCTCCCACCCTGAACGGACCTAGGACCGCAGCGCCGGCGCCAACGATAACACCATTGCCCAGTGTCGGGTGCCGTTTGCCCTTGTCGAGCGAGACACCACCGAGGGTGACACCTTGATACAAGGTCACATCATTGCCGATCTCGGCGGTCTCGCCAATGACTACACCTGTCCCGTGATCGATGAAGAAACGATCACCGATTCGACAGCCCGGATGAATTTCGATCCCGGTAACAAATCGACTGAGTTGAGAAAGCGCACGCGCTGCCACCTTGAGTTGGTGGGTCCATAGCCAATGGGCCATCCGATGGAACAGGACTGCGTGCAGGCCCGGATAGCAGAGCAAGACTTCCAGGGTCGAATGGGCTGCCGGGTCGCGCTGGCGAACCGCATCGATATCTTCCTTGAGCCTCTTGAACATTTGATGCCCCATGCGATATAGCGGGCCTATTCTGGATCAACCACGCTTCGACCGGCCCGAACGCTCAGTTCGAAGCGCGATTCCCAAGCCCAATGATCACCCTATAGGGTGGCGAAGCCATGGCTTCGCCACTTAACGTCTACGCTAAAGACTAGGGATGAGCGGAAGGAGTCAAGAGCCGGCGAAATCCTTCGCCCGCCGAGGTTGACGACATTGTTTGGATGTGGGTGACAAATCATCAATGCCTGAAGTGATCTTTAACGGTTCCGACGGCCGCATCGAAGGCCGGTACATTCATGGCGAAGGCGCAACACCGCCGCTCGCCATCATTCTCCACCCGCATCCTTTGCACGGCGGAACGATGAACAACCGGCTCGTTTACAACATGTTCCACATGTATGTACGGCGCGGGTTTTCGACGCTGAGGTTCAACTTCCGCGGTGTTGGCCGGTCTCAAGCCGCCTTCGATCATGGTCAAGGCGAGCTGAGGGACGCTGCCTCCGCCTTGGACTGGATGCAGCAGCACAATTCCAACAGCAACATCGCCTGGGTTGCAGGCTTCGGATTTGGCGCCTGGATTGCCATGCAGCTTTTGATGCGACGTCCCGAAATTCACGGCTTCATCTGCGCCTCCCTGCCTGCCAACATGTATGATTTCAGCTTTTTGGCGCCCTGCCCCAGCTCGGGCCTGATCGTCCACGGCGAGCGCGACTCGATCACCGATACCGAATCTGTGGTCAAGCTGGTCAACAAGCTCTCTCAGCAACGCGGCATCACGATCGATTTCGAAACAATCGAGGGTGCCGATCATTTCCTGAGCGATGATCTCGATACATTCGAGGGACTTTGCGAGGCTTATCTGGACAAACGCCTAAAAGGCATTGTCGAGCCCGTCGCTATGGCACGATAGGACAATCCCATGAGTGGGGCACGCTCCGAATTGCTGCGCACATTCGAGGAACGCGGCTTCATTCACCAATGCACCGACCTTGAGGGGCTGGACGCGTTGGCGGCAAAGGGTCCGGTCACCGCCTATATCGGGTTCGATTGCACCGCCGATAGCCTGCATATCGGCAATCTCGTCTCGATCATGCTGCTTCGCACCATGCAGCGGCTCGGTCATCGTCCGATCGCTCTTGTGGGCGGCGGCACCACCAAGGTGGGTGATCCGAGTTTTAAGGACGAATCGCGGCCGCTTCTCGACGAAGCCCGAATTCAGTCAAACCTTGAAGGTATTCGGAGCTCACTGTCGAAATTCCTCGATTTCGAAGGATCGGCAATCCTCGCCAACAATGACGACTGGCTAAGCGGACTGGAATATATTTCCTTTCTTAGGGACTTCGGCTCACACTTTACGATCAACCGAATGCTGACTTTCGACTCGGTACGACTTCGGCTCGATCGCGAGCAACCACTGACATTGCTCGAATTCAACTACATGGTCATGCAGGCTTACGACTTTCTCGAACTCAGCCGCCGCCTGGACTGTCAATTGCAAATGGGCGGGTCCGATCAGTGGGGCAACATTGTCAATGGCGTAGAGCTAGGTCGGCGTGTTGACGGCAAACACCTTTACGGCCTGACGACACCACTGATCACGACGGCATCGGGAGCCAAGATGGGCAAGACCGCCGAAGGTGCCGTCTGGATGAATGAAGAGCGGCTTCCCGTATTCGATTATTGGCAGTACTGGCGCAATACCGAAGACGCCGATGTCGGCCGGTTCCTGAGACTATTTACCGAGCTTCCCCTCGACGAGATCGTACGGCTCGAACAGCTCGAGGGTGCAGAGCTAAACGATGCCAAGATCATCCTCGCCAACGATGCGACGGGGCTATGTCATGGCGCCGATGCCGCTACACGTGCAAGCGATGCAGCAGCCAGTGTTTTCGGCACGCAATCCGGCGGCATCGAAGGATTGCCGGTTGTCGAGGTCTCGCATTCCCGGCTGCACAAGGGGCTCACGGTGGCAGAGCTATTTCAACTTGCCGGTCTCACCCAATCTCTGAGTGAGGGGCGCCGTCTCATCCGTGGAGGCGGTGCACGCCTCAATGATGAAAAAGTGGAGGACGAAACGGCTTCGGCCGGCGAGGCTCAGCTGATCGACGGGCACATCAAGCTTTCGGCCGGCAAAAAACGCCATGTCATAATTAAGCCGGCGGCGTAAGGTCGAGAAACCCCAACGCAGTCAACAAGAACTCGATGCATGTCCGCATCCCCTCCTACTACTAGCAGTTCAGCTGTCCGGCCGCTCAATGCTGATCCGCAAGCCGCGCAGTCGTTTCGCTCGAAGTGGCAGAATCGCGCCCAAAGAATAGTCGAAACGAATCTTCGGAAGTTCATGCTCGGCATATCCGAGCTTCCTGAGTTCAATGACGTCCTCGATGCGATTGCCGGGGGCAGCCCATTCGTCAGCGACGGCCTACTCAAAGACCCTGAGCTTCTTTGGACAATCCACAATCAGGGCATTGCTGAAACCTGGCGCAAAATTCTCGCAGAGCTTGCAGCCTCGCCGATTGATGAGCGCAAATCGTTGATGGCGCAGATGCGAAAGATCCGCCAACAGGCGGCGCTTGTCATTGCCTGGGCTGATTTGACGGCGCAGTGGGACCTCGAAGAACTCACGGCTGGATTATCAGAATTCGCCATATCCGCGACCGCCATATCCGCCGATCACTTACTAAGCGAGGCGGGCCGGCGAGGTGAGATCGAACTCGCGGATCCGGAGAATCCGAGCCGAAATAGTGGCATTGTCATTCTCGCCATGGGCAAGATGGGTGCCCTTGAACTCAACTATTCGAGTGATATCGACCTCATTGTCCTTTTCGATCCCGAGAGACTGTCCTACCGGGGCCCCGAGTCGCCGATGGCGTTCGCGGTGCGGTTTGCGCGATCACTCAGCTATATTTTGGAACAGCGAACCAAGGATGGGTATGTCGCCCGGGTTGATCTCCGTCTGAGGCCGCATCTTCCGGGTCATCCACTCGCCATCTCGACCGATGACGCGGAGCTATATTATGAGCGGCACGGGCAAAACTGGGAGCGAGCCGCCTTTATCAAGGCACGCGCGGTTGCCGGCGATGTCGATGCCGGCGAATTGTTTCTCCAACAGATGCAACCCTTTATCTGGCGCAAGCATCTCGACTATGCGGCGATCCGCGACATCCATGCGATCAAGCGGCAGATCAACGCCTTTCGAGGATTTGGCGACATCAAGGTCTGGGGTCACGACCTCAAGGTCGGCGGTGGCGGCATCAGAGAGATCGAGTTTTTCGCCCAAACCCAGCAGCTGATTCTCGGCGGTCAGAATCGTGGCATTCGAAACTCCGGGACGGTTGCCGCTCTCGAAGCGCTTGCCGAGGCCCGTTGGGTCGACCGGCAGGTCATCGACGAGCTCGTCCATGCTTATCGCTATTTGCGGTTTCTCGAGCACCGTTTGCAGATGCGTCAGGACCAGCAGACCCAACGCATGCCGCAGAGCGATCGTGATTGCGCGCAGTTCGCGGCGTTCGCAGGCTATGCGTCCGCCGAGGCACTCGAAAAGGAACTTCGCAGCGTCCTTAGTACTGTAGGCGAGCACTACGCAGCCCTCTTCGAAGGCGAAGCCGATCTCGGTGAAGGCGGAAGTCTCGAATTTACCGGCATTCAAACCAGCCCTGAAACCATCGCCACCCTCGAGGCTCTGGGATTTCGCGATCCCGAGAAGATCGCTGCGCGCGTGCGCGCATGGCATCACGGCCATGTCCGGGCCACCCGCAGCACACGGGCGCGGGAACTCTTGACGGAACTGATGCCATCGATCCTAAGAGCATTGCAGCGCCAGCCCAACATCGATGAAGCGTTTCAGCTATTTGATGAATTTCTCACCAATTTGCCGATGGGCGTGCAGCTGTTTTCGCTCATCCGGGCCCATCCGGGCCTGCTTCGTCTTCTGACCGACCTTTTCGGCGCCATTCCAAGGCTTGCACGTTATTTGAGCGCCCACACCGATCTATTCGAAGCGATGCTGAGCCCGGATTTTTTCGAGCCCTTGCCGGATCGGGCGGAACTCGAAGCCGAACTTGCCAATCGGCTTCGCGACGCGCGCGACTTGCAGGATGTCATGGACATGACGAGACGCTGGGCCCATGGACGGCAGTTTCAGGCAGGTCTTCATGTCGTGCGGGGAACATCCTCGGCCGATGAAGCGACCTCGATGCTCACCGAACTCGCGGAAATGGTGCTTGAGCTGATGCTGCGCCGATCCCGCGAGTGGCTCGAAGAAGAGCATGGCAGGATCGAGAATTCGCAGTTTGTGATCTTGGGGCTCGGCAAGCTCGGCAGCCGCGAGTTGACCATCGGATCCGACCTCGATTTGGTGTTCGTCTATGACGCACCGGAAGATGCTCGAAGCGACGGTCCGAAACCGCTCAAGGCGCAGAGCTACTTTGCAAGGCTCGGCCAGCGCCTGATCGCCGCCATCAGTTCGCAAACCAGTGAAGGACGGCTTTTCGAGATCGACACGCGGCTTCGACCCTCGGGAAATGTCGGACCGGTCGCTTGCTCGTTAGAGAATTTCGAGAGCTATAACCGCGATACCGCCCAGACCTGGGAGCTCCAGGCCCTCACCCGCGCGCGGCGGGTCGCAGGCGATAACGAACTCGGCGACCGCCTTGCCACTGTCATCGACGCCATCTTGTGCCAAGAACGGCCAATCGAGGCCCTCAGAACGCAGGTTCGCACGATGCGCGAGCGGGTCTTCAAGGAACATGGCTCCGATGATCACTGGAACCTCAAGCACACGCGAGGAGGACTGGTGGGGCTCGAATTCCTCGCGCAGTTTCTGCAGCTCGCCCACGCCTGCAATCATCGAGAGCTGCGTACCTCCTCGACCCGGGAGGTTTTGAAGCGCGCCGGCGAGACCGGCCTGATCGCACCCGAGGAAGCTCGAGCCCTGAGCGAAGTTCTCAGGCTGCAAATCGCCCTTCAGCTGGTCTTGCGGCTATCCAATATCGAGAAACTCGACGAGGCCGAAACAGCAGACGGCCTCAAGGAGACGCTTGTACGGGCAGCATCGCGGCAGATCGGCGGCGATGCGCTCATTCCCAATTTCACAAGTTTGCGCAGGCGGCTCGTTGAAAGCCAGGCCCTGGCACGCCAAGTTTTTGAGCGCGAATGCCCGGTCCCGCCGGAAACTTGATCACAGACCTTAGGAGAGGAGAACCCAATTGAGCGATGCAGCCATTAGCGAAGGTGACACCATTCCCGCGTTCGACTTGCCGCGTGACGGCGGTAGCAGGCTGAGTACCGAAGATCTCAAGGGCAATCCCTACGTTCTCTACCTCTATCCCAAGGACGATACGTCAGGCTGCACCAAAGAGGCCATTGCGTTCACCGAAAACTATAGCGATTTCAGGGCATTAGGCGTTGAAATCGTAGGGCTTTCCAAAGATAGCGTCACGAGCCACGACAAATTCATCAAAAAACACGAGCTGGGCATTCCGCTCATTTCGGACGAAGAAGGCGGGCTTGTCGAAGGCCTCGGTGCCTGGGTCGAAAAGAACATGTATGGCAAGAAGTATATGGGGATCGATCGCTCGACCTTCTTGGTCGATGGTGACGGCAAGGTGGTCCGCGCCTGGCGCAAGGTGAAAGTTCCAGGACATGTCGAGGAAGTGCTCGCCGCCGCCAAAGACCTTGTGGGCAAAGCCTGAAGCATGAGCACCAAGACCTATGGTCTCGATCCGAGCTTGCAGGCCTATCTCATCGCGAGCAGCCTGAGAGAGGACGCGGCCCTTCAAGCCCTGCGTGGCGAAACCGACGGCATGGCGCATAGCGTCATGCGAAGCTCGCCCGAGCAAATGCAGTTTCTCCAGCTGCTCATGCGCTCGATCAATGCCAAACAAGTCTTGGAAGTTGGTTGCTTTGTCGGCTACGGCGCCCTCGCCATGGCGCTCGCTCTGCCTGAGGACGGCAGGCTGGTGACACTCGACGTCAATGACGATTGGGCGGCAATCGGCCGGAAGTACTGGCAACAGGCAGGCGTTGCCGACAAGATCGATTTCCGCTCGGGCCACGCTACGGATAGCTTGACGGCCCTCATCGACGAGGGCCGCAGCGGGCACTTCGACTTCGCCTATATCGATGCCGACAAAAAAGGCTATCCCGGCTATTTCGAGCAGTGTCTGACGTTGTTACGCGGAGGCGGCATCATCGCGCTCGACAATATGTTCCAGCACGGACGCGTTGCTGATCCAGATGATGAGAGCCATCAGGCCGCAACCATCCGAACGCTCACCTTGGCCCTCAGGGACCGCGACGACATCGATTTTTCGCTCGTTCCGATCGGCGACGGTGTCGCCCTTGCGCGCAAACGAGGCTGATCAGCCCTCGCTCTCGCCGTTTCGGACGTCGTCGATGAGCTGCGTTAGATGCTCGATCGGCACGGCACCGGGAATGATGGTCTCGCCGACTATGAAGCTCGGCGTGCCATTGATCCCAAGCGACCCTGCGACTTGCAGATTGCGCTGGATGGCTTGAGCCACCTCCTCGCTCTGCATCGCCTCCTTGAGCGCCGCCGGATCGATGCCAACGCTTTCGGCCTCGGCAAGGATCGTCGCTTCCGATAAATCGCTCGCATCCATGAGGGCAAAGTGAAACGACTGATAGCGATCCGGCGCCACCTTGGAGGCGGCAAGTGCAGCCCGTGCCGCAGTTACTGAATCGGGACCCAGCACCGGCAATTCTTTGAACACTACCCGAAGATCGGTGTCGTCACGCATCAAGGCCTGCAGCGAAGGTGCCATCCGACGGCAATAGCCGCACTGATAGTCGAAAAACTCGACCAGAGTGACGTCGCCATCGAGATTGCCCGCGACCGGATCATCCGGGTTGTTGAAGATTTCAGGCGCCAATTGGCTCAGCATGTCGCGCCTTCTCGCAGCCTCTTCCTCTTGCTGGCGCGCCTGCAATAGTTGAATGGCCTCATAGACGATTTCGGGCTCGCGCAGGAGGTAGTCCCGAACGATCTTCTCGATCTCCTCCTGGCTTCGCTGTTCCTGCGCCGATGCTGTTGACCATGACGCAGTAAAGGCAATCGCGGCGGCAAGAACGGCCACGTGCAAACGCATGTTAGTTCCCCTGTCCCTCAAACTTGAGCCCTCTTAGCGGACATGGCTGGAGCCAACCAGTCACGAAACCGTTGGAGCGTTCAATCGGCTCACTGCAGCCCTAGCGCCGGCCCGGTTCCTCCATTTCGGCAATCGCCCGCTTGAGGTCTTGAAGACGAAACCAATCCTGATCGCCCTCGCTGATTTGCTGCTCGGCACGGCGCACATAAAGCGTTGCGTCGCGCCGGTTACGGGTGAGCACGGCATGCTCGGTCAACGCCAAATCGGCCTTGCCGACATTGCCGAGCTGACCTTCGGCAATCCCCAATAATCGCCAGGCACCCGCATTGCCCGGCTCCAATCGTACAGCATCCTTAAGGGCATCCCGCGCTCGAAGCCGGTCCTCGTCATTGCCCTGCTCGAGATAGGCACGCGCCAATCCGATTTGCAGCAACGCCGAATCGGGCAGGAGTTCGACAGATTTCTCATAGTCTGCAACCGCCTCCGTAGCACGCCCGTTCTCGAACAAAACTTGGCCGCGAAGCTCCCAGAAATACGGATCATCTGGGAATTCGGCCACGAGCTGGTCAATAAGTTCGAGCGCGGCATCAAGATCCGGGATCCGGTAAAGAGCGATCGCACGCGCATAGCGGTCGTAGACACTATCGCCCGTATAAGCCGTGAGAACGGACTGAGGCTCGCCCAAAAACCCGTCGAGCTTGGCGACCATCCTTCGATGCTCATGCAATTCTTCAGGATCGGGCGCCTGTCCTCTGTATCGCGACCGCTCGAGCGCATGCTCCATGAAGTTGATGCGGTCCCTCGTCAACGGGTGGGTTCGAAGATAGGCGTCGCCCTCGGAGACGATCCGAAGATTGTCGTTCTCGAGGATCTCCATGAATTCGAGCAAGCCTTCAGGCGATCGGCCGACCGAGGTCAAATAAGTCACGGCCGCCTGATCGGCGGACTGCTCCTGCCGACGGCTGAAGGAAAGAACGCCTCGCTGCGCCACGGTCGCACCACCTGCAAGGAGAGCCGTGCCGACCTGCGGCGCTCCCGCAACTGCGGCCGCCGCCCCCAAAATGGCACCGATGAGTGTTTCGACTTGAGCATTGGCGATGGCCTGTCCCGTGCGGCTGAGATGGCCGCCTGCGATATGACCGGTTTCGTGAGCAATCACCCCTTGAAGTTGCCCAGGTGTTTCGCTTCGCGTGAGCAGGCCGGTGTGAAGAAATAGATTTTGGCCGCCTGCGACAAAGGCATTCAAACGCGGATCGCGAACCAAATAGATATCGATCGAACTCGGATCGAGGCCCGCCGCGGAAAACACCGGATCGGAGAGATTGCTCACATATGTCTCGATCTCGGCGTCGCGGATAAGCGAAATCGCCCAACTCCGCTCACTGAACGGTGCCACGAAAATCATGGCCACAAAGGCCAGACGCCAAATCTGGGAAAAAGCCACGCGTTCTTACTCTTCTCTTAACGACTTGCGCTCAAGTTGAACTCCGCTTTCTCTTCTATCCGAACCGTTTTCAATGCGGAGGACAGAGACCCAAAGCAAAGGCTGAGGGTCATCCCCGACAGTCCAGCGTTGAGTTCTTTATTTAATCTTAATGTTGGGAGATCGTCAGTGCTGAAATGTTCAAGACGCAGCGACATTGCAACTTTTCATGCCATGGCTGTGCTGGTCGAGGCCAATCGATTGGGCCGGCTCGGCAAGAACATATTGCATCTCGAAGCTGGTGAACCGGCATACGGCCCGCCTCAATCGGCGCTTGATGCCGCCATGGCAACCCTCGACGGACGCCGACACGGCTACACAACCTCCATGGGCATGCCGGTCCTGCGCGAGAAGATCGCCGATCACTACCGGACCGTTCATGCACTCGAAATCGACCCCGAAAGAGTTGCCGTCACGGCCGGCGCATCGACGGCCTTTGTGCTCACCTTCCTAGCGGCTTTCGACGAAGGTGACCGCGTCGCCTTTGGCGAGCCTGGCTATCCGGCTTATCGCAACACACTCAATGCACTCGGCATCGACGCGGTTCCCATCTTGACGACGCTCGAGAACGGTTTTCAGCCAACCATTGCCGAGCTTGAATCGTTGGAAAAACCCATCGACGGCCTCGTGATCGGCAATCCCGCCAATCCTACCGGCTCAATGCTTCTGCACGAGGACCTTCAGGCCCTCGCCGGCTATTGCGACGACCAAGGCATTCGTTTGATCACCGATGAAATCTATCATGGCGTGACCTTTGGCACGCCCGCGGAGACGGCACTCCGATGTTCGGACCATGCGATCGTCATCAATAGCTTCTCAAAATACTATTGCATGACGGGATGGCGCGTTGGTTGGGCGGTTCTTCCGGATGCTTTGGTGCCATCGGTGAACCGTCTTTCTGCCAATCTCTTCATCGCCCCGACAACCATTTCTCAACAGGCCGCCATGGGAGCGCTCGATGCCTATGTCGAACTGGCAACACGAGTTGGCACTTACCGAGGCAATCGCGACCTCCTTCTCGATACCCTCTCGAAGGTGGGCCTCAACCGCGTCGCACCGGCACAAGGCGGCTTTTATCTCTACGTCGATGTCAGCCAAATCACCGATGATTCGATGATCCTATGCAATCGGCTTCTCAATGAGATCGGGGTCGCCGTCACGCCTGGGATCGATTTCGACCAAAAGCGCGGTCAACACTACGTCCGATTGTCATTTGCCGGATCGAGAGACACGATCCAGGCCGCCGCGAAACGCCTGGAGAGATGGTTTGACGGCGATCGTAAGCAAGAGGCCGCCTGAGTCTTCGTCCTATCGAACCCAGCGGCTCCACCATCCTTGCCGCTCCGATTTGGGCTCCTCGTCGGGCGGCGGTTGAACCCCGGTGGAATGGTCTGGTTCCTCTTCCTCGGTCTCATCGGTGCCATTGGGCTGCGCCGGCGCACCGTTCGATCCGTCAGCGCTTTCAATGGTCTCTGGAAGAGGCTCTTGGTCTATGGGCGGAGAGCCTGCGAGAGCAGAATCGTCGAGCCGTTCATGATCCATTGGCTCGCTTGTTACAGTATTTGTGCCGTCATCGGACGCGATGTCGGCTTCCGCCAATGCAGTCGGAACCTCAATTTCTTCAGATGCCGGCTTAGACTCGAATGATGTTTCAGCTTGCGATCGATCCTCAAACTGCGGCTCCCGCTCCTCGTTATCGGCCGAAGCTGCGTCCTGGTCACTGCCGTCAGTAGGGGCATGAGGCAATTCATCGGACGCGTCTTTCGCCACCGCCTCTGTCACGGCTTGATCGGCTGCAACGGCAACGGCTGCAATGGCTGTTTGATCGACTTCGACGACGGCCGGATCCTGTTGCTCAGACGATGCTGAGGACGACGTGGCTTCGGTCGCCTCGTCGCTGCGTGAGCGACGACGACGGCGGCGGCGCCTACGTTTACGGCCCCCGCCATCCTCGGTCTCATCACTGGACGCTTCTTGTGTTGCTTCAGCTTCGGTAGCTTGGGCCTCTTCGCCCTGTGCCTGACTACGGCGGGACCGGGATTTCTTGGAGGCCGTTTCAGTCTCGGTTTCCTCGGCCTCGGCTTCCTCTTCGACCTCACGCTTTTCGAGTACGTCGAGTTGATGATCGGCAGGAAGCATCTCGCGATCGATACTGATCATCACCTTGAGACTGTATCGCTCCTCGAGGTGATGGAGAGAATCGCGTTTCTGATTCAGGATGTAGAGGGCTACCTCTTCGGGCAGTATCAGCCGAAGACTAGCGGCAATACCTTCGATGCCCTTGTCTTGAACCAATCTGAGCGCATGAAGCGCACAGCTTTCCGTCGACCGTACTACGCCTGCACCCGAACAAGTTGGGCAAATCTGGCTGCTAAGCTCTTGAAGGCTTGGGCGAAGTCGTTGACGCGACAGCTCCATCAACCCGAACATGCTGATCTTGCCGAGCTGAATGCGTGCGCGATCCGCTTTCAGGGCTTCCCGAAACCGGCGTTCAACCTGGCGCTGGTGGCGGTTTTCCGACATGTCGATAAAATCGACGACAACGAGACCGGCAAGGTCGCGAAGCCTCAATTGGCGCGCGATCTCATCGGACGCTTCGAGATTTGTTTTGACTGCCGTCTCGTCGATATGCCGCTCACGCGTCGCTCGCCCTGAATTGACGTCGATCGCCGTGAGCGCTTCCGTTGTGTGAATGACAATCGAGCCTCCGGACGAGAGCTGAACCGTCGGCGAGTGCATTTGGTCGAGTTGATGTTCTACGTCGTGCGTGACGAAAATCGGCAGGACATCTTTAAACTGCTTCACGCGCCGCGCACGGCTCGGCGTCAGCATTTGCATCAAGCGCTTTGCCGAGCGGTAACCCTCTTCGCCTTCGACGAAGACCTCATCGATATCGCGCGTATAGAGATCACGCATGGCGCGTTTGATGAGATCACCCTCTTCATAGATGAGCGTTGGGGCAATGCTCTGAAGCGTCGACTCGCGGATTTCGCTCCATAACCGCAAGAGATAGTCATAATCGCGTTTGATCTCGGTCTTGCTGCGCTCCTGTCCTGCGGTGCGGACGATCAGGCCCATGCCCTGGGGCACGGAGAGCTCTTGAGTGATTGATTTGAGGCGGCGGCGGTCGGTGGGATTGGCGATTTTTCGGCTAATGCCGCCGCCACGAGGCGTATTGGGCATCAGCACGCAATAGCGACCCGCCAGCGAAAGGTAGGTCGTCATGGCAGCACCCTTGTTGCCACGTTCCTCCTTGACGACCTGCACCAACAGAATTTGGCGCCTCTTAATCACTTCCTGGATCTTGTAGCTGCGAAGGATGCGCGCGCGGCGGCGGGCTAGATCGGCAACGTCCGCAACATCATCGTCAATGTCGGTTGCAGCACCATTCGGTTGGTCATCGCTGCTCGCCTCCTGTTCGACGACAGCCCGCTCGGCGACTTCTTGTTCGAGCTGATCTAAGAGGGCACGATCGGCTTGGGGGATTTGGTAGTAGTCCGGGTGGATTTCGCTGAATGCCAGAAATCCGTGGCGATTGCCGCCATAGTCGACAAAGGCGGCCTGAAGGGATGGTTCGACACGCGTTACCTTGGCGAGGTAGATATTACCTTTGAGTTGTTTCTTGGTTGACGTCTCGAAATCAAAATCGACAAGCTGTTGTCCGTCGACAACGACTACGCGAGTTTCCTCCGGCTGTGTCGCGTCGATAAGCATTTTCTTCGGCATGAATTGAGTTCCTCAGCGTCACGACGAGACCGGATCGCGGTCACTTCGGTCGAACGCCAAAATGTTTGATCATCAAGCCGCACGGAAACGGTTGCCATTGCGCCAACCTCTCGTTCAGGAATGATCGAGCCCATATCGCGGCCATCTTTCTGTGTGCGGGCGGATCGAGATCCATGCTTGCCTATCGGGTCTGCTACGATCACGCTTCGCCTCAATGTTTTGTCGCACGCTCTTGCATGGTCCGAAGCGCCGTTTTTGGCACGGCACCCAAACACCTAAAGCGCACCGCCCCGAAGGATTGTCTTTCGGGACCTACTCTCGATAATTTGGTGCGCCTCAGTATGCAAGCGAACCATTGCAGGCGCACTATAGTCACGCTATCGGGCTGCCTCAAACGGATATTGTTGCGATCAATGCATATGTTCATTTTGATTACCATCGCAGCGAGGCTCCGTACGTTCGAATGCGCCGACATTTGAAACGGACGCCGTCGCAATTCCTGCAACGGGCGTTGGCGCTGCTTGTTGTCGTTTCGTGCTGTCTTTGCGCCGAGAGCGGATGGACTCAAACCGACACGTCGGAACCCGAGGTCTCGGGCATCCGCTTCGGGATTAACCCGCCACGCACCCGCATTGTCATCGATATCGAAGAATTCGTCAGGTTTCAGCCGCAACGATTGGCGGATCCGGATCGTCTCGTCGTCGATCTGCCGGAGGTTCGCTGGCGTCCGCGTCCGATGCCGCAAAGCCGCCCGACCGGCCTTGTTCGATCGTTTCGCTTCGGAAGGCGCGAACCCGGTGTCGACCGTCTCGAAGTTGCGATCAAAGAGCCCTTCGAAATTACGCGCACCTTAGTGCTCGAGCCCAACCGCGACTCTCCCCATTATCGCCTCGTCATCGACATCGAACCGTCAAATCAGCGTCCGCCGCCATCACCTCCGCCTGTGGAAACGACCTCTGTGGCGCGCGAGAGTGTTGAAGACCCGGAACTCCCTTCACCGCTGCTGCGGCCGGAACGCGCGCCTCCGCCGCCCAACAAAGTTATCGTGCTCGATGCAGGTCATGGCGGCAGAGATCCCGGTGCCATCAGTATCAGCGGCGTCCATGAGAGCGAGATCACGCTCAAAATGGCCAGGGAGCTGGCGTCCCTGCTGACGGAGACCGGCCGATATGACGTGATTTTGACCCGATCGGCCGATATCGGTCTTACTTTGCCTCGACGAATCGAGATCGCACGAGAAGCCAGTGCCGATCTTTTCATATCGCTCCACGCTGACAGTATCGGCAAGCCGGAACAGCGCGGCGCCTCCGTCTACACGCTTTCCGAGACGGCTTCCGACGAAGAGGCCGCCAAGATGGCGCAAAAAGAGAACCGCGTCGATGTACGCTTCAACGGCAGCGATCTCTCGCAGCATGACGGGGTCGTGGCCAGCGTGCTCATCGATCTCGTGCAGCGAGACACCCAAAACAATTCGATCCGGGTCGCGGAATTGCTCGTTGAAGAACTTGGCGACGTCACGAAACTCTTGAGGAGAACCCGGCGCTATGCCGGCTTTGCCGTGCTTAGATCCGTCGACGTGCCCTCGGTTCTCGTGGAGCTGGGCTATCTCTCGAACCTCGAGGACGCGGCACTTTTGGGCGACAAAAACCATCGCGAAAAACTCGGCCGTGCTATAGTCAAGGCGGTTAATCGTTATTTTCACTTGCCAAACTAAATTCAGCCCCGTGAGCTTGGTCATAAGGATGATTGCGTGAGTCGTTTGTTGCGATTTGCCGGTGGAGGTCTTGTCACGGTGATGTTGCTCGCCGTGGCAGGCGGGATCGGCGTGATCTTCGTGTTGGACCGTTACGCCCAGACGATCCCCGACCATACGCAACTCGCCGTCTACGAACCGCCGACCGTGACCCGCATTCACGCAGGCGACGGCAGGCTGCTGTCGGAATATGCATACGAAAAACGCGTGTTCGTGCCGATCGAGGCGATCCCCGATCACGTCAAGCAGGCTTTCATTGCCGCCGAAGACAAGAACTTCTACTCCCACGCGGGCGTCGATCCCTTGGGTATCGCGCGGGCGACGGTCGAGAATATCAAGGCCCTTCGCGAAGGGGGCAGGCCGCAGGGCGCTTCCACCATCACGCAACAGGTGGCCAAGAATTTCCTCTTGAGCAATGAGCTCTCGCTGGAGCGCAAGCTCAAGGAAGCGCTGCTTGCCATGCGCATGGAACGCACCTTCGACAAAGACCACATCCTTGAACTCTATCTCAACGAGATCTTCTTGGGCCGGCGCTCCTATGGCGTGGCGGCGGCAGCGCTCAACTATTTCGACAAATCGCTCGAAGAGCTGACCGTCGCCGAAGCGGCGTATCTCGCAGGCCTTCCCAAAGCACCGTCGCACTATGATCCCGTGCGCGAACCGCAGGAAGCCAAAGCCCGCCGCAACTATGTGCTGCGTCGCATGACCGAAGATGGCGTGATCAGCGAGGCGACCGCGCAATCCGCCGCGGCCGAGCCGCTGATCGTCCGCGAGCGTGCGACATCCGATTTCGCGGAGGCTGATTTCTTCACCGAAGAAGTGCGCCGCGAACTCGTCGGACGCTTCGGCGAGGATCCATTCTATGAGAGCGGGCTTTCGGTCCGCTCCACTGTCGAGCCGACGCTTCAAGCCATCGCCGATCGCGTCCTTCGAGAAGGGCTCGCCGCCTATGACCGGCGCACGGATTGGCGCGGCGCCCTGGATCATATCGACACGACGGCAGTCGATTGGCAGACCTATCTCGAAGACTTCGATCCCGGCTTCGATTTGATCAATTGGCACACCGCCGTGGTCCACGGCGCCGATGACGGCCAAGCCGAAATCGGCCTCGCCGACGGCAGCACGGGCATCATACCCTTCGCACATCTCCGCTGGGCTCGCACCCTCGACGGCGAAGTCTGGGGACCAGAGGTCAAATCCGCAGCACAAGTGCTTTCCGAGGGCGACATCATCCTAGTCGAGGAACTGGACCAAGACGGCGACAGCGACGACCGCCTCTTCGCCCTACGCCAGATCCCTCAAGTTGAAGGTGCGCTGGTCGCCCTCGACCCGCATACCGGCCGCATCCTCGCCATGAGCGGCGGCTTCAGCTTTCGCCAATCGAAGTTTAACCGGGCAACCCAGGCGCGCCGCCAGCCGGGCTCGTCCTTCAAGCCCTTTGTCTATCTCGCCGCCATGGAGCAGGGTTTCACCCCGGCCAGCATCGTCCTCGACGCCCCTATCGTCATCGAACAGGGCGGCGATCAAGGCAAATGGAAGCCCGGAAACTACTCCGATCGCTTCTATGGCCCGAGTACCCTTCGCCTCGGCATGGAAAAATCGCGCAATCTCATGACCGTGCGTCTCGCCCAGGATATCGGCATGCGCTCGGTGCAGGACGTCGCTCGGCGTTTCAATATCGCCAATCGCCTCGGCGCCAACCTCGCTTCGGCCCTGGGCTCCAACGAAATCACCCTGCTCGAACTCACCACCGCCTACGCTATGCTTGTGAATGGCGGCAAAAGGATCGAGCCCAGACTGATCGACCGCATCCAAGACCAATATGGCCGTACCGTTGCGCAGCCGAGCGGTCTCACTTGTGCGGACTGCCAAATGATCGCCTGGGACGGCGAACCGCCGCAACCAATTCCTGATCACCGCGAGCAGATTGTCGACCCGCGCCACGCTTTTCAGGTGGTCCACATGCTGGAAGGTGTGGTCGAGCGCGGCACGGCGATCCGCGCCAATACCATCGGCAAACCATTGGCGGGCAAAACCGGCACCACCAATGAAAGCCGCGATGCCTGGTTCGTCGGTTTCTCGCCGGACCTCGCCGTCGGCGTCTATGTCGGCTACGACAAACCCAAAACCCTCGGCAAGAAGCAGACCGGCTCTAGTGTCGCCCTGCCGATCTGGATCGACTTCATGAAGGAAGCCTTGGCCGATCAACCGGCAACACCCTTCCGAACCGCCCCGGGCTTACGCCATGTCCGTATCGATGCCCGCTCGGGCAAGCTTGCCGGACCCTCGAGCGAAGTGGTGATCTCGGAAGCCTTCATGCCCGGAACCGAGCCCACCGAAATCGAACGAGGCCGCTCGATTGCCGTCAATGCCGATCGCGATGACGGGCCGGTCCTTCCCGCCGATACCACTCCCTCGACCTCGGGCCTCTATTGAAGCCTGCGGCAAGCAGGGTTATCTCCTGGCCTATCAACAGGATGGACAAGAATCGTGCGTGCAGAACTTGCCAATATGGCCGACGAGATCAAGCAGGGGCTCGACCTGCTGAGGAGGCATCTTTGACTGGGATAACGCCCTCCTTCGCCTCGACGAGCTGAATTCGCTCACCGAAGACCCCGATATCTGGAACGATAGCGGCAAAGCCCAAGCGCTGATGCGCGAGCGCACCAAGCTCGTGAACGGTATCGACCGCCAGCGCGAACTCGAACAACGCCTTTCCGACTCCCTCGATCTTGCCGAACTCGCCGAAGAGGAAAGCGACGAGGCCACCATCGGCGAAGTGCAATCCGAACTCGAAGCGATCCGCACCACCGTCGCCCGCCTGCAACTCGAAGGCATGCTTTCGGGCGAAGCCGACGGCAATGACTGCTTTCTTCAGGTCAATGCCGGCGCCGGCGGCACCGAATCCTGCGATTGGGCGGAAATGCTGTTACGCATGTATCTCCGCTGGGCCGAGGCCCACAACTACAAAGTCGAATGGATCGAAGAAAGCGCAGGCGACGAGGCCGGCATCAAATCCGCCACCATCAAGCTCATCGGCGACAACGCCTATGGCTGGCTCAAAACCGAGAGCGGCATCCACCGCCTGGTACGCATTTCCCCCTTCGACAGCCAATCGCGCCGCCACACCAGCTTCGCCTCGGTCTGGGCCTCGCCCATGATCGACGATTCCATCGAGGTCGAGATCGAGGACAAGGATCTTCGCATCGATACCTACAGAGCCTCGGGCGCCGGCGGCCAGCACGTCAACCGCACCGACAGCGCCGTGCGCATCACCCACGAGCCCACCGGCATCGTCGTGCAATGCCAAAACGACCGCTCGCAGCACCGCAACCGGGCTCAAGCCATGGATATGCTCCGCGCCCGCCTCTATGAGCGCGAAATTCAGGCGCGCCGCGATGCCGCCGAGGACATCGAAGCCGGCAAATCCGATATCGGCTGGGGCCACCAGATCCGCTCCTACGTCCTTCACCCCTATAAGATGG
>CAYPOV010000030.1:0-21915 GCA_964412385.1 uncultured Geminicoccaceae bacterium
GTGGGTATGACAGAGTTTCCCTGCAAGATGCGAACCATAAAGCGTTGATGATTAGGAGAATATATACGCAATCTTCCTCATGAGCAAGGAAATAATAACGATCATAGGTAACTTTTTACATGGATGATATCTCTTCAGCGAGCGATTGATCTCATAACCTTTGTCCCCTCCTGCTGCCCGGCGATCCGGCTGGTTGTCGCGAAACGGCGCACTTGCCGATCAGGTGCGATTCCCGCAGATTGCCACGCCCGGGCATCAATTTGGCGTTGGTATCACTTACCTGCGGTGAGAACATCGACCAGATTGAATTGAGACGGGAAGAGCAAGAGAACCGTGATGGCCGATGTCACGCCGACCAATCTGCCATGGAACGAGGAGCCGCTCAACCACGTTGCCGAGCATGAGATCACAATGATCGACAAACTCCTGCCGTGGGACTTTGCCGCGTTGGCAGCGCAACCAGGAGCTGAGAAAATTGAGCATGGTTGCGAGAGTAAAAAGTCATCCCGAAAGGACTTTCTAAGTGTTGGATCTGTTTCAATGGATGTGCCTCCTCGGCATTCTTGCCGCTGCACTTGCCGGTGGTCTCTACCCTCTTCTCCGACCAGCGCGAGCCCGTGACATAGAGGGGTTCCCCTTGGGTGAGGCATTCACGTCGGGTGTGTTTCTGGCCCTGGCGCTGACCATGATGCTGCCATCCGCGTTTCATGTTTTGGGCAAGGCGTTTCCCGAACTCGATTTTCCACTGGCATCGCTCATCGCTATTTGCGCGTTTTTGCTTCTCTTGACCCTTGAGCACGCCACCCATGTCGTCGAGCAAGGGGCCTCTGAGGTTCAGGCGGACCAGCTGCCAGCGTTGATACCATTGATCATGACAACCATGATCGCCATTCCCTCTTTTCTCCTTGGGGCAGCCTTCGCTGTCAGCCCGCCCGGAACGGCCATCTTTATCTTCATCGCTATCATGATGCACAAATCGTCTGCCGCTTTCGGTTTGGCGCTGATGATGGTTCGAAGCCGGCTCAAGTATTGGCAAGCTTGGCTCACTTTCACCGTGTTTGCGCTGGCAACACCGGCGGGAATCCTGTTCGGTGCTGAGTTGCACCAGACCCTTGGCAACGACGCCATGCTCGTGACAAAAGGTGCGATACTGGCGCTCGCGGGTGGAACATTCCTGTTCCTGTCGACCGTCCACCAATTCCAGTTTGCCGCGATGATCCGGATATGTTGCACCAGGCAAGGATTCACTTTTCTAGTGGCCGGTTTTGCCATCACCGCCATAGTCCGCTTGATAATCGGCGAAGCACACCAGCTTTGATAGTGCTTTGACTTGGGTTTTTGTGCGAGCCCAGGGACAAAGAGATGTGGCCGCATGCGAACGCGAACAGTCAGCTCAGAAAAAAATCCGAGTCCAGTGTAAGAGTCCCAGACCCTCATCCGTCTTTATGGGTACAATTAACATGAATGGAGACCAATGTGGCGAATTCTGAAGGATGCGGTTGTGACAAATGCCCGGCAACATGCAACTGTGCTCACGACGAACCCCGCGATGGGCATTGCTGTTGCGGGGAAACCTGCACCTGTGAAGACTGTACCTGTGGCCCGGAATGCGGGTGTCCAAACGCCTCGGAATAAACCATTATCCGCTAATGTCAGGTTCTGATCCAAGGGTGCGCGTTGCGGCTGCATTGCGCACCCATAGTCCTCAGCTGCGGCGCCATGTGGCCTCAAGGGTACCGTCAGACCTTGTCGACGATGTGCGTCAAGCCGCAGCTCTCCGCGCGATAGAAAAGGCGGAAACACTGCGAGATCTGGATCGGCTTGTGCCATGGCTCTACCGGATACATACAAATGCCGCGAACGATGCATTGCGAAAACTGGCAACAGAACAACGCCTGTTGGAAGCGGCGGCACAAGAGCCCGATCCAATCGACACTTCGGCAGACGCATGGTGCCGGTGCAGCATCGCCCAAACCCGGAAGCTCATGGCCAGTTATGCGTTGATCCTGGAGCTTGTCGATATCCAGGGATTAAGGTTGGATGAAGCGGCGATGACATTGGATATCTCCGTCAATAACGCGGCTGTGCGGCTCCACAGGGCGCGCGCTGCACTCAAAAAGCAGATGCTTGAGCATTGTGGCGTTACAAGCGCAAACGCATGTGCGGATTGCCGATGCGTTCATGAGGGGTGTTGCGCGGTCTGATTTGCGTGCGTTCGAGGAGCGGCAACCAGTGAAGGCCTTTTAACACCTAATGCACTGTACCCCTCCGCATACCGGTCATGTGAGTTTTCCGCGGGCATCGACCGTGAGGATCTTTTCGACCTGCGTTCCGCGGATTGCATAGACCTGATCGACGAGATTGCTGATCGGGCAGGCGTGGTTCGGGATGATGCGCACGCGCTCGCCGACGGCGGGTTTGCGTGTTGTCTTGCTTAGATCGAGATGGCCGTGTTCCTCGCTGAGGCCCTGGATGGCGGCATCCGGGTAGTCGACGATCAATCCGTGCCCTATCTGGCCCGCGAGGTCTGACGTGAGGGACTTTGATCCTGCATCGATACATCCACGGTCCTCGGCACCCCGGCTGACGACAGTGGCAAGAACGGTGAGGGCGCAATCGTCGTAAGTGGCGGCTCCGAGGCTCACCTGCATCCGATCATTATAGATGTAGGTGCCGGCGCGGTGCTCGGTGGCGATGGGTGTTTCATGGGCACGCCACATATCGGGGGTGCCGCCATTCGAGACGATGGGGGTTGCGATCCCGGCTTTTTCGAGTTCGCCCACCACCTCCGACAAAAAGGCTTGGGCCGCACCATTGTCCTTTTTGGGTGGATAGGTGAAAAGTCCGCCAAAGCTCAGTGACGAGGATCGATCGAGGCGCTTGGCGAAATCGATGGCGGTTGCGGGGTCGGTCACGCCGCACCGCAACGCCCCGGTATCGCATTCGATCACCACAGGAAGGCGGCGGCCGGCACCCGCCATCCCCGCTTCGAGGCCCTCCATGACATAAGCACTGTCACAGCCGACCTTGACATCGGCGCGCGCATGGAGTGCGCGGAGACGTTCCAGCTTGCGCGTGCCGATGATGTTGTAGGTGATGAGAATATCATCGAGCCCCTGATCGGCCATGGCTTCCGCTTCGCCGAGCTTCTGGCAGGTAATGCCGTTGGCGCCGAGAGTCTGTTGCCATTGGGCGAATTCGACGAGTTTGTGGGTTTTGATGTGCGGGCGATTGGCGAGCCCGTGCTGGTTACAATAATCCTGCCAGCGGCGGAGATTGCGTTCGACGATAGTGAGATCGATGACGACGGCGGGGGTGTCGAGGTCATCGATTGTACGCAGTTGGTTGGCTGAGGGCAGAGTGGACAAGACGGAACTCCCGGACAGGCGGCGATCGATAAGGGGAATGCTATATCGACCGCCGCGTCTCTGTCATCAGGTGGCCGTCAGGAGTCGACCTTTTCCTTCTCGCGGCGCAAGAAGGCGGGAAGCTCGGTGTCACGGCCCGCCTCATCGTAGCCCGACGCGGAATCGTCCGTGGCGTCCATCGACACTTCGACGGCGCGGTCCCAGGTCATGGTGCGGCGCCGGTTCGACGTCGCTTGACTTTCCCACTCCTCCTCGCCGTGGCCGTTGCCGCGGAAGGCACCCAAGGCCCGCCCCAAAAAGCTGCGGCTCGGCTCTGCTTCGAGCTCTTCGGGCCGCGAAGAGAGATCGCCGGCAAAGTTCAGTTTGCGGCCACGTCTCGAGCTTGGATGCACAGGCGGCGGCGGAGCGAAGCTGCCGGGGGCTTCCGCCAACTCCATCGGCTGTTCTGCCTCATGGGCCGAAGTCTCGGTACCGGTCTCGCGATGCCGTTGCGCGGCGGCGCGAAGCCTCGAAGCAATGCTCGGCTGCTCCGATGGAGCGGCATTGTTGGGATGCGGAATGGCGCCATTGCCGGTGGGACGCGCTTGGAAACGGAAGGCGGCACTTTGCGACACCAGCTCGCGGGCATTTTCCTCGAGTTCGTTCGCCGCTGCCTGCCTGCGCTGCTGATCGCCCGCCTCGATGCCGGTCGCCACAACCGAGACCCGCATGATGTTTTCCATGCCTTGATCGAAGGTCGAGCCGAAGATGATGTTGGCGTTGGGATCGACCTCCTCGCGGATGCGATTGGCGGCGGCATCCACCTCGAAGAGGGTCATGTCGAGCCCGCCCGTGATGTTGATCAGCACGCCTGCGGCCCCCTGCATCGACACCTCGTCGAGCAGCGGATTGGAGATGGCAGCCTCCGCCGCCTCGATCGCCCGGCGCTCGCCTTCGGCCTCGCCAGTACCCATCATCGCTTTGCCCATCTCGCTCATCACCGTGCGGATATCGGCAAAATCGAGATTGATAAGGCCAGGCATGATCATGAGATCGGTGACACCGCGCACGCCCATATGCAGGACCTGATCGGCCATCTGGAAGGCTTCGGCGAAAGTGGTTCGCTCATTGGCCAGACGGAACAGATTCTGATTCGGGATGACGATCAGCGTGTCGACGAATTGCTGCAGCTCGGAAAGTCCGGCTTCGGCAAGACGCATGCGATGCGCCCCTTCGAAATGGAACGGCTTGGTGACGACACCGACCGTGAGGATGCCTTGCTCGCGCACGGCGCGGGCGATCACAGGCGCTGAGCCTGTTCCGGTACCACCGCCCATGCCGCCGGTGATAAACACCATGTGGCTGCCTTGCAGCTGGTCGAGGATCTCGTCCAGGCTCTCTTCGGCAGCGGCACGGCCGATTTCGGGCCGCGCACCGGCACCGAGACCATGCGTGATGGTATTGCCGAGCTGGATCTTGCGATCCGAGAGGCAGGCACCAAGGGCTTGCGCATCGGTATTGCAGGCGAGGAAATCCACCCCTTCGAGATGCGACGTGATCATGTTGTTGACGGCATTGCCGCCGGCACCACCAACGCCGACCACAGTGATACGCGGCTTGAGCTCGCTGTGCGTCGGCATGCTTAAGTTAATCGTCATGTATTCTCCTCCATGAGCTGGACCCGAACCGCGGATCCTCCGGGTAAAGACCGCACGCTGGGCAGGCGAACGGCCGTCAAAAGGTTAACGCTAGCTCATCGCTCGAAATTCTCCTTGAACCAGCGGCTGAGACGGACAACGCCCAGCGAAAGGCCATGGCCGTCGGCATCATCACGCCAACGCAGCCCTTCATCGGACGTTGAAATAAGCGCCAGGCCACCGGATGCGGCGGCACAGCATGGCATGGATTCGATGCCGGAGGGGCCGATCACGCAATCCGGCCTGCCACGCCGTACCGGCATGTCGAACATCTCTTCGGCGAAGGATTCGATCCCTTCGAGCTGGCTGCCGCCACCGGTCAGGACAATCGATCTTGGCGGACGATACTCGAAGATGCGACGCGACGCACGAAGCCTCGCCTGCACCGATTCGAAAATCTGCGCCATCCGCGCCCGCACGGTATGGGTGATGCGGGCACGCGGCACCTCGCCGGTCGGCATGTCTTCATGATCGCCGATCATCGGCACATCGATGCGAAAATTATCATCGCCGCTATGCCATTGAACGCTTCCGTAAAGGCCCTTTAAGCGCTCGGCCTGCTGGCGGTTGGTATAGAGATCGTAAGCGAGATCGCCGGTGACATCCTCGCCGCCCACGGGAACCTGGCCGACAAAGGCGAGTCTGCCGCCGGTATAGTAGGAAATTCCCGTCGTACCGCCACCGAGATCCAAGACAATGCAACCGCGCATCACTTCGTCGTCAGCAAGGCACGCCTTGCCGGCGGCGGCGCTTGACGACACGACCTCGTCGATTTCGAGATGGCTGCGTCTGACACATTCGAGAATTTCCTGGAGCGGACGTGACGAGACCCCCATCGCCGAAGCCAGGACCGAAAGCTTGTTGCCGGAAAGCCCGCACGGGTCCCGCACCTCGCGGCCATTATCGATACGGTAGCGGATGGGAACGACATGAAGCAGCTCGCTGTCTTCCATCCATGCCCGCTCTTTGACCGCCGAGAGCAAGTGGCGAACATCTTGGGGTGTCACCGGACGTCCATTGAGTTCGCAGGCAAGCTCGAGCAGCTTGGTCCGCGGCTCGCAACCGCTGATGCCAACCGAAATCTCGCGCAGCGTAACATGCGATTGCTCTTCGGCTTGGTGCACGGCAGCCTGAATAGCATCCTCGAGTCTGTCGACATCGGTGACATTGCCGCGCTCGACACCCTGGGTCCCCTGATAACCTCGTCCCAGGAGCACAAACCCATGGGAAGGATGTCGGCGCGCGATATAGCAGCAGACCTTGGTCGTGCCAATATCGAGAAACGCCAAAGGTTCGGCGCGGAAATTATTGTTGGCACCGATGAATTGACGCCAGATATGGGCGACGGCAGCGCTCACTAGGCAGCCTCCCCCATATCAGTCACAGTCGCCGGCATTGCCATGGGCTCGAGCGCTATCCATCGATCGTTCCTGAGATCGACGGCACGGATCGCCCGGTCCAACAGATTGTCTTCCTCGTGAAGCGCCATCAGTTTCACGATCGCTTTTTCAGGCGCTTCGGCCGGCAAGCGAATTGCCAAGTGATTATCAACCTCGATGTTCCACCTGCGCTCGTCGATCAACGCAGCACCCGTCGCCATGCCCTCAAGTGTCGGATGGACCGCAAGGAGTGCGAAGAGTTCCTCCATTCGATGGCGGACACCTTCGCCGGAGACGCGGATCAGATTCCGAAATTCGGCTGTCACGTTGGAGCCGACGACCGCACCATTAGTATCGATCAACCGAGTCCGACCGCCGTGAACCCACAAAGCGACGGGCCGATATTCCTCAACCGAGATCCTTAACTCACTTGGAAATGCGCGTTGCACCGAAGCCGTCTTAATCCATGGCAGTCCTTCAATCTGTTGTCTGACTGCCACAGTATCTACTAAAAGTATACTCTTCATCTCCCAAGGCTCTAAGATTTTATGGATGCTTCGACGGTCGGTTCGGTGAAGTCCTTGTGTAAACGCGTCGGTCACAACGAAGCCTTCGCGCACCGTCGCCTCCATGGCCTTGGTCCAGGCGATCCCCACATAGGATTGGAAACCGGAAGAACTACCGATCGTCCAGCCGGTGGCCGCGAGCACCATCGTACCCGTTATCATCGCCAGCGCGCGGATGCCAAATAGCTTCCATCGAGCCATCGGCGGACGGCGTCGAATCCGGCGACGCGCTAGACTTCTCAGCTGTCGCATCGCGCCGTCTCCACCAGACGTACAACGAGATCGTTGAAACTGATCCCACAAAACGCCGCCTGCTCCGGGACCAGCGAAAGCGGTGTCATGCCGGGCTGGGTATTGACCTCGAGCAAGTATAGCCCGTCGACGCCCCGGTCATGATCGAGGCGAAAATCGGCTCTGCTGACACCGCGGCAACCGAGGGATTGATGCGCTCTCTTGGAAGCGTCGAGAACGGCTTCGAACACAGGCGGTTCAAGAGGTGCTGGCACGAAATGGGTGGCCACACCTTCGGTATATTTTGCGCGATAGTCATAAAATCCCTCACGCGGCCGAATCTCCGTGACGGTCAGGGGCACGTCATCGAGAATTGCGCAGGTAAGTTCGATATCGCCGACAAAGGGCTCGACCATCAATTCGCCGTCGCCTCGAGCAATCTGCTCGAGTTCCGCTTCCGTTCGAATAATCGTCACACCAACGCTCGATCCTTCATCACGTGGCTTGGCAACGACCGGCAACGGGTAAGGACAGTTTTCAGTAATCGAACGCGCTTGCATCAAAACGCCAAGCGGACAGCGCAATCCTGCCGCCGCAAAAATCTGCTTGGCCAGAGGCTTATCCATGGCCATGGCCGAGGCCAACATACCCGAATGGGTGTAAGGGATCTCCAAAATGTCCAGGAGTCCTTGAATTCTGCCATCCTCGCCAAAGCGGCCATGAAGCGCATTGAAGACAATATCGGGACGGTTGCGCTCGAGCACATGAGCCAGGCCGCGATCGACATCGATCCGGCTCACCTTGTAGCCACTCTCCTCCAGCGCACCGGCACAGGCGTCGCCGCTGACCAGCGAGACCTCGCGCTCGACCGACCAGCCGCCCATCAACACCGCAACATGCTTGCTCATGCCGCAGCCTCCATGGCGGATGGCCGACCGATCCTGCGAATTTCCCATTCGAGTTCGACGCCCTGGCTGTGTTTGACGCGCTCGCGCACGGTCTCGCCGAGTGTTTCCAGATCCGATGCGGTTGCCCC
Source organism: uncultured Geminicoccaceae bacterium (assembly GCA_964412385.1). GTDB lineage: Bacteria > Pseudomonadota > Alphaproteobacteria > Geminicoccales > Geminicoccaceae > JBGSYN01. Next base: position 8,257 of record CAYPOV010000030.1, read on the forward strand.
GCCGAGATTGACAAGGAAGTTGCAGTGCTTTTCGGAAACCATCGCCTTGCCCACCTCAAGGCCGCGACAGCCTGCAGCATCGATCAAGCGCCAGGCACGATGGCCTGGGGGATTCTTGAACGTGCTGCCGCCGGTGGCAACGCCAAGGGGTTGCGCCAAAGCGCGCTCGGCCTTGATCTCATTCATGCGAATGGCGATCTTGGCACGGTCGCCGGGCACGAGCGAAAAGCACGCGCGTACTACGAAGCAATCTTCAGGAAGCGCTGAATGGCGGTAGGAGAAGCCAAGCTCGTTCCGGGGCAGACGTTGCAGTCGTCCCCGGCGATCGAGCACCTCAGCCCAGACCAGTCGATCGGCAGTCTCGCCACCGAACGCCCCAGCATTCATGCGCACGGCACCGCCAATGGTTCCGGGAATGCCGATAAAGAATTCAAGGCCTGACAAACCGGCACTGCGCGCTGCCTGAGAAACTCGGTGATCAAGCGCACCGGCCTCGGCAACCAGCTCTGTGCCTTCGACTGCAACCCTGCCGAGCACAGCAGCCGTACGGACGATGACAGCATCCAGGCCGCCATCCCGCGCCAGCACATTTGAGCCGACACCCAACGGCATGATCACGATGCCCGGATCCGTCCTAACCAAGAATTCCGAGAGATCCTGCACATCGGCTGGCTGGAAAAGGGCCTCTGCCGCCCCCCCCACTTGAAACCAAGTGCAACGGCTCAAGGGCTCATCAAAGCGAATGCGGCCGCGCGTCGGCGGAAGACTCTTGGCGAAGGATACGGTCACGACGCCTCCTTCCGCAACCGCCGGTCTTCGAGAGCCTGCGGCAGCGCATTCGCCCAATAGGTGATGCTGCCAGCACCGAGACACACGACCAAATCGCCTTCCATGCCGATCCGATCGATCAAATCGAAGAGCTCGGTATCTCCGTCGATCGCATGGACCTCACGCTGCGCATGAGCTTTCAATCCCGAGATCAGTCCTGCTTGATCCATACCCTCGATGGGCTCCTCGCCCGCGGCATAGACAGGGGCGACCACCACGATATCGGCATTGCCGAAGCTCGTGCAGAAATCGTCAAAAAGGGCCTTGAGCCTCGAATAGCGATGCGGCTGGACGACAGCGATGACCCGCCCTTCGGAGACCGCGCGCGCTGTTCGCAACACGGCTTTGATCTCGACCGGATGATGGCCGTAATCGTCGATGACGGTGATCCCTTCGACGTGGCCGGTGCGAGTGAAGCGGCGTTTGACGCCGGCAAGCCTGCGCAATGCCGTTCGAATGACGCTCACACCGAGATCGAGTTCGCGTGCCACGGCAATGGCGGCCAGTGCGTTTTGGACGTTATGCAAACCCTGCATGGCCAGACGCACCGAGGAGATCTTGGTCTCTCCCTCGCCCTTGCGGTCGCGAATGACGACATCGAAAGTTTCGCCATCGGCATCGACCTTGGGATCGATGGCCTGGACGTCGGCCTGAGGACTGAAGCCATAGGTGACGACCCGGCGGTCGGTGACACGTGCCAGCAGGGTCTGAACTTCAGGGTGGTCCACGCACATCACGGCAAAGCCGTAAAATGGCAGCCTGCCGATAAAATCGTGATAGGCCGAGCGCACGGCATCAAAATCACCGTAAAATTCCATATGCTCGGGATCGATGTTGGTGACGATCCCGATCATGGCCGGCAGCCGCAAGAAGCTGCCGTCACTCTCATCGGCCTCGACCACCATCCAATCGCCCTGTCCGAGCCGTGCGTTGGTGCCATAGGCATTGATGATCCCGCCATTGATGACGGTAGGATCGAAACCGGCGGCATCGAGCATGGCCGCAACCATCGAGGTTGTCGTCGTCTTGCCGTGAGTTCCGGCAACAGCGATCGACCATTTAAGCCGCATCAGCTCGCCGAGCATCTCAGCGCGGCGTACCACCGGCAGGCGGCGTTTGCGGGCTTCTTGGACTTCCGGATTGCTCGGCTTGACGGCCGACGAGACGACGATGACTTCGGCCGAACCAATATTGCCTTCTGCGTGACCGATCGCAATCGAAATGCCAAGCCCCTTCAATCTTTTGACATTTTGGCTCTCGCTCAAGTCGGAGCCTTGGACCTCATAGCCGATATTGTGCAGGATTTCGGCAATCCCGCTCATGCCGATGCCGCCGATCCCGACGAAATGGATCGGTCCGAGCGAAAGGGGCGAGACCTTCATCACCGTTCCCCCTTTAAAGCCAATGCGATCAACGCATCGGCAAGGCGCCGGGAGGCGTCTGGTGTCGCAAGCGACGCCGCGGCTCGCCCCATCGTCTCGAGCGCCAAGCGATTACGCATCAACTGCAAGAGCGCATCTTTGAGCCATGCGGGGCTGAACTGATCCTGGGTCACGCATCGCGAGGCACCCGCTTGCGCCAGGCAATCCGCGTTGAACCGTTGATGGTCCTCCGCCGCATAGGCATAGGGAACGAGGATCGAGGGCCGTCCGAGCGCCAGGATTTCAGCGATCGTCGAAGCACCTGAGCGGGTGATGAGAAGATCGGCATTGGCCATCCGCTCGGGCACATCATCGAAAAAACTCTAGAGCTCGGCGGGAAAATCGATGGCCCCAAAGGCCAGGCCGACCCGTTCCAGATCTTCCGGCCGGCATTGCTGGGTGATCCGAAGCTGCCCTCTGATTTCCTCAGGCAGCAAGACCACAGCTGCGGGGACGACGTCACTGAACACGCGTGCACCTTGACTTCCGCCCAACACCAGGACTCGGAATTTGTCGCTCGGTACCTGCTGTGTGTCGACAGAGAAGCCCGGACGGACCGGATTGCCGGTGACAAGGCGACGGTCAGCTTGAACCTTCTCGCAATGCTCGGTCTCATCAAAGGTGAGCGCCACAGCTTTTGCAAAACCTGCAAGCAGCCGATTGGCTTTGCCCAAGAGAGCGTTTTGCTCGTGTAGCAAGAGCGGCACACGGGCGACCACCATGGCAAAGCCCGGGGCGATGGTCGGATAGCCGCCAAAACACGCAGCGGCACTTGGCTGGGCGCGCAGGGCAACCATCAGACTTTGAACAAAGCCGATGCCGAGGTGCGCAAGGGCTGCGGCTTTGCTGCGCAGGCCTCCTGAAAGACTACCGGCTGCGATCAATCGATGCGGCAGGGTCTGATCCACATAGCGCGCCCCACGTCGGTCGGTCAGCACGAGAATGCGCCGCCCACGATCCCTGAGTTCGCGTGCCAGGGCCATGGCTGGAAACATGTGACCGCCTGTGCCGCCGGCGGCAATCACGAAGGGACGCTCAGCGAAATCAGTCATCGGCGCCACTCCAGACGGGCGTCGCGCCGAGTGAGCGCCAAGAGCATGCCCATGGCGATGCCTTGGGCGATCATCGAACTGCCACCATAGCTCACGAATGGCAGGGTCATGCCCTTGGTCGGCAGAAGGTTGAGATTGACGCCGATATTGATCAGAGCCTGGAAGCCGAAGAGGGCGAGGAAGCCGACACCGGCGAGCACAACGAAGCGATCGTCCGAACGGCCGAGCCGCTTGAGCGAGTTCAAGACCACCATGGCGAACAGGGCCACCAAAATGAGGCAGAGCATGACACCGAACTCTTCTGCGGCCGCCGCGAAGATGAAATCAGCATGGGCATCGGGAATGGTGAACTTGATTTCGCCCTCGCCCGGACCCTTGCCGAAGATGCCGCCGGCGCCGACTGCACCGAGCGCCCGTTCCACCTGATAGACGGGTATGTCGGGGTCGAGGAAGCTATCGACGCGTAATTGGACATGCGGCAGGAAGGTATAGGCCACGGCCAGAAGACCGATGCCAAGCGCCCCCAGCAACGCTATCCAAAGCCAACCGAGCCCCGCGACAAAAACCTGGGCACCGAAGATCAGACCGACCAGCGCCGCCATGCCGAGATCGGGCTGGATCAAGAGACAGCCGATCACAGCCGCCACCAAGGCCAGAGCCCTGAGCATGGCGCGTGAGCCACTCTCGCCCTGGGTCAGGATCCAGGCGCACACGACGACCAGTCCGGGCTTCAGGAACTCGCTCGGCTGAAACGCGCCGATGGGAGTTGAAATCCAGCGCTGAGCACCATTGCTCTCATTGCCGATCAACGGCGTGAGAAGGGTCATGATACCAGCGAGAACGCAAAGGCCGATACCGATGCGCATTACGCCACGAGGCGCCATCAAGGACATCACGATGAGGGCACCGGCCGCAAGCACCAGAAAAACGAGGTGGCGCTCGAAAAAGTGCATGCCATCGCCATAGGCACGGATCGCCACAGGCGGGCTGGCCGATAAAATGAGAATGACACCGACAACGCCAATGACCGACAAGGTGGTGAGCGTATTGCGGTCGACGGTCCACCACCAGGCACCGAGGATCGAGCGATCGGTGCGCGCGAAGGCCGTCATGCGCCCGCTCCCATCTTGGCACCGCCTGTGAGCTGATTGACCAGTTCTTCGAAACGATTTCCCCGTTCCTCGAAATTGGCGAACTGATCAAAGGAGGCGCAGGCTGGTGCCAGCAGCACGACGGAGGAGGCATGCCGGCTTTGCAGCGCCGCCGATGCCGCTTCGCCCACGGCGCGATCGAGCGTGCCGCAAGGCATCGCCGGGATGGTGCCGGCAAGCGCACTCTCGAGTTCCGAAGTTGCTTCGCCGATCAGGAAGGTGGCGCGGACATTGCCGAGTTCGCTCAGCAAATTATTGAAACCGCCGGGTTTGCTGCGCCCGCCGGCGATCCAGTAGATATTCTCGAAACAGCTCAGGCTGCGGATGGCCGATTCGACATTGGTGGCCTTGCTGTCATTGACGAAGAGCACCTTGTCCAGCCGTGCCACCTCGGCCATGCGGTGCGGCAATCCAGGAAAGCTCGTGAAACCGGTGACGGCCTCTTCGGGTGTGAGGCCGCACATGCGCACCGCCGCATAGGCCGCCGCCGCGTTCTGCCAATTATGCTGGCCGCGAAGCGTCGACACAGCACTGATATCGGCAACCGGACGCGCCGCGCCTTCGATGGCATCATAGATCACGCCCCGATCGACATAGACACCACCATCGGGACCACTGGCGACCGATATCGCGACGGTTTGCGTCGGCGCAGCCTGGAGTTCTGAGAAGGTGCGCCTTCCGTGGCCGTCATCAATGCCAACGATTACCGCATCACCTGCTGTCTGATGCCTGAAGATGCGGCGCTTGGCGGCGAGATAGCCTTCCATGTTGCCGTGGCGGTCGAGGTGATCAGCGCTGGTATTGAGCCAAACCGCAACGTTGCAATGGAGTGACCGTGCAAGGTCGAGCTGAAACGAGCTGAGCTCGAGCACAAGGATACGGTCGGCATCGCCAGGATCGAGATCGAACACGGGCTCACCGATATTGCCGCCCATCACGCTATCCCGGCCTGCCGCGAGCAGGAGATGATGGGTCAGGGCCGTTGTTGTCGATTTGCCGTTGGTGCCGGTGATGCCGATGATCCTGCGCGGCCCGATCGCCTCCAAAAAGACGTCGACATCGCCCAGGATCGAGATGTTTGCGCGCTTGGCCTGCTGGATGATCGGATGGGTCAGCGGAACACCGGGGCTCGCGATCAGCAGATCGAGATCTTTGATCTGCTTTTCTGTGCCAATCGTGCCGGACAGCCCTTTCATTGCAGCCGGGCGATCGTCGAACAGCACAATATCGGCACCGGCCGAGGCAAGCTTGCGCGCAGCCGCCTGGCCGCTCTTGCCGAGGCCCAGAATGCCGATTGTTTTGCCGCGGTAACGCTCGAACATCGCTACCTCAGCTTCAGTGTCGAAAGGCCGATCAGCGCCAGGATAAAGGCGATGATCCAAAACCTGATGACGATGGTGGGCTCGGCCCATCCCTTCTTCTCGAAGTGATGGTGAAGGGGATCCATGCGGAAAACGCGCCGGCCGGTGAGCTTAAACGACGCCACCTGGACAATCACCGAGACGGCTTCGAGCACGAACAGGCCGCCGACGATCATGAGCACCAGTTCGTGCTTGACCATGACGGCCACGGCACCAAGCGCGCCGCCGGTTGCGAGCGAGCCGGTATCGCCCATGAAGACCATGGCGGGGGGCGCATTGAACCAGAGAAAGCCCAAGGATGCGCCGACAACGGCACCGCAAAAGATCGAAAGTTCGCCCGTGCCGGCGACATAGGGAATGCCGAGATAGTTGGAAAAGATCGCGTTGCCGACGAGATAGGCGATGAAGCCGTAACAGCCCGCCGCAATCAGCACCGGCATGATAGCAAGCCCGTCGAGACCGTCGGTGAGATTGACGGCGTTGGAGGCCCCCATCATCACGAACATCGCAAAAATCGGATAGAAGATGCCGAGCGGGATCAACAGTTCCTTGAACACCGGCACGGCAAGGCTCGTCGCAAGCGGTGCCTCGGTCAGCGACACCACGATCGAGGCCGCAACCAGGCCGATGGCACCCTGACAGATCAGCTTGTAACGACCGGAAAGCCCGCGGCTGCTGCGCTGGGTGACCTTGGTGTAGTCGTCGACAAAACCAAGGCTGCCATAGCCGAGGGTAAGGATGATGGCGACCCAGACATAGCCATTGGTGAGATCCGCCCAAAGCAAGGTGGCGATCGAAATTGCCAATAGGATCAGCACACCACCCATGGTGGGGGTGCCGGCTTTGTTGAGGATATGGCTTTCCGGGCCATCGGCGCGGATCGGTTGGCCATGACGCTGTTTGGCCTTGAGCCAGCGGATGATGCGCGGGCCCAGGATAAAGCTCAGAATGAGGGCCGTCATGATCGCACCGCCGGTGCGAAACGTGATGTAGCGGAAGAGATTGAAGAGGGTGAAATCCTCGGCGAGCGGTGCCAGCAGATTATAGAGCATCGGCTGTCACCTCAGGCGTGCCGTGCTTCAAAATGGCATCCAACACCAGCTTCATGCGGCTTCCAAGCGAGCCTTTGATGAGCACCGCATCTCCTGCCTGCAACTCGTCGACGAGGATCTTCGCAAGTGCCAGAGAATCCTCGGCATGGACACGATGCGCAACCGTTGACGCGGCATCATGCAGGGCCTGCATCATCGGCCCTGCGGTATAGAGAGCTGCAATCCCAGCATGATCGATATCCGGCGCCAAACCGGCATGGAGGTCCAAGGATGTCGGACCTAGCTCCAGCATATCGCCCAGAACGAGAACACGCCGTTGCGGCCGCTGGCCCAGCACATCGATCGCCGCACGAACGGATGCCGGATTGGCGTTGTAGCTCTCATCGATGAGCGTGATCGTACCACCGGGCCAGTCGATCTCGCGGCGCACGCCACGCCCTGCGGGCAGAGAAAACCCCGCAAGCGAGGCTGCAGCGCGTTCGAGATCAGCACCCAGTGCAAGACAGCCGGCCAGCACGCCAACGCTGTTCTGGACCCAATGGAAACCTGGTACGTTGAGCCGGTAGCCGATCTCACGGCCGGAGATCGAAACCCGCACGTCACTGCCGTCGGCACCGCAATCGGCATCGATCAGGCGTGCTTCGGCATCTTCGGATCCGCCGAAGCCGATGATCCAGCTTGCGCCCGCGTCTTCAGCGGCTTGGCTCAAGAGATCGAACATCGGATTGTCGGCATTGAGAATGGCCGTGCCATCCTCTTCCAGTCCCTCGAAAATTTCCGCCTTCGCTCGGGCAATGCCCTCAATTGAAGCGAAAAACTCGAGATGAGCGATCTCGACCGTGGTGATGAGCGCCACATGGGGGCGGATCATGCGACTCAAGGGGCCGATTTCACCCGCATGGTTCATGCCGACTTCAAAGACCGCATAAGCCGTTTCGAGTGGCATGCGCGCGAGCGTCAGCGGCACGCCCCAGTGATTGTTGTAGCTTGCGACATTGGCATGGGTCAGGGCCTGCTCACCCAAAACGTGACGCAGGGCCTCCTTGGTGCCGGTCTTGCCGACACTGCCGGTCAGCGCCAGCACCTTGGCCTGATTGCGCACCCGTGAAGCGATGCCGAGCGATCGCAGGCCCTCAAGCGTGTCCTCGACTTGGAGGAAAGGTGCCTCCGGATCCAACATATCAGTCTGCGACACCATGGCAGCCGTGGCACCCTTGGCCAGCGCCTCGCGCACATGGTCGTGGCCGTCATGATTGGGCCCGGAAAGGGCGACAAAGAGATCGCGCGCTGCCACCGAACGGCTGTCGATGCTGACACCCTCGGCGCGCCAAGGAACACGGCTTCGCCCTCCGGTTGCTGCGGCCGCTTCAACCGATGTCCAAAGCAAGCTCATGGCCGTTGACCCGCGAGCTTGCGAAGCTCGACCGCATCATCGAACGGCAAAACCTGGTCTTTGACGATCTGCCCCGTCTCATGGCCTTTGCCGGCAACCAGGAGCACGTCGCCTTCGTGAAGCGCACGGTAAGCGGTGGCAATCACCTCGGCCCGATCGCCGATTTCTCGAGCGTCCGGGCAACCCTCCAATGTCGCCTTCCTGATCAACCCAGGATCTTCTGATCGGGGATTGTCATCCGTCACATAGACATGATCGGCATAGCGCGCCGCGGCACGACCCATCAGCGGCCGTTTTCCGGGGTCCCGATCGCCGCCGCAGCCGAAGACGATATGCAAGCGACCACGGGTATGAGGCCGCAGCGATTTGAGTGCCGAGGCAATCGCATCGGGCGTGTGCGCATAATCTACGATACAGGCAGCCCCGCTCGGATGCTCGACGATCAATTCCATGCGACCCTTGGGGGCACGAACACTCGAAGCACTCTCGATGACCTGCTCGATACTGCCACCGGTTGCCAGGACGAGGCCCATGGCGGCCAAGAGGTTATGCGCCTGGAACGAACCAATGAGCCTGGTTTCGATCAAGGCGCGCCGGCCCTTGAGTTCCACCTCGATGCCGAGCCCGCGGGTATGGGCGGTGACGTCGACGAGCTTCAAGACTCTCGCTCGAACCCCATAATCGAGCACGCATTGACTGGAAAACCGCTTGGCAGACAGTCTCGAGAATTCGGGGATATCAGCATTGAGCACGAGCTTGGCCCGCTCGGGCATGAGCTCCGTGAAGAGGCGCTGCTTGGCGGCAAAGTATGCCTCATAGCTGCCGTGATAGTCGTAGTGATCGCGGCTGATATGGGTGAACGCCGCAGCCGAAAACCGAACCCCGTCGAGCCGGTATTGTGCCAACCCATGGCTCGAAGCTTCGAGTGCTAGATGGTCAATCCCGCCCTGCTCAAGCTCGGCAAGGCGACGATGAAGCGCTATCGGCTCGGGTGTGGTGAGGCCCATTTCGGGCGCCATACCGTCGGCATTGAGGCCGAGCGTCCCAAGACTGGCAGCACGATGGCCCGCAGCACTCCAAAACTCGCGGCAATAATGAGCAACCGAGGTTTTGCCGTTGGTTCCGGTAACAGCCACGACCGTCTTGGGCTGGGTCTCGAAAAACCGCGCTGCCATGAGAGCCAACCGGCGTCTCGGATTGTCATCGAGGACCAACGGCACAGGCAAAGCGCGTTGGTCAAGCGTAGAAGAGCCCAAAACTGCAGCCGCACCCTGTTTGAGGGCGTCGTCAATAAAGCGGCCGCCATCCACACGGATGCCGCTCAGCGCAGCGAACAACTCGCCCTTTTTCAAAGAGCGCGAATCCGCAGCCAGTCCCGCAATCTCGATGTTGGGATCACCGATCACCTGGGGCGGCTTGGCATTCGATGGCTCAGCCAGAAGGGCGGATAGCAGCAAAGCCGTCCTCCATCCTGTTGTGATAGCCGTCCCAAGCCGGTTTGATTTCGAGCCGCGACCAGAACTCCTGACCGGCCTTCGGCTCGGAAGGAGCGATGCCCAAAATCGGGCCGATACGGTCAATGATGTTCGAAGCCGTCGGTGCGGCCGTCCAGCCGCCGGTGTGAAATCCCATCGTCTCGGCGTCACCACGCGGTTCGTCGAGCACCACCAAGACCGCGTAACGGGGGTTCTCGATAGGAAACACGCCGAAGAATGAAGAAATCACATCGCGCTCACGATAGCCTTTTCTGTCCACACGAATCTTGTCAGCGGTTCCTGTCTTTCCGCCCACAAAATATGCATCGCTTGCGGCACCAGAGCCTGTGCCCTTGGCAACGGTGAGCCAAAGAAGCCATTCCACATCCTTAGCCGTGGTCTCACTCACGACACGCTCGCGCTTCAACAGTGAGACCGGATCGCGCTTGATGATCGTTGTCGGAATGCGCGTTCCGTCGCCGATGACAGCACTTGCGGCTTCGAGAAAATGGGCCGGTGTCACGGCAATGCCGTGACCATAGGCGATCGTCGCCGTCGTAATGTCGGGCCATCTGGGAGGCAGAAGCGGGGTACGGCGCTCGAGAAGCTCGATTTCGAGACGGTCCATGAGACCGAAACGCTTGAGATAGTCTTGTTGGAGCAATTTCCCGCCTGCCTCGAATGCCATCTTGGCAATACCGATGTTTGACGAGTGAGCGATGATTTCAGGCACCGAGAGCACCCGCTCTTTGGCATGATAGTCGCGTACTCTATACCTGCCGATTTGCAGCGGCTCGCTCGCGTCAAAGCTTTTACTAAGTGTTACCCAACCTGAATCGATGCTCATCGCCGCTGTCAGAACCTTGAAGAGCGAGCCCAGTTCGAAGACTTCGCCAGTACAGCGATTTTTGAGATTGGTTTTCGGATTTGCTGCGGGATGGTTGGGATCAAAATCCGGCAAGCTCGACAGGGCCAGGAGTTCGCCGGTCCGGATATCGCGCACCAGACCGCACGCCCCTGCGGCGCGAAACCGTGTCATGGCATGGTTAATCTCATCGCGAACCGCATGTTGCACATCGCTGTCGAGCGAAAGCTCTAGCACGCCATTGTTGACACGAGACCCGCTGACACGGCCGCTGAGTTCCGAATTGAGCGCTTGCTCAACACCGGCCAAGCCGTTGTTGTCGTGATCGACATAGCCCAAGACATGGCTCATCAGCGCCTGATCTGGATAGATCCGCCCTTCCTCGAAGGTGATTGTGACACCGGGTATGCCAAGATCCAGTAAGGCCCGTTGCTCATGCGGTGCGATATGCCGCTTGACCCAAACAAAGCGTTGACCCTTGGCAAAGTTTGCAGCCAGCCGCTCGGCATCAACGCCTTCGAGAACCGACGCAAGACCCTCGGCAGCCGCTTGGTGATCGCCGATGAGATTGGGGTCCGCGTGGACCGACGACACTTTGACGGCACTCGCCAGGAGATCGCCGTTGCGATCGCGAATGTCCGCCCGAGTCGTCGGGTTTGAGCTTGTCGTCGAGGCAAGGGCCGCAATCGGCTGGCCGGGCGCCTCGCTCAAGACGATCTCGACGAGACGAAGGCCCAGGCCGGCAAACGCGACCGAAAAACCTACCCCCAAGACACGCATCCGTCCCTTGGTTCGCTCGAGCGACGCCGGCCGCCGCAGGTTTGGTTTAGCCTCGCTCATTGATGAGACACCTTGAGCGCGGCAGCGGTACCTGGATTTTCCGGTGCTAAGGCCCACGCATGAGCAGGGCGTGCCAGGAGTTGAACGGAAGCGCCTGATGGCAGATTGACCAGCAGCGGTTGTTCGGCAATCCGCATCTCCTCGACGCGCCCGATCATCGAAGGCTCGATAATCTGGTCGGCCGATCCCTGGATCATGCCCAACTGCTCAGCTTGGGCCTTCAATCGTTGGGGCCGTCGCAGATAATCAAGCTCGACGCGCGCAAGTTGAAGCTGCCAGTGCTCTTGGGCGATTGCTTGGTCGATGGCCGCCCGCTCGTCCTCGAGAGCGAGAACTTCATATTTGAGGGTGAAGACGGCGACTGCAGCGAGAACGGTCAATACTGCGGCGCTCAGAAAAAAGCGGATATTCATGCGGCAAGCTCCCATGTCGAGGGCCCGCTTGCCTCATCACTCTCCTCAGCGACGCGTTCCGCCACACGAAGCTTGGCCGAGCGACTGCGGGGATTGCGCTCGACTTCGGCAGTCGACGCCTTGATCACTTTGCGCTGGACCCAGCGCATGCGAACAGGGTCTTTGGCCGCGAGCGGCAGGTGTCTCGATGGTTGCGGCCGACTCCCGCCTTCAGCATCGACAAACCGTTTGACCCGTCGATCCTCGAGCGAGTGAAACGAGACCACGACCAACCGGCCGGAAGGCCGCAGCAAGCTCAGACTTTGGCGAAGCAACGCATCCAATTCACCGAGTTCGTCATTGACCGCCATACGAAGTGCCTGAAAAGTTTGCGTCGCCGGATCACGGCCCGGCTTTCCGGGCCCCTTCACTCTGGCGACGAGCGCCTGGAGTTCGCCTGTCGAAAGGATCGGTTGCTCGCTTCGTTGTCTGGCAATGGCTCTGGCGATGTGACGAGCCCTGGGCTCTTCGCCGAGTTCGAAGATGATCGAGGCGAGATCGTTTTCGGGGAGTTCATTGACGAGATCCGCGGCCGTCTGGCCGGACTTCGCCATTCGCATGTCGAGAGGGCCATCGGCACGAAATGAGAATCCGCGCCCGGCATCATCCAACTGAAAGGATGAAACGCCCAGATCGGCGACTAACCCGTCGATCTGTGTCACGCCCTGTTCTTCCAGCCGAACGGAAAGTTCGCGGAACGAGCTTTCAAGCGTCGAGAAGCGAGAGTTTTCGGCTTCGAGTTCGCGCCCACGCGTGACGGCATCAGGATCACGATCGAGCCCGAAAACCGTGGTCGCTTCGGCGTCGAGAATGGCACGTGCGTAACCGCCGCCGCCGAACGTAGCATCGACGTATAGACCGCCCTTTTTAGGCGCGAGCGACGCAACAGCCTCTTCACAGAGCACAGGAAGATGACGCGGCGGACTTATGCACATCAAAGTTATCCACAGGCTTTCGACGCTGCCGCTCGCCAGATGCGCGTTTGAGTGACCTAGCTCGCCTTCTCCATCACGGGCCGAAGGTCTGCATTGCCGGACACCCACCACCACATGTCGAGGCGACAGCGCAACCGAGTCCAACTCCACAAAGCTGAGCTATTGCGGCAACGACCATCGATACGTCATATGATTGTTGACAGCAAAAACACAGTTATCTGTGAGAGTTATTCCCATATTCCGTATTCTCCTCGCCGGGAATCGGAACCAATCCGATTCCATTCCGGAACCTCACCTGAATGCGCAGTTGGGCAGCTACACATTTTACTTCCGAAGGCAGGATCCCAGAATTGTCGACTGATTCACCGTAACTTTGCGAAAATCCAAGGTCAAGAACCTCGTATCAAGGTGAGACATCAAGTTCTCGTGCCAAGTCGTTTACAAATATCGATTTATACCGAAAAGCAAAATTCTGTGGATAAGTTATGAAAAACTTGTGAATGACCTGGGGACAAAAAGTTTCTACTTTGTTCTCATTCGCCGTCGGCCCAGGCGCTTAAGCCCGCATTTCCCAGATGACGCGGTTTCCAGCTGACGTCGTACGCCGATTTCGCTAGATTATTCAGAGTGATGGAGGCAACGAAACGGGTTTGGCATGGCGAACGCGAAGGGTGAAGCCAAAGACCCTGCTTTGAGGCCCGTTTTCGACCGCCGGATTAAGCTCGAATCTCATGGCGCCCGCATTTCTTCCGATGGTGGCCTGCTTGCTTATCGCGAGTTGGATAACGCGCTCGGTCTCACCGATCTGGCAGCGTCCATGCTCGGCGATAGCCG
>CAYPOV010000031.1:0-21690 GCA_964412385.1 uncultured Geminicoccaceae bacterium
GTAGGGACTGGACGCGACCACGCTGCAGCGACCGGCCATCGAGCATGGAGGCTATGGAAGTCGCGACAATGTCGATGCCGGCCATACTCGCCGTGTAAGGCGTCGCAAACCGATCGCCGGCACCCAAAGCGTCGACGCCGATGATTACGAGGCGATTGGAAAAAAGCTCGCGTGGAATATGGAGCTGCAGAAGCTCCCTCAGACCATGCCGTTGGAAATGGTCGGGCCCACCATAAAAATTGAGATAGTGGCGGTAGTTCTGATCAAACGGGATAAGCTCCTGGCCGAGCCACACCCCCTTGTCCTGTTCTAGGACAATTTCCGTTGGTAGAAGATTCAGGTAGCGCGCTGCAGCAGCGACGCTGAAACTTGGATAGACCTCGCCGCCGAAACGGATTGCCGGCAGGTCGGCTCGCAACGTACCGTCAGGCGCAAGTTCGAGTCCAGCATGTCCGATACCAATGTCGAGTCCGAGCACGGTTGTCGCCGGAAGAACGGCTTGGTGCGCTCGGGGCAAAGGCACTTGTCCGTCCGATTGCAAAATCAAGCGATAGGCATGGCGCCTGATACTTTTCGGAATTGTCGTGTCACCGAGAATGCCCGGTATGAAGCCGAGTGCCATCGGCAAAACCACAGCGTCGGCGTCCTGAAGGGCCCGAATCAACGATTCGTCGCCGGGTGCTAGTCGGCCATCCGGGGTCGTCTTCACATCGGTAAGAAGTACGTCGAAGGCGATGACGGCACCGACTTCGTTGAGGATGGTCACCAGCTTTGCCAGGATTTCGCGAGGAACAGGCCATCCCCCGAACGATCGGATAGCTTCGTCATCGATGACGAGAAGCTGGATCTCGGAGGGGGGTGTCACGGCACCACGCAAGCGGAACCGCCAATCCAGGCTCGCCCCCTCAAGTTCCGTCAAAGGTCCCATTCTGTCCTGATTGGCAATCCCGACAATGCCGATGGCACTTGCCAAGAGCCAGGCAACCAAACGCCATCGCCACAAATCGCCCAAGAGGCTACGAATCGTGCGGACAGCCAAACTCGCACCCATTGGTCCTCAAGGAAGCGTCGTCGCATTGATCACACGGCGAACCCGCGCGGCACCCCATTCCTTGACCTCACCCAATGGCGATCCAGCGGTAACATCAATGCCGTCACCAGCACCGAGTTCGGCATCATTTCCGCGGAAACCCGAAACAGCAACCATACCAGTGGCGACGAATACGCTTGTCTTTGCGCCTTCTTTAGTCTCCGCTACTTCGATCGTGAACTCTGTGCCGCGCACCGTGGCGACGGCGGCTTCGGTGGTTACATTGAACTCGCTGCCGCTCGGTAGTGCACGAAGCACTAAGCGGATGATTCCATCGAAGAGTTGAACGGCGCCTCGAACGACACCGGGTGACATTTCCTCGGCAAATCGTTCGACCTCAAGGCCACAATCCGGTCCGACAATAAGACGCCCACCATTGACCAGCTCGATTTCGACCTTGGCATTGATCGAGGTTCGTATCCGGTCACGTGCGTGAATCTCGCTGCCGACAACCAATGCGACAATGCCGCCGTCGCGAACGGCCACAGCCCCGCCGACTTTACCAACAACCGTCCCGACGGAAATCGCCTCCGGATCGCTTTGAGCGTCAGCGGCATTGCCGGTGAGCAGTCCCGAAACCAGTACCAAAACGGCCAGGACAATACGTCCATGCGTACGAATCATGTCAAATTCACCTTAGCTGAGAGCGATCGATCCGCTATCGCGATGTGAAACCGCCAGCAGTGTGAATTACCACATGCGTCCAATCGCGAAACGGTCCCCTCGTTATCGACTTGTCACGCTTTTGCTGCCGTTGGTCTTGCTAGGCTGCAGCTCAAACTTTGAACAACTGATCGCCGAAGGCACGCCCCAATTCTGCTACTCGACACTCGCAGATGCAGAGTGCTTTGAGAAGCCCCTGCCGCCTCACGATGATGCCCGTTTTCAGGGCTTTTATCTTCGCCCTCGAGAGGCCGGACTTACCAATGCCGAGCTCCTCGTCTTGGGGCGCCAGCATGTGGGCGGCGAAGCCGAGCCTTAGGACAGATACTTTTTCTTGGTATCGTCTTTGAGAAACGCTGCGAAACGTCGCCGGATCTTGGGCATCTTGATCAGTGTCGAGAATGACTTCTTCTTACTGGACTTGATGAGTGTCGAAGGCTCGAAATAGGCCTTGGCATTCTCGACCGTCAGCACGAACGGAGGCTTGCCACCGCGAACCAGCGCATAGCTCATGATAAGTGAGCCCGCGCGGTGATTGCCTTCGATAAAGAGCTGCGGCTCGCTCAGGATGCTGATGTAGATCCCAGCGGCAAATCGCCAGACGTCTTCGTGACGGTGCAAGGCGACGTAGTCAGCGAAATCGCCGATACCGCCGTCTCGCGTTGCGTAAAAATGCTTCTCGGTACGCGCGATGTGGTCATGAAATTGGGAGCGGACGGTAGGATCCTCTCCACACAAAACCCGATGATTGACCTCGAGAATTTCGGCACTGTGCCCCATTGCCAATAGATAGTAGTCTTCGTGCAGGCACGCGTTGATAAAGCGGTAGCCGCTAAGCATTTGCTCAACCACGGCATCGCTTAGCTCTTCGCGAGGCGACCTCAACTCATGATTAATCTCTCCGAAACGTTCCTGAAGTCTTCGCAAACTTTCGGAGATCGCTTCGAGGTTGAGCGGACCTGGGGTCGTTGGTTCCCTATCCATTCTTGTACTTGTTGGGAGCCCGTCAACACTTAGGGCTTGGCGGTTATTGAACGCTCTTCAAACCTGCCATGGCCAGCTGGACGACTTCGTCCGGCAACGGAATGTAGCCAAGCTCGCTCGAAAACTCTTGGCCATCCGTCAATCCGTAGGTGACGAACTTGTCCAACGCTTCTTTCTTGGCCGCATCGTCATATTGCCCGTAAAGCATCAGCCATGTGTAGGTGGTGATTGGGTAGGCGTCCTCGCCGTCCGGATCGGGAATAAACATCCGAAGATTGTCGGGCATTTGGCTGGCCGTTCCGGCGAGTGCCGCCTGACCACTGGCAGCATCAGGTGCCACGAATTGGCCAGCTTTGTTTTGAAGGATCGCCATCGGCAGGCCAATGCGCTCTGCGAACCCATACTCGACATAACCAATGGCGCCCTGGCTGATCTTAATGCGTTGAGCAACGCCTTCGTTGCCAACTGCTCGCATCATCTGTCCGGGCCATCCGACAAGCGTTCCGGCACCTACGTTCTCCGCCCATTCGGGACTAATTGACGACAAATGATTGGTAAAGGCGAAAGTCGTGCCACTGCCATCCTGCCGTGCGACAAGAGCGATCGTCAGGCCCGGTAGATCCACAGCAGGATTAGCTTCCGCAATGCGCGGATCATCCCACTCGGTAATCACGCCATTGAAGATATCGACTTCCACACCTCGGGGAATTCGAAGTGGCTCCGTGAGGCCCGGCAGATTGTAAGCCAACACCACCATGCCCGCCGTGGCCGGGATTAATTGGACGCCTCGCTCGACCTTGGCAATATCTTCATCGGACATCGCCCGATCGCTTGCCCCAAAGTCGACCGATCCAGTTAAAAACCGGTCGATTCCCGAACCACTGCCAACCGCGTCATATTCAAAGTCATAATCCGGATTGGCGGCGTCGAATTCCTCGATCCACTTCATGTATAGAGGTGCCGGAAATGTCGCTCCTGCACCGCGAACCAAGGTCTTGCCACCTTGAGCGAAGGCGATACTCGACGAAAGAACAGCGGCCATGGCCGCGAAGATCGTCAATCCCCGCATGGTCCACCGACGTGTCATTATTTTTCCCCTGCCGACAATGCGACTATGTCCTTAGCTGAATTCGCCTCGGACATACTCACGCGTGAGCTTTTCTCTAGGGTTCTCAAAGACCTGCTTGGTTTCGCCAAGCTCAACTAAATATCCTGTGCGCCCGCCAGCCGACATGTCGACGCCCATGAACGCAGTCGTGTCGGCAACGCGCATGGCTTGCTGCATGTTGTGCGTGACAATTGCCACCGTGTATTGCTTTTTGAGTTCGAGCATGAGTTCTTCGATTTGCCGAGTGGCGATCGGATCCAAAGCGGAACAAGGCTCATCCATCAGTAACACTGTAGGTTCAGTCGCGATGGCACGAGCGATACAAAGGCGTTGTTGCTGACCACCCGAAAGCGACAGCCCGCTGTTTTTCAGCTTATCTTTGACTTCCGTCCAAATTGCCGCCTTTTCGCAGGCTTGCTGGACTCGCTCCTCAATATTGCCTCTGAACCTGTTCAACCGCAGTCCGAAAGCAACATTGTCAAAGATGCTCAACGAGAATGGATTCGGTTGTTGAAACACCATGCCGATGTAACGGCGGACCATCACCGGATCGACGTTTTTGGCATAGATATCCTGGCCCATGAAGTTGACCTTGCCCTCGAACCGGAAAACCGGGATCAGGTCGTTCATTCGATTGAGGCTTCGAAGAACTGTGCTCTTGCCGCAGCCAGAGGGACCGATAAAGCCTGTGATCTTGCCTTTTTCGATGGGGATGTGCGAGTCGCGAACGGCGAGAAAGTCCCCATAATAAATCTTCTCCACCCGGCAATCGATGGCAGGAGTGCCGTCAGCGTGACCGTTTGTGGTCGATCCGTTTGCGGTGGTCATTGATGCAGTTTCGTTCATCGTGCCGTTCCCACTCATTCGGCTATGTCGTGCGTTTAGTAACGTGGTTTGCCGAAAACTCGGCTGAGAATATTGAACACCAAAACGATGAGCACCAGCACCAGAGATGCTGTCCAAGCAAGCTCGATTTGGTTCTCGAATGGCATACCAGAGAAGTTGTAGATCAGGATCGAAAGCGAAGCGGTCGGCTCTTCAAGGCTCGACAGCCAGTAGTTACTAAAGAGCGCCGTGAACAAGAGCGGCGCCGATTCTCCTGCTGCACCGGCAACGGCCAGCATCACGCCAGTGAGTATACCGGGAAGGCCCGTAGGAAGAACGACCTTCCAAATCACTTGGCTGCGTGTGCATCCCATGCCGAATGCGGCATCCTTCATGCGCTGTGGTACCATGAGCATTGAGGATTCGGCGGTAAGTATGACCGTCGGCAACATGAGAACTGAAAGGGCAATACCGCCAGCGATTGCGGAATATGTTCCCATGGTCAAGACAACGACTGCGTAGGCGAATACGCCTGCGAGAATCGAGGGAAAACCAGTCAGTACCTTGGCGAGAAAGCGCGATACCGTCGCAATCTTACTGTTGGGTCCCAGAATCGCCAGATAGGTTGCGCACAAGATACCAATTGGCACACTGATAAGCGCTGCGATACCGACCATCACGCAGGTACCGACGATCGCATTACCAAAACCACCCCCCATCTCAAAGCCCGCCGGAGGTAGTTCCGTGAAGATCGCTATCGGGTCCGAAAAAAGCCGAGCGCCGCCTTCGGTAAGGAGCATGTAAAGAACCGAAATCAGAGGCACCGCGGCAATTCCAGCCACAACCAAGGCGCCAACCGTGTAAATTCCGTTCTTGAGATTGCGTCCTTCGAACCTTGAGGCACGAAGCTGGGGAATCTCAGCGAGCGAGCTTCCGCGGGGTGGAGTCATGACTGCCATAATTGATTACCCCCTTGTCTATTTCGTGTGCCTGGTGGCGTAGGCCATAATCCAGGTGCCGAAGACGTTGACGACAAATGTTATCGCCAATAGCGCCAACGCGGCGTACATCAGGGCCTTTTGTTCAACCTCTCCAGCCTCCGGCCAATTCGACGCCATGAGCGAGGCCAGTGTATTCGCCGGTGCGAAGAGTGAAAGGCTTATCTGGTTGGCGTTACCGATCAGCATGGCCAAGGCCATCGTTTCACCGAGTGCCCGCCCGAACCCTAACACCAGCGCACCAAATATCCCTCCCGCTGCCGTCGGGATCATCACTTTGAGAATTGCCTCCCAACGCGTTGTTCCCATGCCATACGCCGCCTCTTTGGTCTTGTAGGGAATTGATTGGAAAGCATCCTGTGAGATTGCCGCAACTGTCGGCAAGATCATAATGGCCAAAACAATGACCGCAGGCATTAGGCCGGGGCCACTCAGCGATGTCGAAAAAAACGGGATGAAGCCGAGAATGTCGTGTAGCCAGTTTGCAATCGGCCGGATTGCAGGAATAACAACATAGATGCCCCATAGACCGAAGACGACGCTTGGGATTGCAGCAAGCATCTCAACGACTGTTCTCAACACGACTGCAATGCGGGCTGGAAGAAATCCTTGAGTGAGAACGATTGCGACTGTGACGCCAAAAAAGCCGCCAATCAGCAAGGCCATGAGAGAACTATAAAGTGTACCCCAAATTTGCGGCAGGATGCCGAAATTGCCTTTGTTGACGTCCCAACTCGTGTCGATGAGGAAGCTGGCGCCATAGCTCGTGATCGCGGGCCATGCGGCTCCGCCGATCTCCCATAGGATATAGGCAACCAGAAAGACGATGAGCCCAGCGCAGAACAACGCGAGATACCGAAAGGTGCGGTCGGCTGCGTAGTCGAAGCCCGAAGGCGGGCTAGAAACACTGGTTGGGTCGGCCGACTCGGCAAATACGTTTCGAGCCAATGTCCTCACTCCCTCTACACTCGAAAGAGCTTAGCACGGGTCACGTGATACGATCACGTGACCCGATGCCTCGCATGCCCCAAATGCTTTGACTTTGAGGCGTTGTTCTTGCGGCGTTTATGCGCCGTCGACACCGATTTGCTTCGAAGCGGCGCGGACTTTTTCGATCACTGCCTCAGGAAGCGGGATGTAGCCAAGCTGGTCCGCCACCTTCTGGCCGTCGGTCAGGCCATATTCGACCATGTTGCGAAGGATTTCGGCCTTCTTGGGATCTTGCTGGCGATAGAACATCATCCAAGTGAACGTGGCGATCGGATAGCTTTCGTCGCCGGCGGGATCTGGGATGAAGACGCGAAGATCAGGCGTGTCGCCCGACTCGGGAAGAGGCGTTGTCGGGAACTCGGCGCTAGCCAACGCTGCAGCACCAGCCTCGCTGCCGGGTGCAACATAATTGCCGGCCTTGTTTTGAAGTGCGGCGGTCACGGCGCCGGTGAGCTTTGCATAGCCATACTCAATGTAGCCGATAGCACCTGGGGTCTGCTTGATGAGCGCCGTCACACCGTCATTTTTCGGGCCAGCAACGAAGTTGCTTTTGCTAGGCCATTCGACGGTCTTTCCAACGCCAGGACCCGCCGCCCATTCTTCGCTGACGGCGTTGAGATGGTTAGTGAAGTTGAAGGTCGTTCCCGAGCTGTCTGAGCGACGAACAACGGTAATGTTTTCGTCGGGCAGATCGAGATCCGGGTTGGCCTCGGTGATCTTCGGATCATTCCACTTGGTGATGTTGCCGAGAAAGATTTCGGGATAAACGTCACGTGGAAGTTTGAGACCCTCGCCAACGCCCGAGATGTTGTAGGCAAGAACGATTTCGCCAGCCGTCATCGGCAGAAGGACCGTGCCACCCTTGACCTGCTTGATTTCTTCGTCCGTCATGCCGGCATCGGAGGCGGCGAAGTCGACGGTGCGATTGATGAAATCCTGAATGCCCGCACCGCTACCCTTCGACTGGTAGTCGATGGTGGCATCACTATTCTGCTCGCTGAAGGCCTTGAACCAAGTCGTGTAGATCGGGAACGGGAAACTAGCGCCCGAACCGACAAGACGCTCTTGGGCATTGGCCTCAAAGGCAATACCCGCAGCGGCAACGGTCATCGCCGCCGCAAATACAGTGCGTCGAGACAAAATCATCCTGCTCTCCCAAGTAAGTAATCAGTGGTGTACAATCCCAACAGCAAACCAACCTGCCGTTGTTTGGATCACTGCAAGCCTAGTCCTAGATTGTGACAGTTTGTCGACAATTTTTTGACGGTTGTGTGCTGCAGCGGTTCGCGTGCGACGACGCGTCAATCGATGCTGTCTCAGCGCCCAAAAAAAAGCGGGCCATCGAAAGATCGAAATTGGAGGGATTTGCCAATCTCGCCGGATGCATTAGGATAGGTGTCGGTCAGGGCGCGTTTGATGGCTCACGAGATTAGGGACTAGCGTGACCGTCACCGCTGGTTGTCTGGCCCTCGTGCTGACATTGTCGGCATCGCCGCTTCGACCACGCCAATTGCCAATGGCTGGTCCCTGCTGACGAGTGACAATTCGAGACATTTAGGCGCAATGGCCGGTTCGCGCGCGAATCGAGCTGACTGTCGACAAGGAACGATGTTCGAATGAATGCAGGGCAAGCAGTTTTTGCTCCAACAAGCCATATTGATCAGGAACTCACACCGAACAGATCGTTTGATACGCTTCGTCGCATCGTACGCATGACCTTTGCATATCCCTGGAGGCTTGGGTTTGCGATCGTCTGCGCCATCGGTGCTGCGGTCTTTCAGCTCGCCATACCACGATTGCTCGGTGACGCAGTCGATGACGCCTACAGCCTTTTGGCGGGCGTGAGCGCAACACCGGACGAAATCCGCGGGGCCCTTGTTCATGCGGCGTTGTTGATTTTTTTCGCGGGTGTCGTGCGGGGCATTCTTACCATGCTCTTCACCTACCACAGCGAAGCGATCGGCCAGCACATTGGCTACGGACTGCGGCTGCAATTCTATAAGCAGCTTCAAAGATTGAGCTTCAGTTATCACGACAAGATCCACACCGGTGAACTGATAACCCGCGGGATGCTGGACGTCGAAGGCGTTCGCATGTTCGTAGATCAAGCCGTTGTCAGGATATTCTTCCTTGCAACCCTGGTGGTCGCCGGCTGCGTTTTCTTGATGACTACCGACCCGCTCCTTGGGCTGTTAAGTCTGAGCTTTGTGCCATTCGTTGCCTGGAACGCCACAGTCGGCCGATTGCGGTTGCGCCAAGTCTGGCTGGCGCTTCAAGAAAAGCTCGGCGTTCTCACCCGCATCATGGAGGAGAATCTCGGCGGCATTCGCGTCGTTCGGGCATTCGGGGCGGAAAAATTCGAGATGCGTGCCTTCGACGATGCCGCGGCCGAGGCCCTCGATCTCGCGAAAACACGCGTGCAACTCCGCTTTCGCCTCACATCGCTGATGACGTTCGAATATCTCGTGGCCATGGCGCTGGTCTTGTGGGTCGGCGGGATCAAGGTCTCGAACGGCGAGATCACGGTGGGCACACTTGCCGAGTTCCTCGCCTTCATGACCATCCTGCAATTGCCGGTGCGTCAGCTCGGCATGGTGGTCAACGCTTTCGCGCGCGCCTCGATGTCAGGACGGCGCTTGTTCGAGATTCTCGATGAGACCGACGTCATTCCTGAAAAAGACGATGCGACCGAACTCGAGCCCAGCAACCCGCGTACCCTCAAATTCGACAATGTCCAGTTTGCCTACGATCCCAAAGCGACGAAAATTGCCGTTCTTCGTGGTATTAGCTTCGAAATCTCCGCTGGCCAAACCTTGGGAATCGTCGGGCCGCCGGGAAGCGGCAAATCGACAATCGCCCACCTGATTCCTCGATTCTATGATGTCAGTTCGGGCACCATCACGGTTGACGGCATCGACATTCGTGACTGCACGCTGGAATCGCTGCGTCGAGTGGTGAGTGTCGTTCAGCAAGATGCATTTCTCTTCACTGCTTCGATCGAAAACAATGTCGCTTACGGCGATCCGTGGGCGGAGCGGGATCGCATCAGCCAGGCGGCGGAAAGTGCGCGTCTCCACGATTACATCACGCAGCTGCCACAAGGCTATGAGTCGCTCGTCGGCGAACGGGGCATTTCGCTTTCGGGCGGCCAGCGCCAACGCCTCTCGATATCGCGCAGTACGCTTCTGCTGCCGTCGATCCTAGTCCTCGATGATGCCACTTCGGCCATCGATGCCGTCACCGAAAAACAGATCCGCGCATCCTTGATCGAGTTCTCCAAGACCTGCGCCACAATCATCATCTCCCACCGATTGAGTTCTCTCATGCACGCCGATGAGATCCTGTTCCTCGAAGACGGCATGGTAGCCGAACGCGGCACACATGATGAGCTTCTGGCGTTGGGCGGGCGCTACAAGGCGCTCCATGATCTTCAAGGTATTGGAGGCCAAACCAATGGCGACTGATCGCATCCAGATTGCCGCGGACTGGCAACGGCCGCCGCGCGCCGTGGTAGGCTCGCAGGTCAGCCACGACGAGCGCATTTTCGCCGAAGTCTTCAACGGCCATATCATCAAGCGCTTTCTTCAATTCGTCGCTCCCTATAAGCGCTCCCTCTATATCGCCTTCGTCGCCGTCGCCATCTTCACGGCAAGCTCGATTGCAATCCCGCTCGCCATCCGCGATGCTATCGACAATGCGCTGGCAACTGAGGACGCCGGCTCATCGCGCCTGCTTTGGACAGTGGCTGTCTTCTTCGCTCTCGTCCTCGTCAATTCGGGGTCCAACTACGTCCAGCTCAAGCTGGTAGGCAATGTGGCGGAGCAGGTCCTGGCTGATCTTCGCCGTGCTATGTATCTCCATCTCCAGCGTGTCTCGTTGCGCTTTATGGACAAGACCGAGGTCGGGCGGCTGATGTCACGCCTGCAGGGAGATGTCGGCGCCCTTCAGGAGTTTCTCGAAACCTCGATTTTCGCCATCGGCGACCTCCTGCTTCTGCTTTGTATCGTCACCGTGCTGTTGAGCCTCAATTGGGAACTCGGACTGCTGACATTGTCCGTGGTCCCTGCACTGTTCTTGGTGCGTATCGTCTGGCTGCCGCGAGCCAAGAAGGCGTTTTTGCGCGCCCGCGAAGCCAGCTCGACCACCAATGGTGCGCTTGCCGAAGGGATCAATGGTGTCCGCACCATGCAGGCGATGAACCGCGAGCAGATCAACTTTCAGCTCTTCGAGGAGAAGGCCCGCGAGAACCTCAACGCCCATACGGCGGCCTCTCGCCACGCGCAAATCATGATCCCGATCGTTGATACGCTGAGCGCTATCGCCATGGGCATCGTCGTCATCGTCGGCGGCACCCTGGTGATGGATGAGGCTCTCGATCTCGGTGTCATGGTCGCCTTCATCTTCTACATTCAACGCTTCTTCGATCCGATCCGCTCGATCACCATGCAGTATAGCGTGATGCAGCGTGCCATGGCCTCGGGTCAGCGGATCTTTGAGGTCTTGGACGTACCGATCGAGATCTATGACAAGCCCGGAGCGACCGATTTGCCCTCAGTACGGGGCGAGATCGAATTCAAGAATGTCACATTCGGCTACCTCCCCGATCAACCCGTCCTTCACGACATCAATCTCGCCATCAAACCCGGCGAGACTGTGGCACTCGTCGGCCCAACCGGCTCCGGCAAATCCAGCATCGCCAGTCTCGTCCACCGATTCTACGATGTCTGGGACGGCCAAGTCCTGATCGACGGCCACGACGTTCGCGATCTCAAGCTCGACACGCTGGGTCGTGAAATCGCTATGGTGCTGCAACATCCCTACCTCTTTACCGGTACCGTGTTCGACAACATTCGCTATAATCGGACCGAAGCCTCCATGGATCAGGTCGTGGCGGCTTCCAAAGCGGTCGGTGCCCATGAGTTCATCGAACGCCTAGAAGAGGGCTATCACACCCAGCTTGATCAAAGCGGCAGCAATTTCTCTTTCGGCCAACGCCAGCTGATCAGCTTTGCCCGAGCCATCGTCGCCGATACCAAGATCCTCGTGCTGGATGAGGCTACGGCCAGCATCGACAGCTACACCGAGTTGCAGATCCAAAAAGCACTCGAGGTCTTGCTCAAAGGCCGTACTGGCATCGTCATCGCCCATCGTCTGGGCACTATCCGTAACGCTGACCGTATCATCGTACTTCGCTCCGGCGGGATCATCGAGAGCGGCAACCACCAAGAGCTCATGGCATCAGGCGGGCTCTATTCTCAACTCTATTCGACCAGCTACGGCTCGTTCGACGATTTGCGCGCCGCCAGCCGGAAAGAGTAGAGCTTCAGGGCTTATCCCAATCTGGCGCGTGGTTCGCGAGATTAACGAGCCTTCCTTCCGGCGAACCCAGAGCCGAGATCCGCTGCATCTCTTCCGCACTGAGGGTGAAGTCGAAGATCGCGAAATTGCTTTCGGCATTCTCGCGCTTCGATGAGCGCGGAATAGCACTCACATCGTCTTGCTGTACCAGCCAGCGAAGCGCGACCTGCCCGCCGGATTTGCCATGCGTGCGGCCGATTTCTGCTAGCACGGGATCATCGAGAACTTTGCCTCTAGCCAGGGGACAATAGGCTGTAAGCATCATGTCATGGTCGCGGCACACCCCCATGAGCGTTTTTTGCGTCAAGAACGGATGATATTCGACTTGATTGGTCACTAAAGGCGCTGCGCAACGTGCCAATGCCGCCTCCACCATGGCCTTGGTAAAATTGCTGACTCCGGCATGCCGCGTCAGACCTTTCTCCAGGACATCGTTGAGCGCATCGATGGTTTCCTTAAGCGGTACTTCTCGATTGGGCCAGTGGAGGAGGAGCAAATCGGGGACCGTGCCAAGTCTCTCGACGCTTGCCTGAGCGGCGCGCTGCAAATCGCCATCGCGGAAGTTATCGGGCCAGATTTTGGTGGTGAGAAAGAGTTGATCGCGTGCGATGCCGCTACGTTTGATCCCTTGCCCCACCTCGGCCTCATTGCCATAGGCTTGGGCCGTGTCGATGTGACGGTAGCCAATTTCGATGGCTGCTTCGACCATTTGTGCAGCGACATCGCCGCGTAAATCCCAGGTTCCGAAGCCGAGCGCTGGGATCTCGGCAACCCTGGTTTCAACATTATGCACGATGTGCTCCCTTTTTTAGAACCGCTCAATCGCGGAACGAGGTTGGCATAACCCTAGCCGATGGAGTTTCAGGCTGGCCAACATTTTGTGGCGGTCGCGCCACGTTTCCAAAGAGTCGAAGGTGCTTTTACTTTTTGTTAAGGGTTAGGATGGTATTGTCGCACCTCGGAAACGCTATTTGGAGATGAGCCCGTAAGCGGGGTCTGAGCTATGGTGAGTCCTCACGTCGGATCATACGGACCGTCAGGAGCATTCGGACAAGCCGGTGTCGTCATTGGCAGCCAAACGCTCGCCCAGACGATCGGCGGCGCCCAGCTTGTCACCATCCAACACATAGTGGAGGGTGATGCCGAGGGCGGCTTTGGTCCCGCGGTTCATGTGTCAACGCGTCTTCAGCCCACGGACCTTACGAGCCACGTTCTGGCCCAGGGGACAAACCTGCCTTATGCGACAAGTGCTAGTTCGGCCGCTATCGACGAACCTACTCCTCTTTATCCTGCCATCGACGCTGTAAGCTTCAGCCAAGATGCCGGCAGGCGAGATGCCGATCCAATAGCGACCGGAAGCGATAATTCTCTGAGGGTCAATGATGCCGGTTTCGGTCCGTCGGAGGAGACTGCCGTCGAAACACTCGATCGGCAATCTGCAATCGAGGCCTATAGCCGATCTCCAATCCCGCAAATCGACCTTGCCGACCTGAGGCCTGTGACTTCGACTCAAGCCTAAGATACATGACACGTGTCAACGTCACGCAGCTTCGTAGTCTGTACTGACACAGGTCTCCGCGTGCGATAACGTCGCCTTTATCAACAGTTGAGACCGAACCATGGGTGACATCATCATTCGCGCTGCGGAAATGAGTGACATTGATGCTCTCACCGAGCTTGCCAATTTGCCGGGCGTGCGCCATGGAACGGCGCGACTTCCCTTCACGACGAAGTCGTTCATTGAGAATCGCATGAAATCCCAGTCCGGTGTCCCTGTACTCGTGGCGACTAGCGATCAATGGGCGATAGGCCAAGCATTCCTCGTATGTCATACAGGACGACGATCCCATGCCGGCGAGCTAGGGCTTTATGTTCATGACGACCACATTGGCAAAGGCGTCGGCACGAAACTTCTTCATGCCGTTCTCGACTTTGCAGACAACTGGCTCGGACTGCGCCGCATTGAACTTACCGTCAACGTCGACAACCAACGTGCCATTCGGCTCTATGAACGATTGGGCTTTCAAAAGGAGGGCGTGCGCCGAGCCGATATTTTGCGCAACGGCACGCTGGTTGATAGCTTCATGATGGCGAGACTCAAGGAAGCCCCACACTTTTCTCAATGAATGCCGACAAAGGCGATATCGGGGGCTTGGCGCTCGTTTACCCCAGTTCTTGCGAGCGAGGATCCGGCGGGCGTTGGTCCGTTGATCTGGAGAAACGGCGACGTGCTTGCGACCAAACATCAGTGCTGAAGACCGCGCCAACCAGACAGGCACCAAAGACGACATAGGGATTGGGATCGCCGCCGCTCTCTGAGGCGATGGCGATGCCGCCATAGGCTCCAACATAGACCACCAGTGCTGCGGCAAAGCCACCAAAGACAACAACTGCCACTTCGCCGATATCTTCGATCTTTTCGTCCTTATTGTTATCTCGAATGAAGCGCGAGACGAGTGAGCCCAGTAAGCCAAAGCCTACAAGACCGGTTATTAACGTCACCGGCATCGATTCGGCGCTTAGCAGCCAACGGGTCGCCGATCCGACTGGACCAAGCGATGAACCGTAGAAGGGACGGTTGGGGGGTGGGCTGGCTAAGGTCGATGTCGGCTGACATCCACTCGAGATTTCGGCGATTTCATTGAGGCGGAATTGGAGATCATCGAGCACACGACGGGTCTCCAAGCGCAACTCATCTGGATCGGACTCTTGCCGGCTTGCGATATCGAACAGTCGCGCACGATCGAAGAGGAAAGGGGCTCGGACGGCGTTGATCCGATCGATGACGCGGCCGCATTCGACATGAGCTCGGTTGTACTCGCCGACGACACCACGAAACCAATTGAGGATGTCAAGATAGTGCCGTGTCGCTTCGCGCTGACCGAGCCTTGTCACCGTCTCGGTCTGGTAGAGATCGACCGCGCTGTCGATCAGACCTTTATGAGTCGTCTGGAAACTCTGAGCGAGATCACGCTGGCGGCGTGCGACTTCGCCGCGAAAGCTCTCCATTTGCCGGATGTAGCGCGTGACCGAAGCAAGTTCCGTGATCGCGATCGTCTCGAATTCGGGATTGGATTGAATCTCTGCCAAACCATTCGGGGTCATCCCTCCCGTCTCGCTAGCCGCATCGACTTCGATTGGTTCGAGCGTGCCGGCGAGAGGCATCGCGGGTGGCACGAGGGCTTCGAGCCGGTCCCGCAACTGGTCCGCTGGAAGGGCTGCAGTATCTGACTCATCCTTCATCAACGGAACAGCAAGTGTAGCGCTCAAAGCCAGATAAATGGAAAAAATGGCGATGCTGCCATAGGCCAACCAAAAGCGGGAACGGAGGTCCATTTTCTGGGTGGTCCGGAAGATGATGACCGTGACTCCCAAGAAGATGGCGAGTGCAAAGAAAAGATTGACGACATTGTAGTTTAATAGACCGGAGCGATAGACGATTCCGTTGACCGCCGAGGTGAGGCCTCCTGTGGCACCATTGACGAAGACCGGAACGCAGGGGCCGAGCACATCGAAATCGAAGGTTCCCAAGAGCTCCGCCGCGCGTTGTTTCTCGGTGTCAATGCAGGCCAGCCCATCCGAAACGACACGGGCAACAGCACGCGGGGTCTCAACGAGCAGCTCAAACCCCAATCGGATGGTGATCGAGTAGAGATCCGTGAGAACAGTAGGAAATGCGATGGCGGCAATCACCAGCCCAACAAGTTTCTGTCCGAGCGTCGTCGATCGCAGAAGCTCGGTCTTGAGGATGGCCGTGATCAAGAGTTTCAAGAACGAATAAATGGCCACCAGGCCGAGGAAGATGAAACAGATTATCGAAAGAACGGCGATCAGCAGGAGAAAATAAACTGGCACAAGGTTCAAGAGCAGCGAAACTTCGGCCTCGCCCATATAGGCAGCTCGGATGACCATCAAAACGGCGAAGATGCCAATGGCAGCCAGAAGCAAGTAAAAGAGATTTCTCAGGGTCCCCGGCATGGCAGCATCTCGTTGTCGTGTTGATTGGGTCAAACGGTGATTGTCGGTTAGCGCCACCCGACGCACGAAAAGTAGCATGATATGATATTCACTGTAAGTCTCTGATGTCCAACGCATCAGTGCTCCAACACACCGCTTTCAAGGTGTGAGCGGACACCGCATCTCTCCATCGCGTGTGGTGTTCTCAGCCGTGACAGCCCCAAAGCCTCTAGCAAGAAAGCATCGAAGGCCCATGCAACTAAGGCATTTGAGGGATGTCTCGCGGAACCCATTCGATTTCATCAGACATCGCGACGTGCCAAAAAATCTTACCTGTCGCGGATTTCTGCTTGGGCAATATCGAGTTTACTCAACTTGAGCCCACGTTTTCTCTTGCAATACTCATATTATATTCGTCGGGGCGTGGACTGTGTGAAACCACTCTAAAGGGCCAAGTCTCGGAAATCATTCAAGATTTTCTCAAACATTGAAAACGTATAAAATTTTACATTAAATTTTCTTTCATTGAATACTTATAAATCGTCCACGAAAAAAAAAACTTTTTAAATTTGCAATTTTGATATTGATCTTCCTAGATCGTTGAGCTACGGTATAGATCGTCAAGTCAGACGGTGCCTCCCTCCCTTACTGAAGCCCTCGTATTCTTTTTGATTACGGGGGCTCTTTTTTTATGCTTTAACAATTTATGCTCGAGTTATCCACGACATCTTCCTTTATCGCGAAACATAGTCGTGCTCGTCATTAGAGTTATTCAACGCATTTAAGGTGTTCCTAAGGTGGATATCCACAGCCTCGAGATGCGCCATCTCCTCCTGACATACTCAGAAATAGCGTCGATCTTGGGCAAGGAAGAGGTGCTAAGATGCGCCCTGCTAACACGGTATATCCAAGATCGGTGGATAACTCTATCCAGGCTTCAATTGCTAGGAATGAGCATATGAAGCGCTGGCTGAATTGAACCCTGCTATGCCGCGCTGTCGGAACGTGTGAACTCTTCAAGCTCGGCGCTGAGTTCTTCGAGCTCACGGCCGCCTGCCATCATATTCAGAAGCTCTTCACGCGTAATTGCGTCTTTTTCGTAAGTCCCCAGCGTCTGACCCCGATTGAGCACAGTGAACTTGTCGCCGACAGCCCAGGCGTGGTGCACATTGTGGGTGATGAAAATGACACCGAGATTGCGCGTGCGCGCTTGCGCAACATAGCGGAGCACGATGGAGGCTTGTTTGACGCCCAGCGCCGATGTCGGCTCGTCGAGGATCAGAACCTTGGCGCCGAAGTAGACTGCACGCGCAATCGCCACGCATTGCCGCTCGCCGCCCGAGAGCGTGCCAACCGCTTGTGAGGGATCACGCACATCGATGCCGATCTTTGCCATTTCTTCCTTGGCGATGCGGTTGGCACGGTTGAAGTCCAGCCGTTGCAGGATTCCTGGCCCTTTGCTCGGCTCGCGTCCCATGAAGAAATTCCGCGTGATCGACATCAACGGTACCATGGCAAGGTCTTGGTAAACCGTGGCGATACCGCGATCGAGCGCGTCACGGGGACTGTCGAAAATTGCAGGTGCCCCCTCGACAACCATTTGGCCGGTGGTGGGTTGATGCACACCCGAAAGCGTCTTGATCAGGGTTGATTTGCCGGCGCCATTGTCGCCTAGGAGACAATGTACCTCTCCCGCAAGGACCTGCATCGAGACGCCGTTGAGTGC
Source organism: uncultured Geminicoccaceae bacterium (assembly GCA_964412385.1). Classification (GTDB taxonomy): domain Bacteria; phylum Pseudomonadota; class Alphaproteobacteria; order Geminicoccales; family Geminicoccaceae; genus JBGSYN01. The sequence goes on from CAYPOV010000031.1 coordinate 17,700, forward strand.
AATGACCGAGCCGAAATGTTTGGAGATGTTTTGGACATCGATCAGGAGCTCGCCCGCCATCAGCGTGACTCCGTCGCGCGCTTGCGGACGTAATTATTGAAGAGCACGGCGACCAAAACCATCAGGCCAACAAACACTTTGAACCAGTCAGTATCGACACCTGTATAAAAAATGCCCATCTGCACCATGCCGAAGATGAGGGCACCGAAAGCGGAACCGATGGCAGAGCCGTAGCCGCCGGTCAGCAACGTTCCGCCGATGACTACGGCAACGATCGCTTCGAGCTCCTTTAAGAGCCCGCGCTGAGTATCGGCTGAGCCGAAATCGGTCACCTGACACGTCGCGAAGATCGTCGCCGCCACGGCTGTGCCGATAAATAGCGAAATCTTGACGCGATTGACCGGCACGCCAACGTTGCGCGCCGCCACTTTGTCGCCACCGGCCGCAAAGATCCAGTTGCCGTATTTGGTGCGCAGGAGGATCCATGTCGCCAAGGCCGTGAGGACAATCCACCAGAGGATCGACATCGGCACTCCGCTCGCCACTGGCGCACCATTGGGAAGGGTGCCGATAATGCCGTTCTCGGCCATCCAGACAAAGGCATCCTGAAAGGCCTCACCGCCAAACCAAGGCGCCAACCAGTCAGCTTCGGCCGAATCCTTGAGCCCGGGGATCTGTGTCCTACCGGTAACCGCGCGCGTAACGCCGATCGTGAGGCCGCGCAGGGCAAAGAGACCCGCCAGCGTTACAATAAACGACGGAAGGCCGGTGGTCACGACTAGCCAGCCATTGAAATAGCCGACCAGCACGGCAAGGGCGAAGGCCAGCGCAATACAGAGCCACATGGGCCAGCCAAGCACGGTCGCCGGAATGGCGATGGCGACCCCGGCAAAGGCGATCATCGAGCCCACCGAAAGATCGAACTCGCCGCCGATCATCAAGAGGGCCGCGGCGGTGGCGATGATGCCGAGCTGCGCCGAGACTTCGAGGAAATTGATCACGCCGCGAATGCTGAACATGCCGCTTCCGCCGGCAACGATCGCAAAAAAGATGAGCACGAAGATCGTGCCCGCCATGGCGCCGAGCTCCGGTCGCGCCAGAAGCTTGCTCAGAAACGAGACGTTGCGTACGCGTTCGTCGGTTGCAACTTGGCTCGCCATGGCCCTCTCGCCCCTGATCCTATGCGTTTTTCCTATTGGTCTTGGCGGCGAGCCCGGAACCTCGAGCCCGCCGCAGTCATCAGCGACTTAACGGTAACCTTGCGCCGACCACTCGATCACGTTGGCAGCATTGTCTGGCGTCACGAAGCCCGGACCGGTGAGCACATCGGCACCGGGAATGAGGCCGTATTTGTGATGCAAACGCAGCAGCACCACCGGCAAGTAACCCTGCATGTATTGCTGCTGGTCGATGGCGAACTCCATCTTGCCGTCGCGCACCGCTTCGAGGATCGGTGCCGAAAGATCGAAGGTGGCAACCTGCATCTGCTCGAGCATGCCCGATTCCTCGACGGCCTCAAGCGCCGGCATCGCCGGATCGGAGCCCAGAATGAACAAGCCCTGGGTGTCGGGATTGGCGGTCAGATGCGCCATCACCGCATTCTTCACTTCGACCGGGTCAATCGATGTTGCAATGATGCTGACATCGGCATCGGCTCCCAAACCTTCCATGAAGCCTTCGCAGCGCAAATCGAGCGCCACATTGCCGACTTCCTGATTGACGCAAGCCGCCTTGGTCACACCCGCCTCGGCAAACTGCCGACCGCCGCCGAGCCCCGCCTCATATTCGGTCTGGCCGACATGGAGCAACGCACCCAGGTCGCGCGCCACGTCGCTTCCCGAATTCATCGAGATCACCGGAATGCCGGCAGCCACCGCACCCTGGATCGAATCGCCCAAGGCATCGGCATCGGGGATCGACACCACCAAGCCGTCCGGCTGCGACGCCACCGCCGCATCGATGAGCTGCGCCATGGTGATCATGTCGTAGGTCTCGGGTGCGCGATACTCGACCGTGGTATCGGCAAGATCGGCATCGGCGTCATCGACACCACGCTTGGCAACCGACCAAAAACCGGACGCCGCCTGACCGTGGGTCACAACGACAATGCGAATATCCTCTTGTGCCTCAACCGGTGAGGCCATCAAGCCACCGGCCAAGGCCGCGGCCGCAACAAACCCTAAGAGCTTCATTCTTCTACCCTCCCTCTGAATGGGTCCACGTCGTCACTAGCGAGTTTCCATCAACCCCGCAATCAGCGAGCATCCTGCAAACGCTGGACCAACTCCCGAAAGCTCAACAAGGTGATACCGGAGTGGCGCACCAGCTCCAAAAACCAGTCGCTCTGAAAAACCCGCACCTCTTCCGTGCGGATATAGCAGCGCGGCGGGTCGATCACTTCGATATCGCCCGTCTCATTGGGGTGAAGGGCGATAAAGGACAGCCCCGGCTGCAAGCCTTCGATCAGTGCCCGATAGGCCACGTCCGCCTGGCCCGGCTGGAATGTCCAGGGCGTCTCGACGAAATAGTCGATCACCGGCAACCCCTTGGCCTCGAACGCCGCCACACGCTTGCCATGCGCATCATCATCCGGCCCCTGCATATGCAGGCCGCTCAAATAGGCGTTCCAATCCTTGGGCATCAGTGCCACCAGCCCGTAATCCTCGCACACCTTGAAGAAAATCTCGGCAAAGCGAGGGGCCAAGGCCGTTCCCATATGACAATCGACGTGGGACGGCTTGACCCCGCGGCTGGTCACCGCCTCGATCTGCGCCCGCATCTCCTCCTCGACGGCAGCGAGATCGGCATGATCGATGGTCCCCTTGGCCGAGTGCCAGAAATATCCCTCGTCATCGACCAGCCCGCTCGCCCGGCTCGAGCCGGTCAAGGGCCGCCAGCGATAATGCCGCCACTCGCTGGTCAACGTGATGTGCACGCCCAAATCCAGTTCCGGCCGCGCCACCGCCATCTCGCACGCCTCGAGCATCCAGGGACAAGGCGGCATCACCGAGGCACAGGTAATAAATCCCTTGCCCGCCAGCGCCCCGAAGGCGGCATTGGCCCCATGGCACATCCCGACATCATCGATGTGCGGCACGGCAATCCTGGCATCGGCCGGAAGGCCGAGCGTTTCGGCAATCGTCATCAAACTCTCCCTCAGGGCCTCAAGCGCTCATATCGAATTTCTGTGCATCCAGCGCCGTCGTCGCCTTGATATCCGCCTCCTCGCGGCTCATCCCGGCGAGCGCCACCCGTGCCGCCACGCCGATATTGTGGATCATCGCGTCGATCTCGGCCTCGTTATGGCTCGGATGGGGCGGCACCATCACCGTCCGGTTCAGGATATCCAGGGACCGCTTGCACATATCCTTGCTGTAGCTCCGGCGGCACTCGGCATTGTCCGGATGGTTGTAAGGGTTCATCGCCGGATGAGCCGCTCCCGCGCCCATCAGCACCTGATCCCACTCGGTATAGGTGTGCCGCCCGGTCTTGCCCGCGATCACCGCCGGATAAACCTCGACAAACTTCGCGGCCGCCTCGGCCGTCGGCAGCAAATACATCACATGCGCTGCCACATCATGATCCGGGCTGTTCATCGGCGAGGGACGCAAGCCCAAATTGTCGAGCTGCGCCGTGCCGGCAAGGATGCGCTTCTTCTCCTTATGCATCGCCTCGACAATGTCGCCGATCCGGTCGAGCTGGACATTGAGCATGGCACCTTGGATCTCCGACGCCCGGCCGCCATTGCCGGCAAAGGGCTGCAAGCCATCCGCCCGCCCGGTCCAATAAAAATGTCAGGGATCGATGGCGCAGCGCGCCCGCTCGGCAAGCTTGTCGTCCGAGGTCGCCACGGCCCCGCCTTCGCCGCAGGTCATGTTCTTGAAGTAGTTGAAGCTGTAGGCGCCGATATGGCCGACCGCCCCCATCTTGCGGCCCTCATAGCCGCCGCCGCCACCCTGACAACTATCCTCGATCCCCAAAAGCCCGTGCT
>CAYPOV010000032.1:0-20945 GCA_964412385.1 uncultured Geminicoccaceae bacterium
CATTATCTCGCAAATCAATTCGCTCCTGGGCGCTACGCGCGCGGCTCTTTCGGGCGGGCTCTAGATCGGCGATGACCTCGCTGATCCCGGAACGGTCGAGCCCCAGCAACGAGCGGCGGGGAGTGGCGCCCGCAGCCGTTTCAGCCAGCGCAGGCATTCGACATGGCCTCGAACGCTGCCGTGAAACCGAGCAGCGAATAAGTGTCGAGCGAGAAGGTATCCTTTTGCGACGTCCCTCGCACCGTGAGCTCTCGTCCGCGCTTCATGGCATCAATGACCTCTTCGTCAATCTCGGACGAAACGGTCCAGGCTCCCTCGTCTCTCGTGAAAAAGTCAAAGGCCTCGCCATCGATTGTCACTTCGGCAGAGTCTTCGCCTTTGTAAGGGTAACCAGGCTGGACACTGACCTGAACATTGGGGGCCTCAATCGGAAACTGTGCGACGAGCAAGGCGGGCTGGCTCCGACGCGAGAAGTTTCCTTCCTCTTCCGTGGGTTCGCTGGCGATGTAGCAAGTTCGGTCGTCGCCTGCCTCATGGACATAGAGGTGCCAGTCGCGAAACTCGCCACGATACTGAGTGTCTCCGTCTTGCGCCTGCGCGAAAGTGGTCGAGAGAGACAGGATGGCGGCAGCAGCCAAGAGTATGATCGGCGTCTTCATGGGTTCCTATTCGATTTGGTGAACGTCACCAACATTGTGAACACAAGCGTCGGTCAGGCGGGCCAAGAGGGGCATAACCCTGGTCTTGTGCGTTCGTCCATGATCATTTGATCGTCACCACGTCATCGGCGTCGTCGCACGACTGCCCACTCGAGGATGTGGCTTGCGACGTTCGCAATACGGGGGCGCCATGGACATGCTGAGGCCGCATCGACTCGGGGCCTCCGCTCCGTACCGGGCGGTCTGCAAATCGGCCATGGCAGAGCAGCCGATCGTACATGACGACAGCACCTGCAACGGCCAGATTGATACAAAATCTCGTCGGTATCCTGATGAGATAATCGCAACGTTCCTGCATCGAAACTGAGAGACTGCCCCGCTCCGGTCCAAACACATAGGCTGCCTGAAGCGGATGGCGAAAGCTCGGAAGTTCAATAGCGTCATCAACCAGTTCGACCCCGACCAATCGGCATCCTCGCGGAAGATCAAGCGACGCGGGATCCGGATAGTCGTACACGGGAAGCTGGTGAAGCGAATGTGAAGTGTCCGATCGCGCAGTATTGAGCCCGTATGCCGCGTCAACAAGGAAAACGTAACTCGCGCCAAAAGCGTGTGCGGAACGCACCAGATTGCCAAGATTCATGGCTTTGCTGATGCCTTCGGCACCAATCGCGAAATAACCGCGCATGCTCTGCGTCATTGGGTGTAAGTAGCGCACCGCTCAGCGACCGCCAATCAATACCATCCTACGAGATGGCGACCGCCCGAACGATTTAATGATTTGCTGTCTTTCCTTCGCCCGCCGGTGCGTTAACCATACTACAAAACCGATAATCGCCATGAGGGTTGGATTGACCGTTCGAACTTTGGGTTTGGAACGCGCGAAGCTGGTTTCAAGCGCGTCCGTCTTATGTTTCACAGCGTTGATGTTGAGTGGTTGCCTAGGCGGTGGATCGGGTGGCAGTGGCGCGCCGCCCACGACGACGAGCACGGATCCGAGTGTCAACCCGCAAATATCGGATACGCCCGAAACGCCTCCCGACGATTCAACGCCGCCCGAGGACGAGCCAAACGACGAACCTGTGGATGACGAACCCGCCAACGACGAACCAGGCGACGACGAACCGGCTGATGAGGAACCGGTTGATGAGGAACCGCCAACGACGGAGCCGCCAGACACACAGCCACCCGAAACACCACCAACGGTCCATCCGTCGTCTGCCGAACTCTCTCGCAACTATGGCATTACTGCGATCAACGGCGAAACTGCCTACGTGGTTGGTGCTACAGGCAAGGGTGTAACGGTTGCCCTGATCGATTCCGGCATAGACCGCAATAACGTCGAGTTTGCAGGCCGCATTCACGAGGCGAGCATCGACGTCATCTCCGACACGGTCTCGGGCCTTCAAGACGATAACGGTCATGGAACCCATATCGCTGGAATTGTCGGTGCCGCGGCCAATGACCGGGGCACCGTGGGCGTCGCGCCAGAAACCACATTGCTGGCGCTCAAAGCCAATGATCCCGGTGCCGATCCCGGCGAACTCCTGTTCTTCGATGACGATGTCGCTGAAGCGATCAACCGCGCCATCGACGAAGGTGCCAACATCATCAATCTGAGCTTCGGGAAGCTTTCCTCTATCTCCGACGAATACCAGGAGGCGCTGGCGCGCGCCGTGGCACAGGATATTCTGGTGGTGGCCGCGGCCGGCAACGAACCCTCGGGCGAGACGACAATCCCGGCTAGTCTCGCGGGCTCAGCTGAAGCCAAAGGCCGGATCTTGGCGGTCGGTGCGGTTGATGAGGACAATCAGATCGCCGAGTTTTCCAGCCAGCCCGGGTTCGATGAGCTTCAGTCGTCGTTCCTGGTGGCGCCAGGCGTCAACATCCGTAGCACCTCAGTGGGCGGAGGGCTGGAGACGCGTTCGGGGACGTCATTTGCGACACCGCACGTCTCGGGAGCCGCTGCGGTCTTGCGCAGCGCATTCCCCTCACTGACGATGGAGGAGATTGCCCAGATCCTGCTCACAACGGCAACGGATTTGGGATCGCCCGGCAACGATCCCGCCTATGGTGTGGGGATCGTCAATCTCGACGCGGCACTCGCACCCGTCGGATCATTGGCTCTTGCATCCACCGACAACACGGGCGGATCGTCAGAGCTTCTTCACGAAACACAATTGAGCCTGGGTGCTGCATTCGGCGATGCGCTCTCAGACAGCGCCTCGCTCGCAAGTGTCATGGCCCTCGATGATTATGATCGGCCCTATCGAGCCGACATCAGGGGTCACGTTGCCCGTCCGGAAACAAGCTTCGGTCTCGATGATTTGATCAGCCCGGATTCCTCGCGGCACGCCTCCGCCCTTCCCGGACAGTTTGCCGGATCAAGCGCAGGCCTCGCTTGGTCATCGGATGACAAGCGCTTGTGGCAACGTGGATCGACGGGGCTCGATTCGACTCGCAGTCAGGATGCAGCCATCGACCGCTTCGATCTCACGGGAAGCGCCGGGCAGCAGAGCTGGAACCTGGGATACGGCATTAATGCGTCGAGCATCGTGACAAGCGCGCCCGCGGATCGAGACCATGCCGGACTCTTCTGGCAAGGGTCCTATCTCACCGCACCCGAGATGAGCCTCGTCGGCAACGGTTATGGCGGCAGTGTGCGGCATCGCCTCGGCGACAGCACGAATCTCGTCGCGGGCTTTGTCCAGAGCGACGAGACCCTGGATTCCGATCCCGATGCCGATCAAACCGATGCCCGCGTCTTCCATATGGGGCTCGATCATCAGGCTACCGAGCAACTTCAGCTGTCGTTGGGTTATAGCCGAATCGACGAGGACGAAGCGTTTCTCGGCACCAGTGGCAGCGGCGCCTTCGGCGAGGACGCCAGCGCTTCGACCAATATGATCACGCTTCGAGGCGATCTCGATGTCGGCGCGGGTTTCTCGTTGTTCGCGTCCGGCTCCTTGGCACAGACAGAGGTCGGTGGCGATCAAGGGATGCTGCAGGATTGGAACACAGTTCAATCGGAAGCCTTCGCAGTCGGCATCACGCGCAACAGGGTTTTCGGTGAGCATGATCGCATGGGTTTCATGGTCGGCCAGCCGCTTAGGGTCGCCGATGCCGAGGCAACACTCGACACGCCTGCGGCGCGCGATATGGATGGTAATGTCGTTCGCAGTCAAGAGCGCGTCGACATGGCACCCGACGGACGGGAGATCAACTTCCAGCTCAGCTATCACACACCGCTCAGCAAACGGTTCACCTTGGGCTCATGGTTCATGTTCCGCCATGAACCCGGGCATGATGCCGAAGCCGACGACGACTATGCCGCCGGGCTTCGCGTCAACCGGAAGTTCTAGGCGGGACTAGCGTTCCTGCAGCGCCCGGTCCCTCACCCGCAGCACCGGTTGCATGAGGTAGTCGAGCACGGTCTTGTCGCCCGTCAGGATATCGACCTGAGCGGTCATGCCCGGAATGATGACGAGCGTCTCGCCCTTGGCGTCTTCGAGATTGCCGTCGGTGCGCACGGTGACCTCGAACACACTGTCGCCGTCATCATTCTCGATGGTGTCTGCGCTGATATTCTCGAGCGTGCCGTCAAGCGCGCCATAAATGGCGAAATCATAGGCGGTGATCTTGACCTTGGCCGGCAATCCCGGGCGAAGAAACGCGATGTCGCTCGGGCGAATTTGTGCCTCGATCAGGAGATTGTCCTCGAGCGGGACGATCTCGAAGATATCCTCGCCGGGACGTATGACACCGCCTATCGTGTTAACATTGAGTTGCTTGACGGTCCCGCGCACCGGCGAGCGCACGGCCGTGCGGCGGACTTGATCCTCACCGGCCGCGACAGTCTCGCGCAACGCCGAAAGCTCGCTCTTCTTGATGTTGAGTTCGCGTTGCGCGTCGGAGTGAAAGCGGCTGACGGCTCCCTCGATATTGCCATGCGCCTCACGAATCGCCGCCTCGGCTCGCGGTATCGCGAGTTCGGCTTCTTCGACCGTACCCGCGAGTTCATTCACTTCGCGCTTGAGTTTCAAGAAATCCGTGCGCGAGACAATGCGTTGTTCAGCGAGCGGTTCGGTGAGTTCCAGTTCCTCGCGCGCCAGCGCCAATGACTGCCGTGCCCGGTCGCGTCTGGTCTCGAGTTCGTTGAGCTCTTGTTGCCGTTGCGCTCGTTGCTCTTGCAGCACCTCCAACTCATTTTGGAGCTGCTCTTGCCTCCGATTGAAGAACGCTTGCTCGTTCTGCGCGATGTCACGCGCTTCGTTGAGGATCTCAGCGCTGAAGGCGGGTGCCGTTTCCTCGACCTCCGCTTGCAGCCTGGCAACGGAGGCGCGAAGGCTCAGATAGCGTGCGCGTTTTTCCCGGTATTCGCTGGCCGCCTGGACATTGTCGATGCGCATTAGGATTTCGTCTTCCTCGACGATCTGTCCTTCGCGCACCAAGATTTCCGCGACGATGCCGCCTTCGAGGTTTTGCACAACCTGGACCTGGCGGCTCGGAATCACCCTGCCCTCGCCGCGAGTCACCTCATCGAGCCGCGCCCATGCAGCCCAGCCGACGGCACAGACGATGAGGATGGTGACAGCTAGCAAAATCAGGTGAGCCGGACGGCGCGGGCGGAACTGATCCGCCGCCGACGGTCCACGAGCAAATTCCAATAGCTCCCGATCGGCCGTGGCCGCTTGGTTGCGGTCGCCGGCCATTATTGCACCGCCTTCATCGAGCGATTGGCGAGCGCTTCCAGGACCTGATCGCGAGGCCCGTCGGCAACGATCTTGCCGGCTTCCAGGACGATCAGTCGGTTGACGAGGGAGAGAAGCGATGCCCGGTGCGTGATGAGAAGGAGCGTCCGGCCCTCGAGATAGTCATCGAGCTTTGCCTTGAGGCGCTGTTCGGCGCCGTTGTCCATGGCACTGGTGGGCTCATCCAAGATCAAGATTGAGGGATCACCGACAATCGCGCGGGCCAGGGCCACGGCCTGCCGCTGTCCTCCCGCAAGCCTTTGTCCCCGCTCGCCGACATCGAGGTCATAACCGACGGGATCGGTACCTGCGAATTCCTGAACTCCTGCCAACTCCGCTGCGCGGAGAACCGCGTGATCACTGCGATCGGGTGCCGCGATCTTGATGTTGTCACGAATCGAACCCCGAAAGAGCATGCTGTCTTGCGGCACGATCCCGACGGCACGGCGGACATCGGCGGGCTCGATTTGCGCAATTTCGGTGCCGTCGAGCAAGATCATGCCGCGGTCGGGATCATAGAGCCGCGTGAGGAGCCGGGCCAAAGTGGACTTACCCGAACCGGTCCGTCCGACAATTGCGACACGCTCGCCGGCTTCGATACGCAATGAAATGCCGTTGAGCACAGGCATGCGCTCGCCCGGATAGGTGTAGGCAACGTCGCGGAATTCGATCCGGCCGCGGATGGTTTCTCGATGAAGAAAGCGCCGCCCAGCCGGGCGATCGGTTTCCAGCGCCATGATTCCATCGAGATTGCGGAAAGCCGTCTTGCCCTGGTGCAGCTTGCTCAAGAGACCTGCGATCTGGCTCAGTGGCGCCATCGCACGGCCTGCGAGAATGGTGCAGGCAACAAGTCCACCGACACTGAGAGTGCCGGCGCCAATCGCGTAGACGCCGAAGACCACAACACCCACGGTTACCAGATTGGCGGCAAGACCGGACAGGTTGAGCGTGAGGTTCGATAGAAACCGAACCCGCCCGTGGCTTGACGCCGTTGCCGCCGTGTAGTGCTCGAAACCTGCTTGCAGATAGCCCGCCGCACCGACGCTCTTGACCGTCTCGAGCCCATTGAGCGTCTCGACCAGTACACCATGCCGGTTGGCCGCATCCTCAGAGGCTTCGGCGATCGCACGCTTGAGCGGCCATTGAATGGCGAGCCCGACACCGATCACGAATGGCACGGCTAGAGCCGGGATTAGAGCCACCTCACCGCCGATGTACCAAATGATGGCAACGAACAGGAGGACGAAAGGAAAGTCGACAAACGCGGTAACGGTCGCCGCACTCAAAAGCTCGCGAAGCGCTTCGAAGTCTCGAAGGTTGCTCGCAAAGGCCCCGGCATTGCGCGGCCTGTTCGCCAAACGCATCGACAGGATCTGTTCGAAGATCCGGGCACTCAATCGGATATCGGCCACCCGGCCCGTCGCGTCGAGGATGTAGGCGCGCAAGCTCTTCAAGAGAAAATCGAAGACGAATGCAATCACCACGCCCAAGGCCAGCGCCCACAAGGTCTCGATCGCCTGGTTCGGCACCACGCGGTCATAGACGTTCATAATGAAGAGCGGGCTCGCAAGAGCCAGGCAATTGATCACCAATGCTGCGAGCAAGACCTCCAGCATCGTCGGCCATTGGAAGGCGACTTCACGCCAAAACCAGTGTCCGCGACGGTCCGCTGCGACTTCCGTCCTCGCCGCCCGTGGCGTGTCCGGCCGGACCACCAGACAAAGTCCCTGATAATGGCGCTCCAAGTCTTCGATCGTCGTAGGATCGACATGCGATTGCATCTCCGGACGCCAGACATCGAGTCGGTGATCGCTGTCGCGACCCGTCAAAAGACAAGCGCCGCCGCCTTCCAGCAGCAGGAGGCATGGCAACACGCGTGCATCAAGGTCCTCCAAATCACGCTTGAGCCAACGTGCGTCGAGACCGGCACGTTTTGCTGCCTCAGGCATCAAATCGGCCGTGAGGCGCCCGCCTCGCAAGGGTAGGCCGTCCTTCAGCGCATGGACGGAGGTCGGCCTCTCCATCATCGATGCGAGTTCGACGAGTGCTGTGAGCAATGGATCAAGCTCGACCTCGATCGCTGCTGCAGCAGCTTCCGATCGCGTTTCGTTCATGACTCCAACGGCCGATCGTTGACGATAACTTCAGTGCGATATATACAACTATAGGTTGAAAAAGAAAACACAGATGCGCCACCTATGCCCACAGAGTTTTGGGAAACACCCCGCATGACGAAATCTCGCCACGTCACCATGGCACTGGGCCTAATAGGCCTTGTAAGCTTTTTAAGTCTCTTTCAGGGTGAACACGCATGCGCCAATGACATCACCGACAGTGTCAATCGGGCGCTTCAGACCAGCCCGGATATCGATATCGTCAAAGCCGACCGTCGTGCCGTCGACCAGGAACTTCGCCAGGCCCAGGCCGGCTATCTGCCCTCGATCGATCTGAGAGGTGCGATCGGCCCGGAATACGCGGAAACGCCAACCACGCGCGACATCGACGGCGACACGGACTGGGAAGTTGCGCGTGACGTCGAGATCCGTTTGCGGCAAATGCTGTTCGACGGCTTCGGCACGGAAAATGAGGTCGCACGGCAACGCGCCCGTGTCGACTCGGCCGCTTACCGGGTCGAAGAGACGGCGGAATTCGTCGCACTCGACGCCATTCAAGCTCATCTCGAGGTGCTGCGCACACAGGCCATCGTTCGACTTTCCGAAGACAATGTCGCGCAGCACGAAGAAATCCTCGACCAGGTCTCGAGACTGGAAGCACGCGGCGTGACCAATATCGCCGATGTACGGCAAGCCCAGTCCCGGCTGGAATCGGCCCGCGCCGCGCTTGCCACGTCCGAAGGTGCACGCGCTGATGCCCACGCCCGCTATGAGCGCGTCGTCGGCATCTCGCCCGAGGCCTTGCTGGACGTGACCCCTCCGGTGGCATTGCTCCCCGAGGACCGGGAGGAGGCGGCATCGATCGCCTCGGTGTCGAGCCCCAGCGTATCGATTGCGGCAGCCGACGAGGGTGCGAGCGCTGCCGAGCTCTTGGTCACACGATCGAGCTATTACCCACGTCTTGACGCTGAGCTTTCGGCAGGTCGAGGATTTGATCAGGGCGGCCTCGAAGGCTCGAGCGAATCAGCCGCGGCCCAGCTTGTCATGACTTACAATCTCTATCGCGGCGGCGCTGATCTGGCGCGCGAGCGCGAAGCCCTCCAGCGCATCAATGAGGCGAGGGCGACGCTAATGCGGGTGCGGCGCGATGCCGAGGAAGATGCGCGGATCTCCTATAATGCACTGACCACTGCCCGAGCCGAGACCGTGGCATTGAGCGATAAGGCGGTTGCCCAAACGGGCGTGCGCGATGCCTATCGTCAGCAATTCGATATCGGCGATCGTGACCTGCTCGATGTGCTCGATGCCGAGAACGAGCTTTTCCTCGATTTGGTCAAACGCACGACTGCCGAGTTCACCGAAAAGTTTGCGACCTACCGGGTTTTTGCGGTAACCGGCACGCTCTTGGATGTCTTGGACGTGAAGGGACCGCCCGAACAGCGCAATGACCATCGCGGTCCTGAACCGGACCTCACTGCACAAGAAATCGAAGCCCGATCAACGATCGACTGGAACGCGAATACCAACCCTTTTTTCCCGCGTGGAAGACCCGAAGATCGATGATGGTGACCGCGAAACATGTCGCGCCATTGAGAATGCCTGTTCGTCATTTACAGAACCGCCCCCAATGAAGATGCTGGATCGGAGGCCAGATCTGATTTTTTGAGAGTGACCATGTCGACAAGGAAAGAATTCAGGAAGCGTCCAGTTGTGTTGTGCGTGCTTGACGGTTGGGGGTACCGCAAGCAGCAAGAAGACAACGCCGTCGCTTTGGGCAAGACACCAAATTTCGATCGATATTGGTCAACAGCGCCTCGATGTTTCCTGCACACCGACGGCCATTATGTGGGCCTACCAGACGGCCAATTCGGCAATAGCGAAGTCGGGCATATGAATCTCGGTGCCGGACGCGTCGTGATGCAGGAATTCCCGCGGATCGATCAAGCGCTCGAAGACGGCTCCCTGGCACAGAGCGAAGTACTCGCTCGCATTGTCCAAAGAGTGAAGGATGGTTCCGGCCGCGTCCATCTGTTGGGACTCATGTCGACCGGTGGGGTTCACTCTCACCAGCGCCACGTCTTCGGTTTGATGAAAATTCTTTCCGACGAAGGTCTCGAGATCGTCGTCCACGCGATTACAGACGGCCGGGACACCTCACCCCATTCCGGCAAAGGCTCCATCGGCAAGCTGCTCGAGACGATCGGCGAGTTACCAAGAACCTCGCTTGGCACCATCTGCGGGCGCTACTTTATCATGGACCGCGACAAGAGGTGGGAGCGGACCGAACAGGGATACCGCGCCGTCGTCGAAGGCCATGCTGAACATAAGAGCCGAGACGCCATCGAAACGATCCAAGAATTCTACGAGAATGGCACCACGGACGAATTCTTGCCCGCGGTCGTCATGGAAGGTTATGCGGGCATGGGCGAAGGCGATGGTCTGATCTGCTGCAATTTCCGAGCGGACCGTGTGCGCCAAATCTTGGGAGCCATTGTCGATCCGGAATTCGACGGGTTTGACGTGCACCCGCCCAAGCTTTCCGCAGCCGCCGGAATGACCAGCTATTCGAGCCGTCTCGATGAATGGCTCGATGTGCTCTTCCCGCCCCAAGACCTCCATGAGATTTGCGGCGAGATCGTTGCCAAATCGGGGCTCAAACAGCTTCGTGCGGCAGAAACAGAGAAGTACCCCCACGTAACGTTCTTCTTCAATGGCGGAGAGGAACGTCAGTACGAGGGTGAGGCGCGCATTCTCGTACCCTCTCCGAAAGTTGCGACTTATGATTTGCAGCCGGAAATGTCAGCGCCGGAGTTGACCGAGAAGTTCCTCGCTGCCTTGCGCAATGACACGCCGGATTTTGCCCTCATCAATTTCGCCAATCCCGACATGGTCGGTCACACGGGTGTCCTCGACGCTGCGATCAAGGCAGTTGAGACCGTTGATCATTGCTTGGGTCGAATCGTCGAGGAGGTGTTGTCGCAAGAAGGTGCCATCATTGTGACGGCTGACCACGGCAACTGCGAAACGATGCGTGATCCCGAAACGGGGGAGGCGCACACACAGCACACCACCAATCTCGTCTACTGCATACTGCTGGGTGCGGGCGACGGTCTCACATTGCACGAAGGCAAGCTCGCGGATATCGCCCCGACCTTACTGCATCTGCTTGGTGTTGAGCAGCCAGTCGCCATGACGGGCAGCAGTCTCATCCAAAACTGAACGTTATTTGGGAAAGTCGATTGCTGCGCGCTTGTCGACACGTCTCGGCGATCAACATCATGGGTTCAAGATTGTACTTGAAGCCATGGGTGATGGCACGTTAATCAAGCCTGACACAAGTCTACTCTGGCTATCATAGGATTTATCAGCCGCCGCAGCCTGGAACGAGCCGATTGCGGGGCAAATCGACGAAAAAGGTGGATCACTTTATGGCGAGACCTCTTATCACTCTCGGGATCGCGGCGGCAGCGGGTGTTGTGATCGGATCGACGATCGTTCCGGTCGTTGACGTTTTCGCGCAAACAAAGAGCAATGAGACTTTCCGAGGTGCAGAACTCTTCGGCGAGGTCTTCGAAATTGTCCGTGATAAATATGTCGAAGATGTCGGCGATAAAGAACTTTTTGAGACAGCCATCAACGGGATGCTCACGGCACTTGATCCCCACTCGGCCTATCTCGATCAGAGCCGTTATCGCGAAATGCAGGTTGAAACCGAGGGTGAGTTCGGCGGACTGGGCATCGAGGTCACAATGGAGAACGGCCTCGTCCGTGTCGTCTCACCGATCGACGACACGCCGGCTTGGCGTGCCGGGATCGAAGCTGGCGATCTCATCACTCATATCGATGGCGAGGCTGTGATGGGGCTGTCATTGGGCGAGGCTGTCGAAAAAATGCGCGGTCCCGTGGATAGCGAAATCGATCTGCGCCTTCTGCGTGAAGGTCTTGAGGAGCCGCTGGAGGTCAGCCTCAACCGTGCGGTTATCCAGATCTCTCCCGTCAAGGCGCGCGTTTTGGACGACATCGGCTATATTCGGCTGACGACATTCAACAAGCAGACCGGCCCCGAGATGGAGGAAGAGATCGAGGAAATGAAGGCCGAGCTCGGCGACGAGATGCATGGCTTCGTGCTCGATCTACGCAATAATCCGGGCGGGCTCCTCGATCAGGCCGTGGCGGTCTCCGATGCCTTCCTCGAGCGCGGCGAGATCGTCTCGACCCGAGGCCGCGAAAACGAAAGCATCCAGCGCTACAATGCTCGAGAAGGTGATGTTCTTGATGGCCTGCCGATGGTGGTGCTGATCAATGCCGGTTCAGCATCGGCATCGGAAATTGTCGCCGGCGCCCTGCAAGACCATCGGCGTGCGATCGTCATGGGCATGCAGTCCTTCGGTAAGGGATCCGTGCAGACCATCATGCCGATCTCGGGTCAAGGTGCTATTCGCCTGACCACCGCCCGCTATTATACCCCTGCAGGGACCTCGATTCAGGCCAAGGGCATTGCGCCCGACATTGCCGTACGTCAAGCCAATGTCGAGCTCTTGGAAAATCAGCCACGGCGCCGCGAGGCCGACCTGCGCGGAAGCCTCGATAACGACCAAGATGCGGAAGACGAGGCTATCGACGAGGTCGCGGGTGAAGCAACGGTTACGCCCGAAGACGATGATGTCGATTACCAGCTCGAGCGCGCTGTCGATCTGCTGCGCGGCATCTCGCTCTACGAAGCCAGGCTCGACGAGGACACGGCCAACTGACCCTCGTCATCCAATCTGTACTGCTTGGAACCGTCGCCTGAATGGGCGACGGACCTTCAAGAGTGAGGATTTTCCTCAAGCGGCTGGCTAATCCTAAACTGCCGCTCGTGTTGGCGGGCATTGTCTTGATCGGCGGTATCGTCGGCAGCTTGGTCATGATGCTGATCGAGCCCAAGGCGCCCATCCAACTAGCCGACAAGATTGCGGTCGAAGCGCCTATTCCGCCTGTCCCGGAACCCCTGAGCGAGCCTGCAAGAGAAGAGGTTCCAGCTCCCCCGGCCATCGCTTCGACGCCACCACCGCCTGAAGCCCCGCCCGTCGATCCTCTGCCGGAGCTGTTGACGGAAAGCGAATTCGGGCCGATCCCGCGCGGTAACGACAATAGCAGTTCCTGGAGCCGCTACCGCCGCAGCAGCGGGGATCTCAGCCGGTCGGGCAGAATCGCAATTCTGATCACCGATCTGGGTCTCGATGGTGCGCTAACGGAAGCGGCATCATCACTGCCACCAACCATTGATCTCGGCTTTTCGCCTTATGGCGCCGATAACGATGCCTGGATGCGCTACGCGCGATGGCGCGGCCACGAAGTTTTCACCATGCTCACGCTCGAGCCGGTCGCGTACCCGCGGATCGATCCGGGGCCGGCCACGTTGTTCTTCGACGCCACCGAAGACGAATTCCGGCATAAGCTACGAGCCCTGATGTCGAGAGGCCAAGGCTATCTCGGCTTTGCCGGCGAGGCCGGCAAATTCGCCGATGATCCGGCCCGGTTTCGTTTTGTCGCGCAGGACCTGGCGAGCCACGGATTGGGGCTGGTGGAACTCGGCGGTGACCATCTCAAGGATGTGGCCCTTGAATATGGTGTTCCCTATTCGGCGATTGATATCAGACTCGATGAAGATCTCGCTCCGGCATCGATCGAAGCGAAATTGGCGGCACTCGTCAACGAGGCATTGCGATCCGGTCAGGCGACGGCCTATTCCAGACCCTATCCGCTGATTTTCAACCTCATCAATCAATGGTCCGAAACGCTCGAGGACAAGGGGCTGGCGCTTGCGCCGATCTCTGCGGTCTTGGCAGATCCCTCACACTGACGCACAAGTTCACCGACAACGACCGCTCGGAATTTCCTCAATGACATGCCACCTTACCGAAAAGCCGAAGGAAGGCTATCGCCTAGGTGTCGGCATCGTCCTGCTTTCTAGTGAAGGCAGGATCTTCGTCGGCAGGCGCATCGACATCTCGGTCGAGGCTTGGCAAATGCCCCAGGGCGGCATCGACAAGAACGAGACCCCCGAAGAGGCCGGTCTTCGCGAAATGGACGAGGAGATCGGCACGAGCCAAGCGAAGTTATTGGCTTCAAGCCGTTACTGGCGGAGCTACGACCTGCCCAAGGATATCGCCGGCCGCATCTGGGGAGGACGCTATCTCGGACAAACGCAGAAATGGCTCCTCTATCGCTTTGAGGGCGATGATGACGCCATCAATCTTACCAAGCACACGCCTGAATTCATGGAATGGCGGTGGCTAAGCGAAGATCAGCTTCTCGAGCTTATCGTTGTCTTCAAGCGCGACCTTTACGCTAGCGTCTTCGATGAATTTCGCCACCTATGGGTTTGACCGCTGGGCGTCGCGGAGCACTACGCTCCTCATCGTCGAGCGCTTCGGCATCCGGTAAGGCCGCTTCGGATGGCTTGGCATCAGGCTGTTGCGAAACCGGCGGCAAATCGACGTCCTCGCTAAGTTCTTGGAGATTCGGCGCGCGGCGCTCTTCGTCCTTGCGCTCAGTGACGTCGGCTGTTTTTTGGACGACCGTCTCGCCCATCTCCGACAACCGGACCGGGTGCTTAAAGAGACGCCGAGCCGATTGACCTGCTGACGCTGTCGAGGTTTCGACAGTCGCGGATTGGCCTCCGGCCGCGGCTACGACATTTTGCGGCGGCTCCGGGGCTGCAGCTTCGCTATCGTCAATTCCGAAAAAAAAGGTATCCGAATCCGATTGCGGCGGTGATTCGGCTTGGGCAGCGCGGGCCGCCCGCCTTCTCGAGACAGCTCCCATCCGGGGCGGCGGGGCATCGAAATCGACCTGGGCTCGAACCGTCCCGAGTGCCCTGATGCCTGATTCGGGTTGCTGCGCCGCAGGTCGTGGCGGCACGGGAGGCTCGTGTGTCGTTAGCGGCGGCTGCTGCTCATCGGGTGCTTCAGCTTCGGGGACTACGGCTTCGGGCGGCGCGGCATCAGTCGGCGGTGCCTGGGGTTCCGGCATCGTCTTCACCGGAGGCTGCGGCAAGGGTGGCATCTCCGGTTCGGCAGGTGGTGCCGGTTGGGCTTTTGGCGGCGGTTCCGAGCGAACCTCTTCGGCGGATTCCTTGTGCAACAGAGGCGGATCGTTCAGCCCCCCTGAAGCGAGCTCGGCCTCCGCGGCCTTGCCCCAAGCCCGCATCTCACTCATGCCCATGATCTCATCCATATAGCCCTTGATCACGGGATCGACGGGCACAGCGTAGGTCACCAAGCGTGAGACGACCGGCGCATACATTGCATCGGCAATCGAAAACTCGCCGAAAAGAAACGGTCCGCCGGGCTGCTCCCTGCTCAACCACTCCTGCCAAATCTTGCAGATGCGTTGAACATCCCGCGCGACACCGGAATGCATTTTGCCGGGCGGGCCAAAACGGCCGACAAAATCCATCGGCATGAATGTGCGAAGATCAACAAAGCCGGAATGCATTTCGGCGCTGATCGAGCGCGCTATCGCACGAAGCCGCTCGTCTCCCGGCCAAAGCGAAGGCTGGACCTCACCCAGGAACTCGGCAATCGCCAAGGAATCCCAGATGGTTTCTCCCTCGACGATCAGTGCTGGAACTTTTCCGGAAGGCGAATAGCGCCGAATCCGTTCGGGCGTGTCGGCACGCCTCAAGGGCACACGGATTTCCTCGAAGGGTAATCCTGTTACAGCCAAGACCAACCACGCCCGGAGCGACCAGGACGAGGTATTCTTGTTGCCGATCACTATCTTAACGTCAGGCACGCATAGGCCCCCGAATGACTCGGCGCATTCTTGCGACGACTTGGCTTTCCGGGTCAACAAAGAGAAAATCCGATCGTACCATGAATAGTCTTCAACGCTAGATGGCCAGAACACTCCAAAGAAGCTGGGGGTCACAACCCCGTTGGCAGATCCGCCCCAATACCGTGCGGCTTCTCCTGCGGATCGCAGCCTCGCTGACCGCCCTCGCCATCACCGCACCGATTCTGAGCATCGCGCTGAGCGTGCTGTTCCCGGCAGGCGATGTCTGGCCGCATCTCGCGGAAACCGTGCTCCCCCGCTATGTCATCAACACTTTCTGGCTGGTGCTCGGCGTCGGCAGTTGCTCGATGTTCCTCGGTGTCGGTGCCGCGTGGCTCACCGCCATCTGCCGCTTTCCGGGCCGTGCCATCTTCAACTGGGCACTGGTTCTTCCGCTGGCGCTGCCATCCTATATCCTCGCCTACGTCTATTACGATTTTCTCGCATCCAGCGGGCCGGTCCAAAGCTTGATCCGCGATGTCACCGGCCTTGCCGCCAATCAGTACTGGTTCCCGCGACTGAGCTCGATCGAAGGTGCGATCTTTGTTCTGACGCTGGCCCTCTATCCCTATGTCTATCTGATCGTTCGCGCCTATCTGAGCCACCAATCCCCAAGGCTGATTGAAGCCGCCCGTTCCCTCGGCTGCAGCATCACCGAAGCGGGCTGGCGTGTGCTTCTGCCCCTCGCACGGCCGGCCATAGCCGTTGGCGTGACCCTGGTGCTGATGGAGACACTCGCCGATTTCGGCGCGGTGTCACTGCTCGGCGTGCAAACCTTCACAACCGGCATCTACCGCGCCTATTTCTCGATGTCGGCGCCGATCGCCGCAGCGCAATTGGCGACCATGCTCTTGGCACTTGTCCTATCGCTGGTTGTCATCGAGCGGATCAGCCGTCGGCATGCGCGTTTCGATCTGGCAGAACGACCCGGTCGCAACGCCCAGAAGATCAGGCTCCGCGGTTGGCCCATGGTCATGGCAATCGTGCTCTGTGCGATCCCGGTGACGCTCGGCTTTGCGCTCCCGGTGTTTCTTTTGGCCGGCATGGCGCTCGAGGTGGGTTTCGGGTCGCTCGCCGAGCGATCGAGAGAGGCTCTCGTCAACAGCATCACGATCGGACTTGTCACGGCCGTCATCGCTGCCGCCATCGCCCTCTTGCTGGTTTTTCACACGCGCATTTCGCAAGGACCGCTCGCCGCCAACCTCAATCGCGTTGCGCAAATGGGCTACGCCATCCCCGGAACCGTGATCGCGATCGGCACCCTAATCCCGCTGGCCATCGTCGATCACGCTCTATCGGATTGGCTTGAGGCTCTGCTCGGCATCGATATCGGCTTGATCCTCATCGGCACCATCGGCGCCCTGAGCTATGCCTATCTCGTGCGCTTTATGGCGGTCTCGGTGGGTGCGGTTGAATCAGGCTTCGCACGCATCAGTGAATCACTGGATGATGCCGCAAGTACGTTGGGTACCGGGCCCATTGGGCGGCTCAGCCGTGTTCACCTGCCACTGGTTTGGCGGTCCATCGGTGTTGCGGGCGTGCTGGTCTTCGTCGATGTCGTCAAGGAACTGCCCGCAACCTTGGTCTTGAGGCCTTTCAACTTCGAGACCCTTGCCGTCGAGGTCTTCAATCTCGCACGCGACGAACGTATTGCGGAAGCCGCTGTACCGGCCCTCATTTTGATCGCTGTGGGGCTCGTGCCGATCGCCCTGATGAGCCATGGTTTGACGCGCCTTGGCAACAGTCACTCGCGCTGAAGAGTAGGTCATGGATTTGAGCGTTATCGTCGCCTATTCGCTGGCTTGTCTCGCCATCCTTATCGTGCCGGGCCCGACCGTCCTTCTCGTCGTGACCTACGCCCTAAAAGAAGGCCGCCGCGCCGCTTGGAGCACCATCATTGGCGTTGGGCTCGGCGATCTCACAGCGATCCTCTTGTCCTTTGCAGGCCTTGGCGTCCTGCTCAGCACCTCGGCGATGCTTTTTACCGTCGTCAGATGGATCGGTGCCGCCTACCTCGTCTATCTGGGAATCAAATTTTGGCGCGCGCCGGTACATCCGGTCGAAGACCTTGCCGACATCCCGCGACTTTCCCACACCAGAATGTTGGCGCACACATGGCTGGTGACGGCCTTGAACCCCAAGGGCATCGTGTTTTTCGTAGCCTTCGTGCCACAATTCATCGATCCAGCGCGGCCGCTGCTACCGCAGTTCATGATCCTGGGCGGTATCTTTCTCGGACTGGCGATTGCCAACGCCGCCGCCTACGCTGTCGGTGCAGGTCAACTCGCCCAGATCTTTCGCGATCAACGCAAACGGCTCTGGCTCAATCGTGGCGGTGGCAGTGCCCTCATCGCCGCGGGCGCACTCACGGCTCTGAGCAGCATCGAAACCGAGAGCTAAAGCCCCCAAAAGGCATCGCTCGTGATGGCGCTGGCCAAGTGGCGCGCCGTAGTATCGAAGAGGCGTTCCCCCTTGTCGATTGTTGCAACCGTCGGATCGCCCATCACCCCGATTTTAGTGGTGTCCGCAAAGCTCACCCAACGGTAGGTCTCATCGGGTCGGGCAGGACCACTGACGCGTGACATGTCCTTGGCTTCCGCAAATCGCGAATGATCGACGAGATCCGGACGGATCACCATCATCAACGAGGTCTCGCCCTCACAGGCGTGACGAATTCCGTCTTGGGTCTCGAGCACCGATGCGATCTCTTCCTGCGCCACGCGCCAATAGGTCGTGGTCGCAATCGGCATCTCGAGATCGCGCGTTAGCTCCTCGGTAATCGTGCGCAGGGCAGCAACATTGCCGCCATGACTGTTGAGTAGCAGCACGCGTCGAAAGCCTTGCCGCTTCAGGGACGTCACAACACCGCGAATCACACCAAACAGGCCCGCGAAATCCAATGTCACGGTCCCGCCGAGCTTCATGTGGTGTTCGGAAAGCCCGGTCCAGATGGCTGGCGTGACGATGGTCGGATGGGTCGCCGACGCCATGATAGCCGTGCGCTTCGCCGCTTCTTCCCCCAGCATCGTGTCGGTGCCTGTTGGCAAGTGAGGACCGTGTTGCTCGAGCGATGCCACCGGAACAATGACAATCGCGTCGTCCTTGGCCTTCGCTCGAAGTTGCTCGGCCGTATGCTCTGCCCACAAAACTCGTGTCTCGCCCATGCTCTATGCCTCCCTCGCCCGGACATCATCCGTCATATGACCCAACGCACGGCCAAGCCGCAACAAATCCTCGTCTCTCGACAACCGGTGATCACCGTCTTTGATCAACTCAATGGCCACCCGGCGGCTCGATATTCGCTCCGCCAGGTTCAACGCGGTACGCCAAGGCACTTCCCGGTCTTCCTGTCCCTGCAGCAGATGCACGGGACACCCCAGGCCAATCTCGTTCCCAAGGAGCAAATGCTGCCGGCCGTCATCGATTAGCTTCTGGGTGATCGGATCGGGTTCACCGTAAGGCGATGGCAAATCAATGCGGCCATTGTTCTCGAGTTTGGCCTTCTGTGCGGCGTTCAAACCGGCAAAAATAAGGTCCTCGGTGAAATCGGGGGCCGCTGCAATGCCAATAAGCCCTTTGACACGTGACAGTCGCTTGAGCGCCACCAACAGCATGATCCAGCCACCCATGCTCGATCCGACGAGGATGGCAGGGCCTTCGACGACGCGATCGAGTATGGCAAGCGCATCATCCGCCCAGTCGCCGATGCAGCCATCGGTGAACGCACCGGACGAGGCACCATGACCGCGATAGTCGAAGCGCGTGCAGGCCTGCCCCGACCGGCTGCACTGTTCTGAGAGATAGAGAGCCTTGGTGCCAGTCATGTCGGAACGAAAGCCGCCCAGAAAAAGCACTTCGGGGGCGCTTCCCGGACTTCTTTGGTATGCCAACTCACGGCCCGGCCCTAATTTCAAAGTGTCAGCCATACTACGATATTCAACCCATTCTTGATTTGGCGGTCTGCTCACAACATGCTAGCTCACGGCAACCGAACCCTCGGCCCCGGTTCATGACTTCATAATTAATGTTCATCGGCCTCTGTTGGACGATAGTTGGTGTCGACGAATTTGGCGATCCTAGGACGACGGCAGACCGCTCTACACCTCAAGGCACGTTTGGAATTGGGGAAAGATGATCGGTCGATCGTCAGGATTGGCCGCTATCTGGCCGAGCATGATCGGCGCATGGTTCTGGTATCGGGGGGCGGTAGCGGTGTCGCCCTTGCCGAGGCGAACAACATTGTTTGCGAAGCTCTCAACCTCGATCGGCCATCGCTGATCGGCGGCTGGAGAAAGCGCGGCAGGCTGGCCGAACAGATCGCCAAATTCCAGGCCTCATTGGTGCATTGTCATGATACCAAATGCCTCGAGGCGGCCCACAACGCGGTCCCCGACGGCACGCCGCTGGTCTTGTCGTTCTCGGAAGGATCCACGGTTCTCACGCCGGCCATCCAAAAAACCATCAAGAATTGCCAGCGGGTGATTGTGAGCACGCATTTCGAGGCCGATCGCTTGATCGACCAAGACATCGTGCCCAATGGCAAAATTCGTGTGCTGCACGATACGGTCGATGAACGTGAATTCGATCCAGCGACCATCAAAGGCCATCGAGTCAGTGCATTGGCCAATCGATGGAACATCGATGCAGGTTCCAAGGTTGTCTTGATCATTGCGCCAATCGAAGAAGGGTTCGGTCACCTGCTGATGATTGACGCATTGGCGCAGATGCAGCGTTCGGACCTCCAACTGCTATTGATCGGCGATCACACAGCCCATCAACCCTTTGTCAAAGCCGTCGAAAGCCATGCCGCGGAACGAGGGCTCGACCGCCAAGTTCGCTTTGTCAGCGAATGCGAGGACATGCCCGCAGCCATCATGCTGGCGGACATTTGCGCGTTCTTGAATGACAAACCCTTTCCGTTGCCGCGCGTGACGCTCGAGGCGCAGGCCCTTGGCAAGCCGGTGATCATGTCGGGCGTCGGTGCTGCACACGAAATGATGATGCCCGCAGCGACCGGCTGGCTGCTCGAGGAAATGACCACGGACGAGCTTGCATGGGCGACAGGCTTGGCTCTCGATCTTCAAGAGGATGTGCGCGATCGGCTTGCCGGACGGGCGCGCGATTTCGTTCAAAGCGAATTCGCCATCAACAAAGTCGGCGAACGCTTGGTCGCGGTCTATGGCGAGCTTGAACGCAGTCAGTAGCGGCCCCGCATGCCGTCGGCTGATGGTTGACATGCCCTTTGGTGACTACCACTAGTGCATCGCAGCCTGATCGTATTGCGCTGCACAACCGACGACTTTCAACATCGAAGAATTGCAATGGCTATCGCACTATCCGAGCGTCCCGAAGCCGATCAGCATCAAGGCAAGATCGCGCTTGTTTTTCCCGACGGCAATCAACGGGAACATCCAACGGGCACGACCGGCCGCAGTGTTGCGGAGTCCATCAGCAAGAGCCTCGCCAAACAAGCCATGGCTGTCTGGCTCGATGACGAATTGTGCGATCTCGATCTGCCGATCATGCGCAATGCCAACATCCGCAACCTCACCGAGAAAAAAATCGATAATCAAGCACATCAGGAACTGATAAGCAACGAC